>NZ_JAHZQQ010000049.1 GCF_019930045.1 Streptococcus australis | reverse complement strand
TGAATACTTACAGTTTACCCCAATGAAACGCTATGAGTTTTTTTGTTGCACTATATTTTACAATTTATCATATAATAAACAGTTTGTTTTTATCCTAAAAGAGCTTCGGTTATCTTGACCGAAGCTCTTATTCTATTCATCCAAATATTCTACTTGACCAAACTGGCTGTTAATCTGGTCTTGGTAAGTCTCATAAATTGAAAGAGGGATTCGCAAGCAAGTATCTGCTGCATGTCCTGCAAAAGGACGATGTGTCAGAAGGGCTACTTTTCTTCCCTTTTCATGCTCCTGCTTCAAGCGATCTATCAGTCTAAGAATCTGACTTTGATCCTCAGGTGAAGTTTTATCAAGCAATAAGGTCCATTGACTCCAATCTGGTGCCTCATCTTCGCCACAGATCGAAGTATAGTAAGAAACCTTTTCGCCAACTTGACCGAATCCAGCTGTTAAATCCAAAGGACGTAATTTTAGCTCAGGACATAGTTGTTCCTTCTCTTGTCGCTCATACAAGTAAAGATTATATAAAAACTGGAGATAAAACGGATCCATTCGGCTCAGGTCACTCACTTCTTCCATCTCGAATCCTCTATGAAATGCCTCTAAGATAGATGAGAAGCGATATGGCATTCGTTTGGCAATCCGTTGGATGAGTTCATCGTCCGAAACCTCTTTTAGAATATGCTTAGGCCATTGATCCGAACCAAAATTTTCAACGGCTTGCTGATAGGCTTCTTCCAAACTAGTACCAAACCCATGAATTGCACCAACTGAATGAATTTGTGTATTGAGAACTTTTGTCACCTTTTTCATCGGAAAGACGGGTAGTTTAAAGAAAATACGATCTAGAGTGGGTTCAAACAGGGCTGTAAGACCCTTCATCGTTGGGTGAGGAAGGTCCAAAAGGTGGTCGCCTAACTTTAAGCATAAGGCCTGGTGGTAAATCGAATAACCTAAGGCCATGGACATGGTCGAGAAGGAATCCGAAGCAAATGGATTGACCTCAAGAATATAGAATTGGTAACTCTTTGGATCTAGCGCAAACTTGATGGAAGTTGCTCCAACCAGTCTCAAATGCCGGACAATAGATAATGCTGCCTCTCTCAAGGTCTGATGCTCGGTATCCGTCAGCGTCAGACTAGGGATGACTTGATAAGAATCACTGGAGTGGATCCCCACCGGGTCGACGCTCTCAATGTTTCCCGCAAGGTAATAATTATCCTGACGATCTCGGACAACGATGTATTCCAACTCCTTGAAACCAACCGTTGAAAACTCCAGCAAACACTGAGCCTGTGGTGATACTTCTAGTCCTTTTTCGACAGCATCACATAAATCATCCAAGTTATTAGCAATCCGACGACCTTGCCCATGCTTGCTGGCAAGCGGCCAAACAACAATAGGGAATTGGATCTGCTCCGAAAACTCAATAGCCTCTCTGACTGTCGAAACCAAGGATGAGGAAGGAACTTGATAACCTAAGTCCTGTAGAAAAGACTTTTGGTCTGCCTGGTGGTAAAAGGTACGGTACTGTCTAAGCGAAGTTCCTAGAATACGGATCTTGTGTTCCTTGAGAAACCCAATTTCCTCCAATCGAAATAATAGCCCAAGGACTTGCTTATCCGCAAATGACAGTAGTAAATTTTTGGTTTTCGTCGCTAGAAGGGCTTCTTTTAGACTATCCAATTTTAAACGAATAACGGAAACAGCATTTCCTGCTTCTTTGGTGATGTCGTTCTCGTCTCCACAATAGAGGACTTCTGTCTGGTAACCACGTTCTTTTAATAAGGGACAAGACGTGAGTGCTCCAAGCAAACTGACATCATTGAAGGATTCTGCACACAACAGCGTTACTTGATTCATGACCATAACTCCTCCCTTCTTTCGTCTAATTTACTTTCAATCAAATCCATAAATTCATCATAGAAATAAAGACTTTCCCTTGGTCCTGGACTGGACTCAATATGGTAGAGGACACCTATCAAGGGAAGATAGCGGTGACGAAAGGCCTCGATAGAGTGATCATGAAGCTCCTCATGGGTGATCAGAAAATCTCGTGGAAGAGTATCACGCTCGATGTTGTACTGATGATTCTGGCTAGTGATTTCGACTTTTCCAGTAGCAACTTCTTTTACAGGAATGTTAAGTCCTCGATGAGGACTTTTTAGTTTGGTGAGGCTTCCCCCGTGGGCAAGGGCCAGCAATTCTGCCCCCAAGCCGATTCCCATAATTGGAATATGAGGATCGATTTTAGCAATGACCTGGCAAATACCATCGATATGATGAGGATTCCCTGGACCACTGGATAGAATAATGCCATCCGGCTGCAAATCCTTTAATTCCTTCAATTTAATAGAATAAGGAACGACCGTGACGTTACAACCTCGTGCAATCAATTGACGCAAAACGGAATGCCGTAAGCCCAAGTCGATCAAGACGATACTCTTCCCAAACCCTGGTGCAGCATAGGGGGTTTTGGTCGACACCTGGCGGACTTGGTCAAAAGGCAAGACAGTTGCCCGGAGCTGATCCAAGATATGCTCGATCGCATCCCCCTCATTGACCACTGTAGCCTTGATACTTCCATGTTCAGTGACAATTTTAGCCAGCTTTCGAGTATCGACTCCTTGGATCCCTGGAATATTGTGTTTCTTCAGGTAAGCATCTAAGGATAATTGTTTGCGCCAATTACTGGGATGACTCGCTAATTGGTGCACTACCACTGCTAAACACCCAGGAAAAATAGATTCATAATCATCTCGGTTTATCCCAGTTGTACCGATAACTGGAAAAGTAAAGGCTAATATTTGCCCCTTATAGGACTGGTCGGTAATCAACTCCTGATAACCCGTCATGGCAGAATTTAAGACCAATTCTCCACTGACATAGGTATCAGCTCCAAAACCAGTTCCTTCAAAAACCGTCCCATCTTCTAATACTAAGAGACGTTTTACCATAAATTCTCCTTACAAACTCCAAAAAGAAAAGTGAGAAAAGACCACCTTTTTGTAGACTCTCTCACTTCTCCTTTCTTTTTTACATATTATTTACGTCCAGCTAAAACCGCTTCGATGATAGCCATGCGGACAAAGACACCATTGGTCATTTGCTCCACGATGCGTGATTTAGGAGCTTCTACCAAGTGGTCAGCAATCTCCACATCACGGTTTACTGGAGCTGGGTGCATCAAGATGGCTGTGTCTTTCATACGATCATAGCGTTCTTGTGTCAAGCCATGCAAACGATGGTAGTTCTCTTTTGAGAAGAGAGACTCATAATCATGACGCTCGTGTTGCACACGAAGGAACATCATGACATCGACCTCTTCGATCACTTCATCGATAGTGACGAAGGTTCCATAATCTTCAAATTCCGCACTTCTCCATTCGTCTGGGCCTGCAAAGTAGAGGGTTGCTCCCAAGCGTTTCAAGATTTGCATATTGGATTTTGCAACCCGTGAATGATCCAAGTCACCAGCAATACAAACTTTAAGTCCATCAAAGTGACCAAACTCTTGATAGATGGTCATCAAGTCTAGCAAACTTTGGCTTGGGTGTTGACCGGATCCATCTCCCCCGTTGACAATTGAGGCTGTGATGGTTGGACTTTCAATCAATTGCTTGTAGTAATCTACCTCTGGGTGACGGATGACGCAGATATCAACTCCGAGAGCTGACATGGTCAAAATGGTATCGTAGAGAGTTTCACCCTTGTTTACAGAGCTCGTTTTCACATCAAAGTCAAGGAGGTCACAACCTAATTTTAACTCAGCCACTTCAAATGCTTTGTGCGTACGTGTTGACGACTCAAAGAAGAGGTTAGACACGATATGTTGCTCATCATAATGAGCTTTTGCTCCATTTTTAAACTCAATACCACGCTTAATCAAGGCCATAACTTCTTCGTTTGATAAAGCTTCCATTGAGACAAGGTTTTTAAGTGCGATTTGATTTGTAGACATGTTGTAACTCCATTCCAAAGATATGCATATGTGAAAACGATACAGGAAGCTTCCTCAGTCACTCCTGTATATAGCGACGATTTGAAAACTACCTTATTCACTCACCTCGATCAAGATGCGATCTTGACCATCTAGCTCAGTCATCTCGACAATGATTTCCTCTGATCGACTTGTTGGAATGTTCTTTCCAACATAATCTGGACGGATCGGCAATTCTCTATGACCGCGATCCACTAGGACTGCCAGGCTGACCCGCGATGGACGTCCACGACTGACAAGATTATCGATGGCTGCTCGAATGGTCCGACCTGTATAAAGGACATCATCAATCAGGATGACATCTTTGCCAGTAATATCTACTGGTAAGACGGTTGAATCTTCTGTTACTTTGATATCATCACGGAAAGGCTTGGTATCCAATTCACAGACTGGAACTTCAATTTGTTCTAGCTGTACTAACCGTTCTTTAATGCGATTGGCAATGAAAACGCCACGAGTTTTGATCCCTACCAAAACAATTTGGCTCAGATCCTTATTCCGTTCGATGATTTCATACGTGATGCGAGTAATCGCTCGCTTCATGGTCAGATCATCAACGACTTCTTTGATCTTCATCTTTTCCTCCTAATTGATAGAAAAAAGCCTCCCTTTTCAAGGAGGCTTCAGAAAAATATCAAGAGATAAGACCTAGAACGCATCTAGTTCACCCCTTATTTTGATCAGACTCCTTGCCTGCCTCACGGGACAGGATTAAAGGACTATTTAATTATCCATACTATATCACAGTTTATAGTGGGATGCAAGAAAAAACTCATTATTTTCTACGAATGTTCGGATTTACATCCACAAATCTTTTATTTAATGATGATCTGTTCCTTTTTTCCCAATCTTCTTCAAGGCAAACAAGCCACATCCAGCTAGTAAATAAGCAACAAAAATGATGCTCGCCATCTTGACCACATAGAGCCAACCAAAACGATTGACATTGATAAAGAAATAAGGGAAAGGACTGTCTTTTGCCCCTGGTACTGGCCACTTAAGGACCAAACCGTTGAGAAGGGCAAAGACCATATAGAGCAAGGGAAGCACAGTCCAAGCTAATGGATCCGACTTACGGTATTGTTTCGGTTTATCAATCACCAGGGTGTCAAAGAAGAACATCAAAGGAACAATGTAGTGACAGAGGAAGTTTTCCAAGCGGTAAAACTTCTCAGGTGTCGCGATGGGTGCTAGCATAAAGTGGTAGATGACACAGGTGATCATAATAGACATGGTGACACCGCCCTTTAAGCGAAGATAGCCCTGAGTCTGGGTCGAACGACCACGAAGCATGCGCCAGACCATGTCCCCCATAAAGAACATGACCAACATGTTGGACAAAATGGTGTAATAGAGCATCATCCCAAAGCCACCATGCTTGGTCAGTTGCAAATAAACGCCGATTACACTCAAGATAAACAATAGAAAACGATAGCTAAACAATAGTTTGAATTTCATAGTATCCTCCTGAAAGAAAAGGGCTAAGCCCTTCTTCTTATTCTTAGATCTTCTTCACAAATTCTGATTTGAGTTTCATTGCGCCAAATCCATCAATCTTACAATCAATGTTGTGGTCGCCTTCAACAATGCGAATGTTTTTCACGCGCGTTCCTTGTTTCAAATCTTTTGGTGCACCCTTGACTTTCAAGTCTTTGATTAAGGTGACAGTATCCCCATCAGCCAATTTGTTTCCATTGGCATCAATCGCAACGACACCATCTTCTTCAACGACTTCAGCTGGGTTCCATTCATAAGCACATTCTGGACAGACCAAGAGGGCTCCATCCTCATAGACATATTCTGAATGACATTTTGGACAGTTTGGTAAGTTATTCATTTCAATCTCCTTAGCAAAATTAACTCCCATAGTATACCATGAAAGGGACGTTTTGACAAATACTGCTCAACTCTAGCATTTTGTACAAAAGAGGAGGCAACTCGACCTCCTAGAATCGATAATAACCTTTAATCTTCTTGTAATTCTTGAATGCCTCGAACCACGCGTACTCCTGCTTGACTCCTATCTCGTAGTTCTTCTTCAGAGTATGGGAAGGTATTGATCAAGATACTTTGCATACCAATACTTTTCGCTACAGCTACATCTGTAGTGAAGTCATTCCCTACTATAACCGTTTTATCAGGATTCAACTGGTGTTCTTTGATCACTTTCACGAGAAATTCGGACTGAGGTTTTCGAACTCCAGCATCTGACGACAGATAAATATCATGGAAAATCTCTCTCAAGCCGACCAAATCAATCTCTGGGTTGGTAAAGTCCGCTTGCGCATTGGATAATAGGTAGATCCGACAACCAGCAGCTTTCATATCTTCTAAGACTTCTTTCGTGTGTGGGTAAAGCTCCAAGCGTTTGCGAGAGAGAACACGGAAGGTTCGTGCAATCAAACGCCCCCACTCTTTGAGATGATGGACACTGGCTCCTGTTGGATGACTTTCTAGATAAAGCTGAACAAAGATCACGGTCAAGTCAATCTCCGGATAAGTGACTTGTTTTTCCTTAGCGATACTTTCCTCAGCTTGCTTCACCAACTCCTTATAGCGTGCTTGCAGGCTTTCCCCTGTATAATAAGCACCATAGGATTGGTAGATTTGGGCCATGGTCTCCCACAAGACTGGACTCGACTCATCGGTTTCGATATCGACCAAGGTTCCATAAAAATCAAAAATATAGTTTTTAAATGCGTACTTTTGCTGATTCATCTCTTTCTCCCGTTACAAACATGGTAAAGGTGGCTTTACAGACATTGACACCTTCCTGATTGGAGATATCGACATCGACAACCCGAGTTGTCCGCCCACTGTGGACACATTCCCCGTGAATCGTGAGGATATCTCCTAGGCGCCCTGCTTTCAAATAATTGATGGAAGACTGCAAGGTCACACCATCTACTCCCTGTGAAATCACGACCAAGCCACTGATCTGGTCACACAAGGTAAAGAGATAGCCACCGTGCGCGTTTCCATAATAATTAAGTGACGATTCGACCACCTTAGTTGTCACAATGACATGGCCATCTCTCATGGTTTCGATCTCGTAATTTTCAAATGCTGCAATGGCATCAAAGTGAAAATCCTTCATGTTAAAACCTCTTCCCGCTATATAAGGTATTCCTAAACTCTTCCATCATACTATTTTTTTCCACTTCTTACAAGAATAAGAAAAGAGCTAGTGTTACCTAACTCCTTAATAGCGAAATTTTTCCCAACCATCATCTGTCCGTTTGCGATAATAGTACTCGGATAAATCTGGGTCTTCCATCACTTCCAGCAGAGGAAGCATGTCGTAGGACAAGTCCAACTTTTCTAATTGGTCCTTCTCAACCCAAGAAACTTCTCCTTCTTCAGACGATCTGAGCTGACCTGCGAATCTTGTTGCCTTGTAGCAAAAGACAATATAGCGGCCTCCCTCATCTGGCTCCCAGTCTTTGACTGCGACCAGTTTTGGATCTGCAATTGTCAGTCCTGTCTCTTCGTAGACTTCACGAATGACGGATTCTACCAAACTTTCTCCTTCTTCAATGTGGCCACCTGGAAAAGCATAGCCAGCCCAGTGAGTCTTTTCAGGTGAGCGGTATTGGAGGACTACTTTCCCATTTTCAAGATCTTCGACCATGCAAAGATTGCACAGTATAGTAGGCGTTGTACGTGACATATATTTCCTTTCTATGATATTGACAATTAATCAATATAAACTTTTTTCTTTATCTCTTTTTCATCACAAAGGGATTTACCAGCTCATGGTATTCATCATAGGCATCCAAAAGAGAGCCTCTCTGAAAGACAATTGACTTCTCTTTTAAATAATACTCCGAGTGAATCGTTACCGAACCATGACATCACTGCTAAAGAACAACTCAATGAATAATACCAGGATCAGGCTAGCAAAGAGACTAAAAAGTAGCCCCCCTCGACATTCTTCCAACTGACTATTTGTGTCCGATAGAAGGGATACCAGTTGTAAATGAAAACGAAAAACGTTCTTGCCTTAAATAATGATCAATAGGATATGAACACCTAATCGAAGCCAATGATCAATTAGAGGCGTATCTGGATCACTATTTTTACTATCTAAGAATAGGCTGAGCGATAACAAAAGTAAAGCAAGGGCAATGACTATTTTCAGAGATAGCATCATACCACCAATAGCAAGAGTAGCTAGAAAGCCAAAAAATGGCAACGGGCTAAATAAAAATGACAATAAACTGAAATAGAGCATAAACGAAGAGAGTATCAATAAGCCGTAAACAATCAACTTAGTGAAAATTGAGACTCTTTTTCCTTCTCTTTTCATTTTTGATAGTGAATAAATGACATAGATCATATAGATAAAAAGTAGCATATGGAATCATTCCTATGTTTTATAGATTATGTAATAGTTTAACCAAAAGCCAATCAAAATACAACTAAAGACTCTAACTTATCAGTAGTAACCCATCTCTGATCAAAGTTTCTTGACTTCTACTGCTACCTTTTGGAGATGCTGTTTCCGCATACTAGCGGTATTCACATCGCGGCCGACTTCACCCAAAATGCAGACGCGCTTGGTTTTAATCCCACAGTGGTTCAAGACGGCATTTTTCAAAACGGAGATACCATAACTATCAGGAATGTTGAGAGGGCCTGAAAAGATCTTGTACCACCAAGTAGGCGCCATGGAGGTCGCATAAATACTGGCGGTTTTGCCTTTAAGCAACTTCTTGAATTGCTTGCCTCTAAGGTAATTCCAGATGAAGCTTCCTTGATCATTGGCCGAGTAGGCAATCCCTGGTGTAAAGACCCGGTCAATCCAGCCCTTCATAAGGCTCGGCATACTACTCCACCAGATGGGATAGACAAAGATCAGGTGATCCGCCCACTGGATCCATTCTTGAGAACGAAGGATAAACGAATCTTCTTCCATCCGCTTTCGATAGCCATAACGTAAAACAGGATCAAAGTCCTCTTCATTAAGGTTGATGACTTCAAGTTCATGGCGACCTGAGTCAATATTTTCGACAATGGTTTGAAAAATAGCCTGACAGTAACTTTCCTTATCAGGATGCCCATTGATTACTAAAATTTTCATTCGTATTCTCCTTCAAGTCTTTTTTTGTTCAATCTCTTTCATTCTTTTTACTTGATTAATTGATAATGGTTCAAAGATTGATAGATACGTCCTTTAGGAATTTTTATTTGAAGAACATATCATCCGCAATTCCTTAACAGGTTTTCCAAGTTTAAGTATTTGTTCTTGGCCATCAAAAGTAAAACCCATTTTTTGATAGAAAGCAATAGCTCGCTTATTCTCTTTCAATACCCATAAATAAATTTCAGAGAATGGATCAAGAGCAACAAATGCAGCATGCATTAACTGTTTACTCACACCTTTTCCATAGTAATCTTTTAAAACATATAAGGCAATGATTTCACCAGCTTGAATGGTCTCATCACGGTAATTTCCATAGCTGATAAATCCAACGACCTTCTTTCCATCCATCGCAATCAAGGTATTTTCTGGATATTTTTGACTAAAGAATCGACATTTTTCTAATGTCATCGTCTCCTGAAAATCCGCGGGTAAAAGATCGTCATAAGCCTCTCTCCACGTTTGCCAATGAACGAGAGATTTTCCTTCTATCTCTTCAGGTGTTTCCATCTGTTTGACAGTGATGACCATTTGCTTCCTCCCATTCTTCTCTCAAAATGCCGTATTTAATACTATCATAATAAACACCTTGATAATAACGAACTTTTGGAATATGAGCTTCTTTTTTCATTCTTAATTTTTCAGCCAATTTCATCATACCAAAATTTCCTGACCAAGTTGTTAAACCAAGATGCTCCAACTCCAAGTAATCCTGAAATGTCCGATCTATCCACTGTAGCATAGCAGCTTTTCCAATTCCAGAGTTCCAAAATTTGTTATCATAAATACAAATTCCCAATTCCATCCATCTTGTTTCTTTACATACCCAGTAGCGCGAAACAGTCCCAACTAGTTTATCATCAACAAAAATACCAAGGCGATTTGAGTTGTTTAGAGTGGATTCTAATTTTTGTAGTTTAAATTCTTGAAAATTAGGAAAATACTGATAATCGTCATAATAGGGAGCGTCATACTGCTTCCAATTTGGATTAGATTGTGAATAAGCAATTTCCCACAAAGGCACCAAATCTTCTTCTATTAGTTTTCTTAAATCGATCATATTTATCCCTCAATCCAAGGCCTTGACTTCCAACATCATATCGCGGATTTGGGCTGCCAGCTCGAAATCAAGCACTTCGACAGCTTCTTGCATTTGACCTTGCAGTTTCTTGACCAGTTCTTTGCGCTCTTGGCGGTTGAGACTGGTAATGTCCACTTCCTTGTCTTCTTCCTTGGCCACAGCCTTAGTAACAGAAATAAGATCTCGGATTTCCTTCTTGATGGTTTGTGGGACAATGCCATGCTCTTCATTATAAGCCTTCTGAATCTGACGACGACGGGCTGTTTCATCAATCGCACGTTGCATAGACTGGGTCATGGTGTCCGCATACATGATCACATGTCCCTCACTATTACGGGCAGCACGACCGATGGTCTGAATCAGTCCGCGTTCATTACGAAGGAAACCTTCCTTATCCGCATCGAGAATGGCAACCAGACTGACTTCTGGTACATCTATCCCTTCCCGAAGCAGGTTGATTCCGACCAAGACATCAAAAACACCCAGACGCAAATCACGGATGATTTCTGTCCGCTCTAAGGTCTTAATATCCGAGTGCATGTATTTGACCTTGACACCCATTTCTTTAAAGTAGTCAGTCAAGTCTTCTGCCATCTTCTTGGTCAGGGTGGTAACAAAAGTCCGCTCTCCACGTTCTACACGCGCATTGATCTCACCCAAGAGATCGTCCATTTGTCCCATGGTCGGACGCACTTCCACCTCGGGATCTAGAAGACCAGTCGGACGAATAATCTGCTCGATCACGGTATCCGTCTGTTCCATCTCATAGTCACCTGGTGTCGCTGACACATAGACAATCTGGTGGACATGGCTTTCAAACTCTTCACGACGCAGTGGCCGGTTGTCCAAGGCAGATGGCAAACGGAAACCATAGTTGACCAACATCTCCTTGCGTGAGCGGTCTCCATTGTACATACCCTTGATTTGGCCCATGGTCATGTGGCTTTCATCGATCATGATGAGGAAATCTTCAGGAAAGAAGTCAAGAAGGGTGTATGGTGGCTCTCCCTCACTCCGGCCATCCATATGACGGGAGTAGTTTTCTACGCCATTAGTGTAGCCCATCTCTCGCAACATTTCAATGTCATACTCAGTCCGTTGTTTCAATCGTTGGGCTTCCAAGAGCTTGCCTTCTTTTTCAAAGACCTTTAACTGCTCTTCCAGTTCAGCCTGAATCTTGGCAATGGCCACTTCCATATGGTCGTCATTGGTCACGAAGTGAGTGGCTGGGAAGATCGCTAAGTGGTCCACATCTCCTAGAACCTGGCCGGTCAAAGCTTCAATCTCACGAATCCGCTCAATCTCATCCCCGAAAAACTCCACCCTGAAAGCATGTTCATCACGCGAAGCTGGGAAAATCTCGACCACATCCCCACGGACACGGAATTTCCCCCGTTGGAAATCAATGTCATTGCGCTCAAACTGGATATCCACCAGGTCGTTCAGCAGTTTATCGCGAGAAATCTCAAGACCTGGGCGAAGGCTCACCACGCTATCCGAGTATTCTTTGGGAGAACCCAACCCATAGATACATGAAACAGACGCAACTACAATGACGTCATTGCGCTCTAAGAGGGCTGAGGTTGCTGAGTGACGAAGCTTATCAATCTCATCATTGACCGAGCTATCTTTTTCGATATAGGTATCGCTCGACGGCACATAGGCTTCTGGCTGGTAGTAATCATAGTAGGAAACAAAATACTCAACCGCATTCTCTGGAAAGAATTCTTTGAACTCCCCATAGAGCTGGCCTGCTAGTGTCTTATTGTGGGCAATGACCAAGGTCGGCTTATTGACCTGGGCGATGACCTGGCTCATGGCATAGGTCTTCCCCGTACCAGTCGCTCCCATCAGGATTTGTGCCTTCTCACCACCCTCGATGTTATCCACCAACTGTTCAATGGCCTGTGGTTGGTCCCCAGAAGGTTGGTATTTGGATACAAGTTTAAATTTGTTATCTGTAATTCGATTAATCATCTCTTTGTCCTCACATATATAGACCTTATTTTACCATAAATCACTAGAATTCTCTGAGATGAGGAATGAAGAGGGAAGACAACATGTTATAAAATGATCCGTTAAATCGGGATATGTCCGAATTACAACATCATTAATTAGACACGCATTAGCATGGAAACTAAACAAGACTCTCGCAATTACTTCGAAAGTCTTGTCTTTTATTCTAAAACCATGAAATACGTAATTAACATCAATCTCATTGATTTACAAAATTAGCAAGGTTCGCTCATCAGTATCATTTTTATTTACTACTTAACTTCTTGGTTCCTTACCAAGAGGTAGAGAGTTGCTCCAAGTGAACTTACAAGTCCAAAAACGTAAATACAGAGTTGCAAATTGGAAGCACTACCTAATATGGTATCCGCAACAATATTATAAAATAGATAACTAGTCAATGGTTCCACTACTCTTTCTATGAATGGTTGTACCAAAATAGGAAATAGTAGCAAAATAGCTAAACTCCCCATTGGACTTTTGAAAAAATAACTTAAGAAGTAAGAAATCAAAAAGTATTGGATGGAGCCAATCAAATAGAAACTGAAAATTTCTAAACTGACACCATTTTCGCTACTAAAAAAATGAAACCATATAAGCAGTACAATGAAATATAAGGTTGATTGTAGTACTACATCACATAACTCTACGAACAGGATCCGAATTGAACTTAAGATCCTTTTTCCACTTACCAAATAAACTAGTTTTGTTTCGTGTGATTGTAACTCTACAAATGCATTAACACTCCCAATACCAACAGAGAGCATTGATGCAAAAACAAGAGCTTGCTTTAAAGATAATTCTACAATTGTACCATTGATTGCAACTGGTAAAATACTTAAGAGACACACAAAACCTATCAAAAATGACTGTATGGTTATCTGGTACTTCACGGGTTTTAAACTATATTTTTTGACGATAAGACTGAAAAATACTTTTGCCATTCTTCCTCCCCATTCGAATCTTTTCTACAACCATTATGAACACCAAGAACAAGATCCCTTCTACTACTAAAAGTGTAAATCCATACAATTGACTCGTTTGAGTCCCTTCAATTCGGCCAAAAGCAAATGATTTTGCTCCAATCAAAGGCAATAGATTTTCTATTTTAGAGGAAATTCCTCTTAGAATACCTGATAAACTGATTACCAATAATAAAACATCTGCAATTAATGAAGTCATTGATTTTTTCGTTACTATTACGAAAAGTAAAGCTAATAAAGTAAGAACGATTGCAAATATCATAACTCTTACCGTAACATCTAAGAACAAAGTCAATTCTAAATAATTCTTTAAAGTTGAATCTAGAAAAATGAGTAAGATAACAGCATTTACTATAGAAATTATTAAAGTAGAAAGTAACGATAAGACAATCGAACTTGCCATAAACCCAGTAAGACGAACTTTCCAGTTTGGGATCAATAACTGAGTAAAATTATCATTACCAAATTGGTAATGGGTTGAATAAACAAGTGAAACCAAGATTGGTAAGAAAATAACACTTGCTTGGTAGGGGGAGGATAAGAGAGCATCCCTGACTGTATAGACTGGATTCGATGATAACATAGACGGATCAAGGTTAACTGCTTGGCCATTTCCTTCTACTAAGGCATTAATCACCTGAATATTTTGAATTGATAAATTGTAAAATATAGTGCAACAAAAAAACTCATAGCGTTTCATTGGGGTAAACTGTAAGTATTCACACA
>NZ_JAHZQQ010000048.1 GCF_019930045.1 Streptococcus australis | reverse complement strand
AGCTAGCTCAAACAGCTGGAAGAACACTCGCTTAATCAGAGGAATGACTTTGTTGCACTTGACTTGACAATTGGGGACCTTAAATATTCTATCAGATTAATTTAAAATATCAAAACGAAATGTCTTGAAAAACAAGTCATTTTTTAAAAATTTGATGATATTACTAACCGGTAGATTTTAAAAATAGGAAGTAGGATTCATTTTTATGAAAAACGACAAACTTTCTTCCTAATTATATAGTGTTTGTGCTAAGTAGCATTTCTAAATTGCCAAATCAAACTTCAACTGAGGTTTGACAGGATCATAGTCCTCCAGTACAAAATCCTCAGCTTTGATTCCGAAGAAATTAGTGCCATCTGGAACATTCAAGACCAGACGAGGCTGGCAATCAGAGGGCTCACGCCGGAGCAATTCCTCTGCCTGTTCGAATTGGTTATCATAGATGTGGAGATTGTTGATGAAGTAAAAGAACTTGCCAACCTTCCAGCCAAAGTGCTTGGCAATCATCATCTGAAGGGCCACATACTGCATGGCATTTATATGGTGCGCTACCAACATATCATTCGAACGTTGGGTCAGAGTTGCATCCAGATAGATTTCCCCATCAACACGCCGAACATCAAACATGGTTTGAAAAGCACAAGGCAGGAGCCCTTCTGACTCTTCAAAAGCTTGGTAATCCCAGAGGGAAATGATATTGCGACGATTCCAAGGATTGGCTTCCAGCTGTTTGAGAATCTTGTTGATGATGTCGTGCTTTTTAACGACAGCACCATAGCGTTCACCAATCGTTCCCGTGTCTCCCACTTCCCAATCATTCCAGTAGCGGACCTGGTACTTATCATTTAGGAGCTCCAAACTATTGGACTGATCCTGGTAGATCCAGAGCATTTCCTTGATGGCGGACTTTATGGCAATAGGACGAAGAGTCGTAATCGGGAACTCGCCCTTGGCCAAATCAAACTCCATAAAAGCCCCAGTGATGTACTTGGAGTTGGCGGTTGTGCCATCCTTGTACTTGGGGCGAGCTTGCTCAGACCAGACGCCTTCTTCCATAATTCTTCGAATATTTTCTTTAAAAAGGATATCTGCTTTTGTCATTCAATCTCCTTAAATACTGTAATACCTACATTATAACACAGTATAAATAAAAAGGAAGTGGGAAAGAACTTCTTACTATAAATAGAGTTGAAAAGGTTCCCCAAACCTTTTCAATCTTCCCACCCCCGTATAGCTCCAACAGTCTGGGAGACTGTTGGAGGTTGCGAATAAAGGAAACATTGTTTCCGTCATCAAAGCTCATCTTTGAAGCTTAAAAAGCGTACAAAGACTTAGGACACTTGTTTCGCAAGTTCAATCCGCCACCTCAAAGCAGTGCTTTGAGCAATCAACCACTGCGTCTTGCTGCTATTACTATCAAACATCAAAGGCTGGACATTTTTTGCCCAGCCTCTTTCAAATAAATTCTATTGTAGGACAAGTGACGCAGCCCCAATAACTCCTGCATCATTTCCAAGATTAGCAAGCACCAATTGGGTTGACGTACGAACTTGTGGGAAGGTATTTTCATCAAAGACCTTTTGAACCCCATCCAGGAGGAATTGGCCTGCTGCTGATACACCACCACCAATGACAATGTTCGCTGGGTTCAAGACGCTAGCGATGTTGGCACAAGCGATACCGAGGTATTGAGAGAAATGACGGTAGACAATCAAGGCCAACTCATCTCCATCTTTAGCAAGATCAAAGACTGTCTTAGCTGTAACTTCTTCACCATCATCAATGAGACGTTTCAAGGTCGCATCTCCTGCATATTCATCTGAATAGCGACGAGTCAAATTGACAATACCAGTCGCTGAAGCAACTGTTTCCAAGCAACCTTTCTTACCACAGGTACAATCAAACGGACGATCAAAGTCTACTGTGATATGGCCTAGCTCACCAGCTACACCACCAGCACCGTGCAAGAGTTTTCCTTCCGCAACGATACCGCCACCAACACCAGTTCCAAGTGTCATGAAGACGACATCTGGTTGATTTTCACCGGCACCTTTCCAGCGTTCCCCAAGGGCAGCTACGTTGGCATCATTATCGATGAAGAAAGGAATTCCCAAGGCAGATTCAATATCTTTCTTGATGGGTTGTACGGTTTTCCAGTTGAGGTTGTATGCTCCAACGACCGTTCCTTCGAAGCGATCCACTGCACCAGGAGAACCCATCCCAATTCCAATAAAATCTTCTGCGGATAAGTTTAACAACTCCAAGTGGTGTTTGATGGAAGCGATGATATCAGGAACGATGTGGCTTCCTTCGTCAAGGATGTTGGTCTTGATAGACCACTTCTCTTGAATCTCTCCTTCTTGCGTCAAAATGGCAAATTTGACAGATGTTCCGCCTAAGTCAATACCAATAATTTTTTTGGACATTTTACACTCCTTTGTTCCTATTCTCTTGACACTAGTATACCAAAATGTGAAAAGGGTTTCAATTGTTTTTCAAGAATTCTCTCAATTTCATTTACAAAAAAAGAACCTGTCTGCAAAAACACAGACAGGAGTTCTTTACTCCTCGTTATGAAGTTTTAAAAAGAGCCTCAAAGATTGGACCCCAATCACGAAGAAAAACAAGCCCAAAATATGCAAGAGGAAGATACTAATGGACAAAGGACTGACAATAAGAAATAAACCTATAAACAGCTCAATCAGGCCCCAAAAAGTAAACTTCTTGGACAATTCTTCAGATCGTTTGGATAGGTAATGGGCCTTTTTCAAACTCAAGGCAGACTTATACAAGAGCCAAATACCGAGTGTGATCGGAAAGACAATTGGCAAGGTCTTGTAGCCATATAGCAAGAGATAGACTGCAAAGACCAGCGAGACAGCACTCTGGAATAAATAAGGATCTGACAAGGTCGCTTGAGCCCGTAGACGATAGTAACGCGACAAACGCGAAACTGAAATCAAGAAAAAGCCCAGAGAAATCAACCAACTAAAGGTGGCAATTTTTTCGATTGGATTTACAAAAAGAACAAAACCAATGCCACAGAATAAAAATGATGACAGCAAAAGACTGTATTTACTAATATGGTGCATCCTTCCTCCTTTAGTTTTCTGCCAACTCACTCAAGTACTCATAGCGTTCGTACTTGGATATGAGTCGCTCGTTTTCTTCATCCATCTGACGCTGGAGACTGGCCAACTTACCGAAGTCAGAACCATTCTCATTCATCTCATCCTCGATGGTCGCAATCTTGTTTTCAATCTCTTCGATCTCATTCTCAATAATCGCCCACTCCTGCTTTTCCTGGTAGCTCATCCGTTTCTTTTCTTCTCGGACTTTGACCACCTTTTCTTTTTCAGGCTTGCTACTTTCAGCAACCATTTCTAGCTCAAACTTTTTCTCATCTAGGTAATCCGTATAATTCCCAAAGAATTCACGAACGCCACCATTTTCAAAAGCTAGAATCTTAGAAGCAACCTTGTCTAGGAAATAACGGTCATGACTAACCGTGATGACCGGACCGCCGAATCCTTGTAGGAAGTTCTCTAACACTGTCAAGGTCGCGATATCCAAATCATTGGTTGGCTCATCCAAGAGCAAGACATTTGGTTTTTCGATGAGGAGCTTCAAGAGATACAAGCGTTTCTTCTCACCACCGGATAGTTTCTCAATCAAAGTGCCGTGGGTCGAACGAGGGAAGAGAAATTGCTCCAACAATTCGGCAATTGATGTAGTCCCTGCGCTGGTCTTGACTTCTTCCGCAACTTCTTGCAGGAAGTTAATCATCCGCTTGTTTTCATCCAAGCCTTCGATCTGCTGGGAGAAGTAGGCAATCCGTACCGTTTCTCCGATAATGACCTTCCCAGCAGTCGGTTGAAGTTTTCCAGCAATGAGGTTGAGCAAGGTTGACTTCCCGACTCCATTATCTCCTACAATACCAATTCGATCCTTGTTTTGAACCAAAAGATTAAACTGCTGCAGAATCGGTCCTTGATCATAGGCGAAATCGACATCTTGAAATTCAATGACTTTCTTACCGATTCGACTGGTTTCAAAGGACATTTCTAGATCTGTTTCTGTAACCTGGTGAGATAGGTCCTTTTTGAGGTCGTGGAAACGATTGATCCGAGCCTGTTGCTTGGTAGCACGCGCCTGCGGTTGGCGACGCATCCAGGTCAGTTCTTGCTTATAGAGTTGTTGCTTCTTGTGAAGAAGAGCCGCATCCCGTTCGTCCTGCTCAGCTTTTAAGCGAACGTAATCCTGATAATTTCCTTGGTATTCGATTAGACCGCCACGATCCAATTCGAAAATACGAGTCGAAATATTGTCCAAGAAATAACGGTCATGGGTGATGAAAAGTACGGTTTTCTTAGAGTTCTTCAAGAAGTTAGTCAACCATTCGATGGTATCAATATCCAGATGGTTGGTCGGCTCATCTAACAGCAACAAATCATGGTCTCCCAAGAGAACCTGTGCTAGCTGGACACGGCGTCGCAGTCCACCAGACAAACTCCCCACCTTAGCAGACAAATCCTGAATCCCCAGCTTGGTCAGGACTGTTTTGACTTGGCTTTCGATTTCCCAAGCATTGAGAGAGTCCATCTCCGCCATGACTTTTTCCAGTTTCGCTTGCTGACTTTCATCGTACTGGCTCGTCAACAATTCATACTGACGAATCAATTGGAGCTCTTTCACATCCTCTGACAAGACTGTATCAAGGACAGTTTTGCTATCATCAAATTGAGGTTCTTGGGTCAGATAACCAATCTTATAGTCATTCTTTGCAGAAAAAGGAGAACGATCTCCGTCATAGCCTGCACGACCCGACAAAACATCTAAGAGAGTTGTTTTCCCTGTCCCATTGACCCCGATTAGTCCAATCCGATCCAGCTCATGAATGATAAAAGAAATATCTTTAAAGACCGTCTTATCCCCGACGGACTTGGTTAATTTTTCAACGATAAAATCGCTCATACTTCCCCCTTTTTGGCTTCAAGATAGCGGCTCAAAAAATCTCCAATCGCTTGTTTGTCATTCTCTAATTCACCATTTACAATGGCCCATTCAATGGCAGAAAGCACTTGTCCTAGACCTGGACCTGGTTTTAAGCCGTATTCCTTCATCAACATCCCACCGTTGACCACGATTTCGTGCTTATCATGGATAGCCAGAGAATCATACAATTCTTCGATGATTTGGAAGTCTACGGACAATCCATGAGCCTGACGCAGTTCTTCCGCTGACAAGAGAAGGCTACGGTCATAGCGATAGACATCCCGACGATTTAAACTAGCCTTTTCACGCAAACGGTAGATTTCAACCAACTGCTCCACCTTCTTAGCGAAGTCACGAGAGGTTTTCCATTTCTTGAAAAAAGCAGAGACCTTATTCTCATCTAAGGTCAAGAGTAAGGCAGCCCAAGCTTGCTCGGAACTCGTAAAGGTATAGTCCATGGACAGCTGGAACAGTTTCTCTAGTGACGATTGGCTATTTTGTAAGAGAGGGAGGTACTGATAGCTTTGGCTAGCAATCACACCCTCTAAGCCCTTGCGCCAATAAGGAGCTAAGAGGAGCTTATCCAACTCAATAAAGACGCGTTCGACAGAGATTTTCTCCAACAAGGGAGCGCAATCTGTCATGGCCTTAAAGGTTGCTTCTTCTAGATCAAAACCAAGACTGGCCTGAAACCGAAAACCACGCATGATCCGAAGAGCATCTTCGTTAAAGCGTTCTGTCGCTACACCAACAGCGCGCAAAATTCGGTTCTCCAAATCTTCCAGTCCATCAAAGAGGTCAATAACTTCCCCTTCTTCACTCAAGGCAAAGGCGTTGACGGTAAAATCGCGTCGCTTGAGATCTTCTTCTAAGGAACGGACAAAATTAACTGCACTGGGTCTTCGAAAGTCTACGTAGACATCCTCTGTCCGAAAAGTGGTAATTTCATATTCTTGATGATTCTCAAGAACCAGGACCGTCCCGTGTTCAATCCCGACATCAATGGTCCGCTCGAAAATAGCCTTGGTCTCTTCCGGGTAAGAGGAAGAAGCGATGTCTACATCGTGGATGGGACGACCTAAAATAGCATCCCGTACAGAGCCCCCGACGAAATAAGCTTCATATCCAGCTTTTCGAATCTTTTCTAATATTGGCAAAGCCTCCTGAAATTCAGAAGGCAGTTTTTTTAATCTCATAATAGATGTTCTAAACCATAGACAAGCTCATGACGCTTGACTACTTCTTTTACTCCTAGATTGACCCCTGTCATGAAGGACACCCGATCGTAGGAATCGTGGCGTAAGGTCAATCCTTCTCCTTGACTACCGAAAATCACTTCTTGATGGGCTACCAGACCAGGCAAACGAACCGAATGGATGTGCATGCCTTGGTAGTTGGCACCGCGAGCCCCTGGAAGACTCTCTTCTTCATCTGGCGCTCCCTGCTCTTGTGGTTGACGGACCTGACTGATCAGCTCAGCTGTCTTCACAGCAGTCCCACTCGGTGCATCCTTCTTCTTATCATGATGCAACTCGATAATCTCTACATTTGGGAAATACTTAGCTGCCTGCGCTGCAAATTGCATGAGCAAGACGGCCCCAATAGCAAAGTTTGGCGCGATAAGGCCTCCAAGATTCTTCTCACGAGACAATTCAATCAAATCAGTGATTTCTTCTGTTGTAAATCCAGTTGTCCCAACCACAGGAGCTAGTCCATGCTCCAAAGCAAAGCGGGTATGTTCATACGCCACTTTAGGGATGGTGAAGTCAATCCACACATCCGCATCCAGCGACAAAACCCCTTCTTTGTCATGAAAGACCGGAACACCCGCCAGCTCGTTTTCAGAAGCATGGGGATCAATCAAGCCAACTAGTTCAAGCTCCGGGTCTTCTAACACCATGTGATAAGCCGCTTGGCCCATCTTCCCTTTAAAACCTGCAATCACTACTTTAATTGGCATGTTTTCTCCTTATACTTTCGGTACAAAACTGATAGCAACACTGTGATTTCCTAAGTGCGTACCAATGACACTGCCAAAGGTCGCAAATGGAATCTCACCAGCAAAACCGTCTTGATGAAGAATATCGCGAAGCGTTTCTGCTTTATCCAGTGCATTCCCATGAATGATAATGATCTGATAGTCTTTATCCGCAGTTCCTTCTTTGACAATCTCAGCTAAGCGTTTGATGGCTTTTTTCTCAGTCCGGACTTTCTCGTATACCTCGATCACACCTTCCTCGTTAAAATAGAGGATGGGCTTGATACTGAGGAGATTCCCTAGAATCGCCGCTCCATTGGAGAGACGACCCCCTTTGACCAAATGGTTGAGATCATCGACCATGATGTAGGCAGAAGTCCCATCGATTTGTGTCTGGATGTTGGCTAAAATTTCATCAAAAGAACGACCTTCATCAGCCCATTTAACGGCTTCTTCAGCCATCCACCCAAGAGGGGCACTGGTAATCTTAGAATCTGGAAAAGCGATGGTCAGATTTGGGAATTCATCTTTCATATACTGGATATTCTGATAAAAACCAGAAATGCCAGAAGAAAGGAAAATCCCTAAAACATGGGTATAGCCTTTAGCCTCTAGTTGCGGCAAGAGTTCTTCTAATTCCGCGATACTAGGTTGGCTCGTTTTCGGAAGTTCAGAAGAAGCTTCCATCTTTTGATAGAACTCTTCTGCCGTCAGATTTTCACCTTCTACGTAAGATACTCCATCAATGACAACTGGAATATCTAGGACAAATAAATTATCGTGTCCTCTTGATTCATCTGATAGATAGGCAGAAGAATCTGTGATGACTGCTAATTTCATGCATTAAAACTCCAAATTAATCCCTGGTAAATCAAGGGCGATTTCAGTTACCTCATAGGTCAAACGATTCAGCATGTTCAAGCAAGGACGAGCTAGTTCTTCCACTTCTTCTTTGCTGAACTCACTTGGCTCGCTGACCAAACGATTGTGAATGTGGTTGATTTGGGTAATGGTCCCGCTGATAACAAAGCCATCAAAGACAATCATATAGGTCAAAATAACAATTAAAGAGGTTGTCTTTAACTCTGTATCGCGTTGAATCAATTGAAAGTTGACGTCTACTTTTGTCTCGGGAGTTCCATTTTCTTTTTCCCATTCAAAGTTACGAGCATCATAATGATACTGGCTGACGAATTCTTTTTCACGTTGGATATCCATACTTGTTCTCCTAAAAATAAGCGTTACGAAAATTATACCATAAATTAAATCAAGATTCTATTGCAGAACCATGTCTTTTCACACTGTTTTCTATCAGAGAATGAAGAAAAGAGAGTGGGACAGAAATCGGTAATTCGTTAGAATTCGATTTCGTCGTCCCACCTCCGCACAGTTGAGTAGGGCTGTATAAGCTGATGAAATCAGCGTAGTAGAGTCCACTCAACCACTGCGTCTTGCTCGATAATCAAAAGACAATTGAGAGGCTAGGACTTTTGTCCCAGCCTCTGTTAGATAAGATTAATTTTTAGGTTTGCGAAGCAATCCGAACAAGATACCACTTACGACAGCACCGATCAATACGAACAAGATGTAAAGAAGTGGATTTGATGTAAGGGCGATAACAAAGATTCCTCCGTGAGGAGCCATGAGTTTCAAACCTGCAAGACCAACAAGAGCACCTGTCAATGCTGAACCTGCGATGAAGCTAGGAATGGCACGAGCTGGGTCAGCTGCACCGAATGGAATGGCACCTTCTGTGATGAAGGAAAGACCCATAACGATGTTTGTCAAACCTGAATCGCGTTCTTCTTGTGTGAATTTATCTTTGAACAAGACAGTTGCTACGAATACTGCCAATGGAGGAACCATACCAGCTGCCATAACGGCTGCCATAACAATAGAACCACCTGAAGCAACAGATTCAGCAAGTGTACCTGTAGCAAATACATAAGCGGCTTTGTTAACTGGTCCACCCATATCGACAGCCATCATACCGCCGACGAGAAGTCCAAGAAGGACAGCTGAGCTACCTGACAAGCTTGAAAGGAAGTTGTTAAGACCAGTATTGATAGCAGCCATTGGAATATTGATGAGGAACATCAAGAATCCTGTCAAACCAACACCAAGTAATGGCAAAAGAAGGATTGAACGGATACCATCAAGAGAACGTGGAAGACCTGCAAGGGCTTTGCGAAGCAAGAGAACAACTCCACCTGCAAGGAAACCACCTACCAAAGCTCCAAGGAAACCTGATGATACGGCTGCTGGTAATTCACCTTTAGCAGCACCGTAGGCGATATTTCCAAATGCTGACCCTGAGCTAGCAATAGATCCAGCGATAAACCCTGCTACAAAACCAGGTTTTTCAGCGATTGAGAATCCAATGTAACCTGCAAGTACAGGAAGCATGAAGCCAAAGGCTACTCCACCAATTGTTTTAAATTGTGCTGCTAATACATGATAAGAACCAAGACTAGACAATTGATCTTGAGGAACACCAAGAACTTGGTCAATCAAGAAGGCAAGGGCGATCAAGATACCACCACCGATAACGAATGGAAGCATTTGAGAAACCCCACTCATCAAGTGTTTGTAGAAGGCTCCACCCAAGCTTAATTTTTCTTGGCTAGCGCTAGCTTGTGCAGCATTTTCAGCATGGAAGACTTCTGCTTTGCCATCCAAGATGGTTTGGATCAATTCTTCTGTCTGACGGATACCGGCTGCGACTGGTTTAGAGATCAATTTTTTACCATCGAAACGAGCGGTTTCAACTGCTTTATCCGCTGCAATGATGACCCCTTCAGCTTTTGCGATTTCTTCAGCTGTCAAGCGATTGCCGACACCAGATGCACCGTTGGTTTCAACGCGGACCGTAACACCCATTTCTTCCCCTTTTTTGATGAGGGCTTCTTCTGCCATGTAAGTGTGGGCGATACCAGTTGTACATGCTGTAACGGCAACGATGAGAGGTTTGTCAGATAAAGCTGCTTCTTTGACAGCTTCTGCTTTTTTCGCTTCTTCAACTGCAGCTTCTTGTTCTTCTGCATCAAAGGCAGCGATCACTTGATCAGGAGTGTTTGCTTGGCGAAGTTTGTCCGCAAATCCTGGTTTCATCAAATACTTAGACAATTCAGCAAGGGCTGCCAAGTGAGTGTCATTTGCTCCTTCTGGTGCGGCGATCATGAAGAACAAGTCTGTTGGTTGTCCATCAAGCGATGCATAGTCCACACCCTTATTTGATTTTGCGAACAAGACTGTTGCTTCTTTGACAGCTTCGTTTTTGCTGTGAGGCATAGCAATTCCATCACCCAAACCAGTTGAAGTTTGTGCTTCGCGGTTCATGATTCCAGTTTTAAAAGTTTCAAAATCTGTCACCACACCATTGTCAACGAGTGATTGGACCATTTCATTGATCACGCCCTCTTTATCTGTTGCCTGAAGGTCAAACAACATCACGTTTTTATTTAAAACGTCTTGAATTTTCATAGTTTTTCTACCTCTACTTTTTCATAAGTTTCTTTTATATAGTCAGCTGTCGCCAAATCATCTGAGAAGGTAGTCGCTGTTCCACAAGCCACGCCCCATTTGAAGGCTTCGATGACATCTCCTGTTGTTGCGAGCTTCCCAGTGAAGCCAGCTACCATGGAATCTCCAGCCCCGACAGAGTTCTTCACTTGACCTTTGATTGGTTTTGCAAAGTAAGTACCGCTTGGACTGACAAGGAGAGCACCATCACCCGCCATAGAAATAATGACGTTTTGTGCACCCTTGGCCAAGATTTCTTTGGCGTAGCGTTCAATTTCTGGCAATTCCGTCAAGGTAACGCCAAAAATATCTCCCAACTCATGGTTGTTTGGTTTGACCAATTGGGGATTGAACTCCAAGGAATCAATCAAGGTTTGCCCTTCAAAGTCACAAACGACTTGCGCACCTGTCGCACGAGTTGCTGCGATCAATTGTTTGTAAACAGCATTCCCAAGTGAAGATGGGGCAGATCCTGCAAAGACTACCACATCATCTGCTGTTAAGCTCGATAAGATGTTGAGCAATTCTTGCAACTGAGCTTCCGTCACTTCTGGACCATTCCCATTGATCTCTGTTTCCTCATCGGCTTTGATCTTGACATTGATCCGTGTATCTTGGTCCACTGTCACAAAGTTGGTTGAAATAGCTTCGCTGGTCAGTACGTCTTCAATGAAGCGTCCTGTGAAACCACCGATAAATCCAGTCGCTGTGTTCTCGATATCGAGACGCTTTAAGACACGACTGACATTGATTCCTTTACCACCGGCGAATTTATCTTCCGAAGCCATCCGATTGACCGCCCCTGTCTCTACATGATCGAGACGGACGATGTAATCAATCGCTGGATTTAATGTAACTGTATAAATCAAACCTCAATAACCTCCGTTTTTTCTTTTAATTTAGAAAGGATTTCCGTATCTGAAGCATTGGTAATGATGGTTGCTTTCTTCACTGGAGCTACCTTAACAAAAGATGTCCGCCCAAGTTTTGACGAGTCTAGAAGAATGTAAGTATTCTTTGCATTCTCTAAAATGGCCCGTTTGACGGCCCCCTCTTCAAGATCCGGTGTGCTGTACGACTCTAGGTCGACGCCATTCATCCCAATAAAAGCTCGATCGAAACTTAACTGACCGATTTGATTCAAGGCCATCCCGCCGATGCTAGCGTCAGTCGAAGTTTTGACCATCCCCCCGATGATGACCGTCGGAATATCTCGATCCACTAAACTCGCTGCATGGTGAATGGAATTGGTCACAACTGTAACGGTTGGATTAGCCAATTCATGAACTAATAATTCATTGGTAGTTCCCGCATCGATAAAGACAACTTCAAAATCTTTGATCAATTCAGCTGCTTTTTTTGCAATAGCAGTTTTTTCTTGCACGTTTTTGATTGCTTTATCTTTATTGCTTTCTTCTTCCTGCAAGGAATGAAGACTTTCAGCCCCACCGTGAATCCGTCTTAGTTTATTCTCAGCTTCTAATTCATCTAAATCGCGTCGAACCGTTGATTCTGAAGAGTTTAACTCTTGAACCAAATCTTCAATAGAGACGATCCGCTCTTTGATAACCTTTTCTAAAATGATGTGTTTTCGTTCAGATTTTAACATATAACCTCCTTTCGGAAACGATTACAAGGACTATTATACTCTCTTATCTTTCAAAGTCAAGCATTAAATATCATTTTCTTTCATTTTCTATCAATTTCTTTAAAATCGTCCATCATTCTCTCTTTAAATCTAGCTACTTAACGCTTGAACAAATTCCTAAAAACCTCAGCAGCAAATTTCTGACAGAACAAAAAAGAGGCTTGGACAAAAGTCCTAGCCTCTCAATTGTCTTTGGATTATCGAGCAAGACGCAGTGGTTGAGTGGGCTCTACTACGCTGATTTCATCAGCTTTTACAGCCCTACTCAACTGTGCGGAGGTGGGACAACGAAATCGAATTCTAACGAATTACCGATTTCTGTCCCACTCTCTTCTTTTATGTCATGTATACATTCTGGAAATGTTTATCCAGAGCAAACATTATTTATAATTATAAGCCCAGTAATAGTAACCATCTCCATTTACAACTGCTGCTACAGCTCCTTCAGTTGCGTTTGGATCTAGTAACAATTCACGCAAGCCACTGTTGAACCATTTCGTTGCCACAGTTGCTGGGTCTTCTTCACGACGAGCTACGAAGCCTGTGCTATCATATTGTCTTGAGATTTGGTTTGCTTTTGGAAGAGAAAGATTGTTGTAGATATCATCAGACCAAGTCAATTCTTTCAAGCCTTGAGCTTTTCTTAGTTCATTGATTTTAGCAAACGCTTCTTTGGCCTTATCTAAAGAAATATAGTTGGTATCGTCTGTTGCTTCAACACGGAATACGAATTTCACATAACCAAATTCAACGTCTTTGTATTCTTTTTCGTCGACACCACTCTTCAAGTTAGCAATCAAGACATAGTCTTTTGCCCAAGGATTTTCTTTTGATTGTTCAAAGAGTTCAGGATCTTCAATTTCCCACTCTACTTTACAATCCCAACCCGCGTTGTCAATGAACTTAGGATTCATTTTTTCAATGACATAGTTCTTAAATTCTTCGACGTTTTTGAACGGTAACGGTTTGCCGGCTTTGACTGTTTC
Organism: Streptococcus australis; assembly: GCF_019930045.1. Lineage (GTDB taxonomy): Bacteria > Bacillota > Bacilli > Lactobacillales > Streptococcaceae > Streptococcus > Streptococcus australis_D. The sequence continues at coordinate 1,416 of NZ_JAHZQQ010000048.1, read as the reverse complement.
TACTACATTGGTAGAGTATAGTTTCACACTTGAGTCACGATCGCTGTAAGCATACTCGTCATCTTTGGCATCTTCGTGGAATTTTGGATCGATGACAGGATCATTTGGATCTGTCATTCCTTGAAGTTTCCATTTACCATCAATCCACTTCCAGTATGCAGAATATCCTGTAGCTTCTGTGTCAGATGGAACATAGTAGTAATGGGTTGTACCATCAAAGTAATAGTTCTTATCGTTACGCAAAGCAGCTGATCCAGGCTTACCAGGTGGGTAGACCAACTTAGGTACACGACCATTTGGCGCCCAAGGAAGATGTTCCAATCCTTCCGCTGGTGTTTCAACATATGGTGGGATTTGGTTTTCACTTGGCTGGTCAGTTGTTACCAAACCGTCATTTCCAGGTACTTCTGGTTGAACTGGCTCTTCTGGTTTTGGCTCAGCTGGATTCTCAGTAGTTGGAGCGAATGGATCGAATTCACCATCTGCACCTACAAATGGCGGATTCTCAGGGAAGACCAAGTTACCTGTATCTTCAGGTGTAGCTGGTTCTGATGGTTCCACCGGTTGATCTGGTTTATCAGACGGATTTGGTTCCTCCGGTGTTGGTGTTGGAGTTGGTGTTGGAGTAGGTGTTGGTGTTGGAGTAGGTGTCGGAGTATCCGGCGTTACAGGATTTTCTGTTTCGCTAGAATTCTTCACAAATACCCAATTACCATTTTGATAGTAATAGTAATCCCCATTCTCTAATAAATAGTAATGGTAACCATTCTCATAAAGGTAATGAGGATCGTTGGCTAGATTATTTCTAGAGTTATTACGATTGGTCAACGGTAGCCATTGCCCATTGCGATAGATTCGGTAACTTCCATCACTCATGCGATAGTAGTGGTTGCCATTCCAGTAAATGTAATTCTCATCATGTGTGAGATTGTTGTAGCCATAGTAGTTGTTCCAATTGTTATAACCATAGTTATACCCATAATTGTAATTATTATAGCCGTAATTGTTATAACCATAGTAATAATCATAGTTATTATAGCCGTAGTTATAGTTGTAATTGTTATAACCATAGTTATACCCATAATTGTAATTATTATAGCCGTAATTGTTATAACCATAGTAATAATCATAGTTATTATAGCCGTAGTTATAGTTGTAATTGTTGTAACCATAACTTGGAGTATAGTAACTGTAGATATAACGACTGGTGTTCCAGCTATAGCTCTCAGCCTGAACATTCGACGCAGCAAATACTGGAACTGCTACAGCAGAGGCTAAGATAGCCCGAGTTACATATCTATATTTTTTATCCATATCAATAATCTCCATTAGAATAGTATTATATGATAAATTGTAAAATATAGTGCAACAAAAAAACTCATAGCGTTTCATTGGGGTAAACTGTAAGTATTCACA
>NZ_JAHZQQ010000047.1 GCF_019930045.1 Streptococcus australis | reverse complement strand
AATACTTACAGTTTACCCCAATGAAACGCTATGAGTTTTTTTGTTGCACTATATTTTACAATTTATCATATAAAAAATAGTTTGTATACATTTTAAGGTACTAGCCAACAATGACTAGTACCTTCGATTTTACTCATATTTCACAAAGACTAATTGTTTGTCAGTCGATAAATCATCCTGGTAAGCAAAGCTAGTAAAGCTTAACTGTTTCATGTCTTCGACCCTTGTAATCTGCTTCTCCAACAAGGCTGTCACAAAAGCCCCACGCGCTTTCTTAGATATGGTCGAATGCACCTTCAACTGACCATTTTTCTCTTCTAGAAATTTAAAGGTCACCATGCGATCTTGAATCTCCTTAGAAAAGACGGTTTCAAACTCACTGGAAAGCAAAGAAATAATCAGTTCTTCCTCCTGAAGAGCTTGATCATAGACAGCCTTCCAAAAAGTCTTTAAGGATTTCCCCTGGACCTTAAGCTTCATGAGAAAGTCCAAACGATGGGGAGCAATCGGAGTAAGGGCCGGAATCACCCCATAAAGAGCTGAGGTGATGAAAAGATGGTCTTGCACATAAGCAGCTTCTGCTTCTGTCCAGTCCGTACGGCGGATATTCCGATACATGAGGCCGTCGAAGAGATTCAAAGCTGGATAGGTCTTAGCTGTACCAGACTTGAGCGCTTGGATCCGTTGCTCTTCTTCACTTGCTCGGTCTTCAGAAATCTTATAAAGCGAGGCTAACTCTTCTAGAGATAATGCAGCTAAGGTATCGATGACCGCTTGTGTCTCATTTGATACAGGATGAGCCGTTTTTTCTGGGGTATCCAGATTCATTTCTTTTGCAGTTGGAATTAATAGTTTCATAGAATTATTGTACCATATTTCATTTTCGCTTGACATAAAATTACCATCATGTTATCATCTAGTTATTAAAACTATATAACAAAGAGGTAATAACTATTTTATTCAACTACAGTTATCCCAAGTGGGAAGAAATTCCTGATATTGATCTTTATTTGGACCAAGTCCTCCTCTATGTCAATAAGGTTTGTGCGCCTTTTATCTCAGAAACAGACAAGGGCTTGACGGCTTCCATGGTCAATAATTACGTTAAACACGGCTACCTGCCAAAACCAGATAAGAAGAAATATAAGCGACAGCAGGTTGCCCGTCTCATTGCTATTACGACCTTAAAGACGGTTTTTTCGATTCAAGAGATCGCGGCTACCTTGAACCTCTTGCAGAGTCAAGCCAGCTCCGCTGACCTCTATAATAGTTTTGTGGACTTTCTCCATGAAGAGAAAGAACCTTTAGCTCCAATTATCGGATCTGCCTGTCGTACCGTGATACTCTACCAAGAAACCCTATCCTATATCCATGTTCATTCTGAGGAGGAAATATAAAAGTGAATTATGCTAGTAAATTAAGTAAACGATTATCCTTTGGAGAAGAAATCGCTAATAGTGTCACCCATGCAGTCGGGGCTGTTTTGATGCTCTTTCTCCTTCCAACTTCTGCTATTTATAGTTATGAAACACATGGGACTTTAGCAGCTGTCGGGACTTCGATTTTTGTCATCAGTCTCTTTCTCATGTTTCTCTCATCGACTATCTACCATGCCATGGCCTATGACTCACCTCAGAAGTATGTCCTTCGAATCATCGATCACTCCATGATTTACATTGCCATAGCAGGTAGCTACACACCCGTCGTCCTTTCTCTCATGAACAACTGGTTCGGCTATGCCATTATCCTGATTCAATGGGGGACGACCATCTTTGGGATACTCTACAAAATTTTTGCTAAGAAGGTAAATGAAAAATTCAGCTTAGCCCTCTATTTGATTATGGGATGGTTGGTGATTTTCATTATCCCACAGATCATCAGCCAGACAAGTCCAACCTTCTGGGGTTTGATGCTGATGGGTGGCCTATGTTACACAGTTGGAGCTGGATTTTACGCCAAAAAGAAACCTTATTTCCACATGATTTGGCATCTCTTCATCCTCGCTGCTTCTGCTCTTCAATATATCGCGATTGTGTATGTCATGTAAGACAGTGACTCTCTTATAGGGAGTCACTTTTTAGTTGCTTTTTTACACCCAATTGACTACAATAAAGAAAAATTGTACGGGGACAGTTATGACAACCAAATACCAAAAGATTTTTACAACATTGAAAAACCAGATTGACCAGGGGATCCTAAAAACTGGAGACCGCCTGCCTTCCGTTCGCCAACTAGCCAGTCAGTATGCCTGTAGCAAGGACACCGTCCAACGGGCTCTGCTCGAGCTCAGCTACAAGAACTACATCTATGCCAAGCCCCAAAGCGGCTATTATGTCCTGGAGGAAGAAACTGGAAAGCACACAGACCTACCTCTCCGACTCAAGGAAGATCGCTTCCAGGCCTTTGAAGACTTTCGGACTTGTATCAACGAAACCCTTGTCGGTCGTGATAATTACCTCTTCAACTACTATGAAAAGCAGGAAGGTCTAGTTGATCTCCGTCAGTCTATTGCCTCCCTTCTTCGAGAAGATGCCATATATACCCAGGAGCAACAAATCGTTATCACCTCAGGAACCCAGCAAGCCCTCTACCTCCTAAGCCAGGTCGCCTTCCCAAACCAAAAAGAAGAAATCCTAGTAGAGCAACCAACCTATTACCGCATCAATAAATTAATTCAGGAGCAAGACTTACCTTATCAAAGCATCAATCGCTTGCCTCAAGGAATTGACTTTGAGCAACTGGAAGCTATTTTCAAAAGTGGCAAGATCAAATTTTTCTATACCATTCCACGCTACCATTACCCGCTGGGACATAGTTATAGCAAACAAGAGAAGGAACAAATATTGGCCTTAGCAGACCTCTATGATGTCTATATTGTCGAGGACGATTACTTGGGGGATTATGATCCACATTTTTCTCCTAGCTTTCATTATCTGGATGCATCCGACCGAGTTATCTACATCAAGTCCTTTTCTACCAGCCTCTTTTCTGCCCTCCGCATCACTTCTATGGTCCTGCCCCAAGCGCTTCTTTCCCCTGTCTTAAAACTTAAGGGGACACTCGACTACGAAAGTAACTTGGTCATGCAGAAGGCCTTGAGCCTCTATATTGACAATGGCATGTTTGCCAAAAATAAAGGCCTCCTACATCAACAACAAGTCATCCAAAAAGAGCAAGCCGCTTCCCTACTCCAGCAACATTCCCTGTCCGTTCCCGTATGGCCGGTCATTGGAGGAGTCTTACTAGATTTAAGACAGGTCCCTTCGGTCGCTCGACTGAAACATAGCGGTCTCCCTCTCCACTTCTTCGAATCTGCCTATATTAAAAGCTGTCCCTATGCCTTTGCCCGTATCAATCAGGACAAATTGGAAGAGGTTTTACCCCAAATTATCGCTTATCTATGATTCATCCTATCCTTTCTATTTCTTGATTTATTTTATATATAAAACTATGTTACAAAAAAATTACAATTATTACAAATAACACTTGACATCTGTAACAATAGGAGTATAATCTAAGTCAGAAAGATAAAGAGGTGATATTATGAAACGATCTTTGATTCGTTGGACTGCAGCCTCTCTTGTGGCTGCATCACTTGGACTTGCTTTGGGAGGGTGTGGCTCAAAAGATAAAACAACTTCCTCATCCGAAAAAGCTTCTAGCTCAAAAGTTGAGAAAAAACCAAAAGCTAGCTTGAATAAAAAAGCTACAGCTTCTTCTTCTCAAGCAAAAGTAGGAACTGAATCTTCAAGTCAGGCAAGTAACCCACCAGCTTCAACTGAACCGAACAAGGCAGAAAATACATCCTCAACTGATCAAGCAGTTGTTCCTGCAGGACTTGTCGGCACTTGGGTAGGATCTAGCCCTCAGGCGGATAGCATCAAAATGACTATTGAATCCAATGGTGATATTACAACTGTCGTTAGCTTTAAAAATGATAGTGAACCAACCCGCACAGCCACCTATACTGCAAGAGCTATTCAAGCATCTGGTAATGTCTATTACTGGGAGTCAGAAGGTCTTAATGGCGCAGATGCTCTTCTTCCTGGTATTACTGGTTTAGGAGTAGCAAATTTCCGCTTCAAACCAGGATTTATCCTTGAGGAAGGTCATTATACTCCGATAGCCTTCACAACAGATATCAATACAGAATTTGACTATAGCAATTACAGAGATTTCCACTTCTCATTGACCAAAGAGCAATAAGGACAGGAACTTCTCTAATAAAAAAAGAATGTTGACCCTTCAACATTCTTTTTTATGTTTTATTCACTTTCACAAATTAATTGGGTTAAACCCTACTTCTTGGTCAAGTCCCAACTCTTGGCCACAAGCTCGAAAAGATAATCATCCTCTACTCGTTCATCCAAGGGAATACTAATCCAGTATTTCTTGTTCATATGGTAGGCCGGATAGAATGGAGACTCTTCTAAGAGTTGGCTGACATGGTCCAGTTTAAGATTTAAGACCTCAACCTTCCCTTCCTGTCTCGCATCTAGCTTGGACCAGTCAATCTTCATGAGAACGCCAAACCATTTGAGATCCTTTTGATGACGAAAGACGCCAGAGTCCGGTGAGCGATCCCAGAGATATTCAAGGGGACGATCATACTGCTGGCTGATCCAATCCACCAAGCGCTTGGTCTGTGGATACATAAAATCTTTGACAGCAAAACAAGACTTTCTGATATCTTCCAAGGCTTGCTGACAGGCTTCTCTGACTTGACCCACATATTGACCGACCATCTGGTCCATATGGAGTTGCACATAGTCGTCACCTGTTTCTTGATCCACTAACCAAAAATCCACTTCCTTACCTTGGACAGTCACATAGAGCTTGAAGTCTCCATCGAGGATTAGTTGCTCATAGTGATAGGACTCTTCCTGCTTTGAAAACCCATAAGCCAGGGCTTTTTCTTTATTTATACTATATTTCTCAAAATAATCCGGTAAAAACACTGGTCTACTCCTTCTTCTCCAGTATACCAAAAAGGAGCAAAAAATGAGTTGAGAATGGTCCTCAACTCACATAGATTTAAAAGACAACGCGGGTCCCATGGACCTGATCCACTCCTGGAACGTCAAGGAAAAGCTGACGATTCTCCAAGGAGACACCGCCACCTGCCAAGATTTCTACCTGACCATCCGCTAACTGAGCATACTCTTCGTAGCGTTCCAACCGTTGTTCTAAGTCTGTTTCTGGACTGCCGGCTCTTGTTAATAGTCGGGTCACACCCTCCTTCTTCATCCACTCAATCGTCGACGCTTGATCTTCTAGAGGAATCTGATCAAATGCCATATGTATGGTCAATTCAAACCCTTGGCTAGCTTGGATGAAACGAAGCATGGCGTCTTTATCCAGCTGATTGTCAGCAGTCAAGACACCTACCGCCAAGCCATCAACACCCAAATCACGAGCAACTTTCCAATCTTCTAACATGATGGCTAGCTCTTGATCAGAGTATACAAAATCTCCACCTCGTGGACGAATCATGACGATAACCTTGGCCTGATACTCTTTAGCAAGCTTTACAGCCTCTTTGATCACAGCATAGCTAGGAGTCGTACCTCCTACCGCTAAGTTATCACATAGTTCTACTCGTCGCGCTCCTGCTTGAAAAGCTTTTTCTAAAAGAGTTATGTTTTCTGCACAAAATTCATATAGTGGCATTTTAAATCTCCCTGCATCTGAAATCGTTTTCTCGTTCTACCTTACTCTTTTTTCTGGGCTTTGTCAATCAGAAAAACCATCGGCCTCATCAGAAACCAATGGTTGATGCTTAATAGGAAATGGGAACGATAATTTGTAATACCATGTTCCCTTTTTCAACCTTAGCAGAATGGATTTGATAGCCACTTGTCGGCAAGGTCAATTGGATTTGATTTCCTGTCATGGTAGCTCCGGTTCCCTCTTGGTTAACTTTTTCAGCAATCTTAGAAGCGACCAAGGCACGTGGAATTGGGAGATGGCCAAGACGGGCCCGTTCTAAGTTTAAGGTCAATTGTTGATCCGTCACACTCGCTGAAAAGTCCATGCTCACCATGGTTTCCACCGGTCCTAGTTCAATCGGGACCTGAACATTGATATAGTCTCCATTCATAGCAACTGCTGTATTGAGGAGAGTTTCATCTGAAACTTCTCCAAGCATTCCCTTAATAACTTGGCGCAATTGAGGAGAATTTAGCTGAAGCTCTGTTTGGAGGCCAGATGTTGTTAAGTCTGCTGTAGAAAGACCTTCTTGGGCTAGATCTACCAGCGAAGTATTCACTGTCACATTTTTAAATTGTTCTTGAGTCGAAACTTTTGCCGGTATCAAGAGAATTGCTAAGACAATCACTAGGAGGAAGGTCAGTCCGATGAGTCGTTTGATCCATTTCCACATATGGTCACCTCTTTTCGTTTTGATGGATGGAAGAGAGTTCATCTCTATCACTTTTGATCAATTCTTTTTCAAAATATGACTTCTATTCTACCCTAATTTTTCAAAAAAAGCGAACGAGAGGAATAAGGTGCACATAAGAAAAGAGGCTGGACAAGGTCCCAACCTCTGGTTTTATCTTAATGGAATTGCATCCCACCATCCACGATGATGGTTTGTCCTGTGATGTAGTTTGAATCAGGACCTGCAAGGAAGCTAACCGCATCTGCTACATCTTCAGGTTCTGACAAACGTTTGAGGGTAATATCTTTAGCGAAAGTTTGCATACCCCATTCGTCATCTTTACCAGCGTTCTTACCAACTTCATGAGCGATTTTAAATTAAATAAGATGACTGGTGAATAACTAGGAGTATTTTCTTAACAAAAACACCCATATTGCCTATTGTTTTGGGCCTTATTTCATGCTACACTAATCATAAGAGAATCAAACAATAAGGAGATCAAACAATGAAAGAATTCATGGATAAATTGAATAACCTACCTAAGCCGGTTCAATACATTATTGCCATCATTATTTTCTTTATCGCTTTTTACATTTCTTATAGCTTGTTTTATTCTTTAAACCAAGACCTCACTATCAAACAGCTTTCCTTATTCGGAAAGTTGTTTTTGTTTTCCACAGTAATCAACCCTGTACTACACTTATGTAACCTCCTTCTTCTTACATACATCTACGAAAACTAAAAAGCCTTCTTGCGAAGGCTTCTCATAAACTTTTCGTTTGATTGGTCCCTTTAGTCATCAGATTCCGCAAATACTTGAGTAGCTTTGACTGCTTTCTTCCAGCCCTTGTACAAGTCCTCTTTGCGAGCTTCATCCATTTTTGGTTCAAAGATTTGGGCTGATCCATGAAGAGATTTTAATTCTTCCAAATCCTTCCAATAGCCAACTGTCAGACCTGCTAGGAAGGCTGCTCCTAGGGCCGTTGTTTCCAAGTTTTTCGCACGGGCAATCGCAATCCCAAGAATATCTGCCTGAAACTGCATTAAATAATCATTTTTCGCTGCTCCTCCGTCTACTTTTAGAACAGGGATAGGAGTTTTGGCATCTACCTGCATGGTGTCGATGATATCGCGTACTTGATAGGCAATGGATTGGAGGGTTGCCTTGATAAAGTCTTCCTTGGTCGTTCCTCTGGTAAGCCCAAAGACAGAACCACGCGCCTCTTGGTTCCAATATGGTGCTCCAAGACCAGTAAAGGCAGGGACCACATAGATTTCATCGTCATTCTGAGATTTCAATGCATAGGCTTCAGATGCAGGTGAATTATCGATCATACGAAGGCCATCTCGTAGCCATTGAATAGCACTTCCAGCGATAAAGATAGATCCTTCAAGGGCATAGTAAACCTTGCCATTGATCCCATAACCAATCGTCGTCAGCAGGTTATTTTCTGATAACTGCATCTCCTCACCCGTATTCATGATGATAAAAGATCCAGTTCCATAAGTATTTTTGACCATACCAGGTTCAAAGGCCAATTGGCCAAAGAGAGCAGCTTGCTGGTCTCCTGCCATCCCCGCAATCGGCACTTGTCCACCGTAAAAATGGAAAGGTGCTGTCTTGCCATAAATTTCAGAGTTTGAACGCACTTCAGGAAGCATGGCTTTAGGAATGTTGAGGATTTCTAAGATTTCATCGTCCCATTTCAGTTCCTTGATATTGTAAAGCATGGTCCGCGCAGCATTGGAATAGTCTGTCACGTGGGCAGTTCCATCCGTCAACTTCCAAACCAGCCAAGTATCAATGGTTCCAAATAGCAATTCACCTTTTTCAGCTCTTTCTTGTGCACCTTCTACATGGTCCAAGATCCAACGGACTTTAGTCGCTGAAAAGTAGGCGTCAATAACCAAACCTGTCTTTTGGTGGAAGGTTTCTACATAGCCTTTGTTTTTGAGCTCTTCAGCTAGTGGAGCAGTTTGACGAGATTGCCAGACAATAGCATTGTAAATAGGAAGGCCTGTGTTTTTATCCCAAACAACAGTCGTCTCCCGTTGATTGGTAATTCCGATCGCCTCTATTTGATTCGGCTTAATGCCACTTTCGATAAAGACCTCAGCAATCACCGACTGCACCGAGTTCCAAATTTCATTGGCATTGTGCTCCACCCAACCAGCCTGCGGAAAAATCTGAGTGAATTCCTTTTGACTAGAGCAAACCTGCTCGCCGTTTTTGTTAAAAATGATAGCTCGCGAACTAGTAGTTCCCTGATCAATCGCCATGATGTAAGTTTCTTGAGACATAAACTGCCCTCCTGAATTAGGTACTTAAAAATCTTGTTCTTTCATAAACTAGTATACTCTATTTCATCTAGGATTTGTATCCATTTATTTAATAAATTATGGTTTAACATTTTCCTACTTCTTCTAACCTTATCAGAACAAATTAAAAGAGCCCCGAGGCTCTTTTAACTAGTAGTTCAAATGCTTATCAAGATTTGCTCTGATCTAACCGATTTAAGAACTCCATGGTCGGACTGTCTTGGTAAAGTTCTTTGAGAGGAATCTTCTGATAGACCGCTATTTCGTCCGCAGTCACACCGTAACGAATTAATAGATCATAAATACGATTTAAATCATGACGTAATTCATCCGTTATGAGGACATTATCACTTGTTTCTTTTGTTTTCCAATAATAAGATGGCAGAACTTCCTTGGTTTCAATTAAAATAGTTTGCAACAAAGTCCCACCATGGCTGTCCTTCTGAGAGATATCAGCCCCAAGTTCCAACATTTTCTCAAAAACCTTGAAAGACTGGTCCGCCTTTTCTTTAGACGAATACATCTCATATTGGCCATTCCAGCGTTTGATCATGCGCCGGCAGTCAAATACAGCTCGTCCACCCGCTGTTTGGAGGACTGGTTGACAAAATGGATTCAGCTCTGTCGGCTCTTCGATAAAGTTAAGATCTGCCCCTCTATCAATGAGTAAGTCTGCAATATCTAAATGTCCCGATTTGATAGCGACTTGAAGGAGCGACTGTCCCTGATCTCTTTTAGGTTTGTCACCCGAAACAGCATTGACTTCTTCAGGCTTTTTATCCAATATCTGACGGACTCCCTCTAGATCTCCTCTTCGCAACAACTGAAAGGTTTTTTGCATGGTCTTTCCCCCTTGAATCATAGATAATCCTAACTCTGAGTTCTTCGTTAAACTAATTATATCATTTTACAGACTTCTCTATGAAGTCCTATATGTTGGAACGTGTAAATAGCTAACCAGTTTTTTGTCACCTGATAAAAAGAAAACCTCCCACCGAAATTAGATGAGAGGTACAACTCTATTTCTATGATTTTCGTATAGCCACTAGCCAAGAGGCTACTAGGATTTCGAAAATAACTAGAAGGATGATCTGAGGAAGAGAACTTTGAACCAGCATAAGGACAGCCAGACTATCGATCAGCACATGAGCGAGGATACAAGGGACAGCTCCTTTTGAATACTCCTTGAGCGCTCCAAATAGGAAGGTATTCCCTAAAATCATCAGGTAAAAGATGAGATAGTTGGATGAACCTGCGGTAATCCAAGGGAGTTGATAAATAGGGATATGCCAGAGGAACCAGACAATGGAGAGAACCATCATTTTAGGTATAAAGTGCTTACTAAAGGAAAGATGATCTTGTAAAAACCAACGCCAACCGACTTCTTCCAGACCTCCATATAAAAAGGTCCAGGGGAAATATAGGAAGAAGGCCAAGAGGGAGTTCCCAGTAAAGCGAACATTTATAAGCAGGATGGAAATCCCATAATAGATGACGGGGATGAAGAAAGCTAGGATCCAGGATAGGGAACTTTCTTTTTGAAGAAAAACCTTTTTGAAAAATTCACCCAAGGAGTTGACTTCACTCAACACAAGAGAAAAGACAGCCGCAGTAATCATGGGAATCAAGTTCATTAGGATAAACAGTAGTGAGGCCCCCATACTACTCCTATCTGGGAAAAACCAAAGGATAACTTGCCCTACTAGAAATGTAGCAAGGAGGGCAGTCAGTGCATACCAGATAGCGACTGATTGTTTTGAAATAAATTTACTCATTTTTCCTCCTTTACAGTTATATACTTCTTTCTTGCAATCATGATTGCTAAACTAATAATGAGAATTTTACTGACGATAGATAGCCATACCTCTTCATTCACTAGAATCTGAGACAAGGAATTAATACAGGCATGAGTCATGACACAGAACCATAAATTTTGCGTTTTATGATACAAGGCGGTTAAGATAAAGCAGTTAGTTAGCAGACCTACTAGAAACGGAAACAATTGAATGACAGCTAAAGAACCATCAATATAAAAGTATAGTAGATGCCAACTAGACCAGGCTAAAAAGGTGATCAAAGTAGCTGAAAGATAAGGTATTTTTTCCTGCAAAGTTGGTTGAAAGAAATAACGCCAGCCAATTTCTTCAATCCCACCAAAAAGAAGGGCCTTGAAAAAGAGCACCACTGGCAAGACCAACGATTGAGTGATAATCTTACCACCTAAGATAAAGGGGAAAAAGTCGAGTAGCAAGAAAACGAGCACCAAACAATAATTAGCTAAACTATCTTTGACTTGAAAAAAATCTTTTAGAACTTGTTTGAAACTAGATTGATGGTAGCCAATACTGGCAAGACTACCCCACAAAGCTGATGACAAGCCACCTACAATAATAGCGATGATCCCAAATGATGATGTAAAATCAACCTTGACTCCTCCTGCTCTTAAAAACCACACCAGAAGGCTAACTCCTAATACTTGACCGAAGGTCCCTATCAAATACATGGATAGGGCTTGCTTTCTATTCATTCGTGATTCCTTTTCTATTCTTTCATCTAGTTCATGACTCTATTAGATTTGGAGCATCCCCTAATCCGCATCGACCCAAAGATGGTATTGTTCACAGTGTAGACATCGAAAGAGATAGCCACACATAGAACCATCCTTGACTAAGTATTCAGCTACATCCTGAAATTCATTACGTGCTTCGTATTCTGCTAAGACTTGCTCAGCAATGCCCATTTCTTCCAGTTCACGAGTGCCAACTGTCCCCAGATAAGCACAGTAGTCTCGGCAACAGGAGAGCCAATATTCGCCCTGCCAACTACTATAGCCTGGTGTTTGACAGAATAGGACCTGGTCTTTTTCCTTATCCATGACCCCTTGCCAATCAGCATCTTGGATAAACTCTGCTTCAAACTTCTGGGCAGCACGACCAGTAGAGATACAAGTCGGACAGAGATGGCTTAGCTCCTCCACACAATAGGGTCTCAACGCATAATAGATGGTGTGGTCTTCCCCACATGAAGGACAGGTCTTGGGCTCCCCTTCCTTAAAGGCACCCGTCGCTAGTGGGTCCGGATGATAACGGAAGGTTGGCAAGTCTCTAACCTTCTCCTTATGAGCCTCTTTTTCTTTTTCAGTCAAGGGACGCGGGAGCGCAAAGCGATCGCCATGGCTCAGACTCATCTTTTCTAAGATAAAGAATTTCTTAACTTGCTTGCGATCAGACTTGTCTACTATCTCTGAGAAGAGAGCAAAGGCACTAGCATACAAGCCCAACTCTTGGTAAACATCCACCAAGACCTGCTTAGCTTCTAAAGTTTCCAGTAAAGCTAGCCGATCCGCAAATTCATAGAGAGCCAGCACGCTGGATGAATCCTTCTCTTGTTCTTGTAACTGCTTTTTAAGATGGATATATTCTTTCATCGAATCGTTCATAGGACTATTCACTTTCAATTTTTAAGGAATCAAATCGTAGATTCTATTTCTAGAGATGATTGTATTCTAACCTGGATCATGTACTTTAAACCCATACCTGCCAGCATTTCGCTTGAGTTTCTCAACTAGCTCTTCATTGCGCTTGCTTTTTCCAAAAAAGAAGGGAATAGTCTTACCAGTTCTAAGTTCGATATAGAAAGCATAGCGACTCCCACCACCAGATCGTCCACGAAAAATTGCATACGTGATTTGCTTGATCTCTTTCAGTGGAAGCATTCGCCGACTGAAACACAAAGGCAAATGAATGTAGAAAATGCCACGGTTAATATGGAAGGGTGCAAAGAAGGGACCACCACTACGTTTCACGATTGCCCTTCTTCTCAGGAAAAGGAGAACAGTGAAAAAGAGCAAGAAAATTAGCACATATAGAATCGGAGCATAGTCCATTATCTTTCTAAATTCTAACACGCTGTCCTTCATCCTCTACTTCATCTCAACCCATTTTTCATTATCCATGATAAAGGGCTTAGCCAGACCTTCGCCTGTGTAGTCTTGGTATTTGGTCTCCAAGTATTTGTAGACATCTTCCTTAGTCGCAAACTTGATCGCTTGATAGGGCTCTTCAAAGGTTAGCTTTTCAACAAAGAGATAGCCGTCCTTGGCAGGAACCAAGACACCGACGTGACCGACAAAAAGGGTATTGCCATCTAGGTTATCATGAACGATGACAGAAAGCATGCGGGCATTTTCATTGAATTTGAAATTAGAAAAATACTCTTCCATCTTCTTGGCATGGACCTTGACATCTGTTGTCGCCTCAGTCGGAACCCGTGAATACAGAATCTTAAAGGCTTCCTTGTCTGCCTCATCGAAGATCTTCCCTTTGTCAATGGCATCATTGTCCACGAATAAAAGTTCACTATCCGCTTTCATCTTAGGAATCTCGATGCGATTCTTCAGAAGAGTATAGCTATTGATCCGGCAGTTTGTCCCGACGAAATCGCCCTTTTTCTTGGTCCACAAGTCACTGATCTTCTCAACATTGTAGTCTTTTTTCTTGAAGGTGCTGAAGTCACCCGTCAAGCCGACCGAGCCAACAATATCGTTGTAGTCAGTCACGAGTCCCAGAAATTTGTCTACACTTTCCTGATCCAAATAAGCAGACAAAAGAGTCCGCACTTCTTCGACACTTGCCTTGCTGTTGAGGTTGCTGTAGCTTCCCTTGTAGCGCTCCTTGTCTGAATGGGACTGCTGGACAGTGGAGCTTTCCTGCTTTTCCTTGGATTGCTTTAGGTTGCTACCACAAGTCGCTAAAGCAAAGAGCGCCAAGGCACAGCTAGTAAGGAGCATGATTTTTTTAGATGGTTTCATAAAATGGTTCCTTCTCTATTGATTAAAATGTTTGTTCTATAAATTTTTCATTTCGATAATCCTTCTCCTCTATTATAGTTTAAAACTAGGTTAGCTCCAACTATTTTTTACGAAATGAGAAAAGTTTACAAGCATCAAAAAAGAGCTGGCAAACTATCCAGCTCTTCAATATGTTATAAAAATCAAAATTTAAATTATTGTTTAATTCAACCAATCTACTTGAGCATGTTCTATTGCGTACTCAGCTTCTTCTTGAGTAAATTTTCTTTTTTTGACAAGTAATTCTAATAACTCTTCTTTCGACATGTTTCCAGGGTTTGCAATAGCTTCCACTTTTTTCACAGCTTCCTCTTTCCAATCGAAATTAACTTGTTCTATAGCATAGTCAGCCTCTTCTTGAGTAAATAGTTCAACATTTATAAGTTGCCAAACTAACATTTCTTTTGAAAAATGAAACATTTGAAGTGATTTTGCTTTTAAAACAGCTTGCTCTTTCCAGTCAATATCAAGCTTATTTATAGCGTACTGGGAAGCATCCTCTGAATACCCTTCAGATCTTGTTAGATGTTGTTCAATTTTCTGTTTCGATAAATGAGATTCTTCTGACAAAGAGATAGCTTTTGCATATGCACTTGTATATTCATTTGGTTTTTTATAATCATAATACTTTGTACTAGAACTTGAAGTCGTACTAGAACTTGAAGTAGAGTATTTTTCATAATCATAATACTTGGTACTAGAACTTGAAGTAGAGTATTTTTCTTCAGAGTCAGTTTCTATTGATTCTGAATATGAATTTTTCCATTTATTATAACTTCTTTCATAACTATATACCATAAAAGCTATCCATCCTACCATCAATCCAAAAATTGTAAAAATTAATATCAAAAACCTTTTCATCATGACTACCTTTACTTGTTTTTCTCCAATGAAATTTTCATCCCTCTGGAACTGTTTTCATTAGTATTATATCATGAAATATTGTTCATTTTTATTTACTAGTGTAAAAGTCTCTATGCTAGTAAATAAAAAAGTGACTGCATTTCAACTGCAATCACTCGTTCATTTGTGAGATAAAAAATAACAAAGTATTATAAAAGATTATTTAATTTTGCCCTGTTGTAAAATGAAGTGCAACACAAAAGACACGTTCATCTGATATACTAGAATTGCGAAAAACAGCATAAA
>NZ_JAHZQQ010000046.1 GCF_019930045.1 Streptococcus australis | reverse complement strand
TAGCTTACAGAACTGCTTGTGAAGCTCTAGAGGATGAGTTCAAGTAAATGTTGCACTTATTCTTGCAATTTATCTTCTT
Organism: Streptococcus australis; assembly: GCF_019930045.1. GTDB lineage: Bacteria > Bacillota > Bacilli > Lactobacillales > Streptococcaceae > Streptococcus > Streptococcus australis_D. The sequence continues at coordinate 14,874 of NZ_JAHZQQ010000046.1, read as the reverse complement.
CAAAATAGAGGCGAATATCATCCAAATGACGAATCGCATGATTGACGTCCGGCTTGTAATCTAAAAAATTAATACTCCCGATTCCTGCATTGTCTGCCAGATCAACATCCAAGGTTCGATCTCCAATATAATAGGTTTCACTCCGATCCAGTTGATACTTATCCACTAGATAATCGACTCCTTCTGGATCTGGTTTTCTCCTAAAACCATTGTCCGTTGTGACAATCTCTTGGAAATAGGATAGGATCCCTAAATCTTCGAGAATTGCGTAAGCATTCTTCCCCTTGTGGGTATAGACAAATTGGGCAATTCCTTCCTCTTTAGCCCAAGCTAGAATGTCTCTAGCCCCCTGCATCAGATGAACTTGGGCATTTTTCTCACGCAAGCTAGAAGCACGATAACGATTCATCTCCTCCGCATCCAAGCCATGTTCTCTAGCAACGTCTTCAAGCAAAGACTGGACGGATTGTTGAAGAATAAAAGCATGGACCGCTTCCCGGTCAAAGTCCAGAGAGTAATGGGCATAAGTCTCAGCAATCCCATCTAAAATCGCTTCATAAGAATCCAAAAGAGTTCCATCCAAATCCCAAATAAAAGCTCGTGTCATAAGTTTTATTCCTTCCATGTCCGATGATAGAGTGTTTTTAAGAAAAACCAGCGAAATCCATTGTCCAAAAGGGTACCTGCCCAAATACCTGGCAAGCCCCAGCCGAGGACAACCCCCATCAGATATCCAGAGCCAATCCGTATCACCCACATACCGATAGTGGTCGCATAAAAAGGAAGGCGGGCATTGCCCAAACCTTGCCAAACTGCTGTATAGATGACGGTCCCAGCTGTCAGAGGCGTTCCAAGTAAGGAGAACAAAATGACAGACAAGGAGGCAACAAGGGCTCCTGGATCCTTGGTGTAAAGGGCTGTTAAAGGACTTCCAAATAAGAAGATAGTAAGGGCAAGGGGAAACATGGAGAGAAAGGAGAGCCAGAAACTCCGACTGGTGATTTGCTTGATCCCTTGCCAATCATTCTGTCCCAAACTTTTAGCGACCAACATGACTGTCGCTGTCGCAATCCCAAAAGCCGGCATATAGTTGAACTGGGTCAAGACTTCCCCAATGGCATTCCCAGCTACCGCTCTGGTCCCAAAAACAGCCACCATAGCAATGATGACAATATCCCCCGCTCGCATCATGAGGCGTTCACCAGCAGCAGGTAAGGCAAGGGAGAGCAAGTCTCGATCCAAGCCCCAACAAAAAGGAGCGAAGGGTAGTTGAACTTGACGCCAGAGCAAGTAGGTCCCTAATAAGCGAGAAAGAACCGTTCCTAAGGCAGCCCCAGCTATGCCCATTCCAAAAATAAATATCAGGATACTCGATAACAGAGCATTCAACACATTGGTCAAGAAACTGACATACATAGGTGTCCGCGGATTGTGGGCCACACGGACTAGGGCTCCAAAAGTCGTCATCAGCCCCAAAAGCAAAATACTTCCTCCGACAAGAGATAAATAAATTCCTCCAGCTTCTGCAACCGCTGCCTCAACCCCCAAGAGGGCAATTAATTCCTTGCCAAAGCAGAGTGATAAGGCCCCCAACATACAACTTAGTAAAACCGTTACTTTGATAGACTCGGTGGCTTGACGAGCTATGGCCTTCTGATCTTTTTGCCCCATACTTTTGGACAAGAGGCTCACGACCGCTGCTCCAAGGGCGATAAAAATAGCTTGGTAAATCGTAATGATATTGCCTGCGACGGATACACCCGAGACAGCAACCAAACCCAACTGAGCGACCAAGTAGCTATCTACCATCCCCATGAGCATTTGGAGAAAGTTTTCTCCGATGGCTGGAAGGGCAATCCTTAAAATTTGTCGATCCACTTGTTGTTGACGAGACACACTTTCCTCCTGATGAAAAGAAACTCAGTTAGTTTCCCAACCGAGTTTACTTCCTCTCTTTTAAAGTCCTAGATAAGTTTCTACTGCAGTCTGCATCTCTGCCGCTGCAACAGTTGTCTTGTGACGAACTGGAGCTGTTTCAAGGCCATCGACTGCTGGGGGCACTGCTACTCCTGAGATTTCATGTAATTGAGCCAATGCTTCAAAATCGCTAAGACCTGATTTCCCAGTTACAGCTTCTACTGCAACCACTGGGAACTTGTATGGACTAGCAGTTGATGCAATCACGGTCTTAGCCGCATCGCCTGTCGCTGCTTGGTATTTTTTATATACGGCTGAAGCAACTGCCGTATGTGGATCCTCGATATAAGAATCTAACTCGTAGACACGCTTGATTTCTGCTGCTGTTTCTGCTTCAGTAGCATATTCAGCCGCAAAAAGGTCAAGAATCTCTGTATCAAAATCAGTCAACTCATACTGACCTTGTGTATTCAAAGCATTCATAAGTTCAGCTGTCTTAACTGCATCATTTCCCAAAAGATGGAAAATCAAGCGCTCCAAGTTTGAAGAGACCAAGATATCCATAGATGGGCTAGTGGTGACCTTAAACTCACGCTTCTTGTCATAGACACGAGTTTTAAAGAAGTCTGTCAAGACATTGTTGTCATTTGAAGCACAGATCAACTTACCAACTGGTAGCCCGATTTGTTTGGCGTAAAATGCCGCCAAGATATTTCCGAAGTTTCCTGTCGGCACTGTGAAATTAACTTTTTCACCCGCCACAATTTCGCCAGTTTTAACAAGCTGAGCGTAGGCATAAACATAATAAACAATCTGTGGTACCAAGCGGCCGATATTCATAGAGTTAGCTGATGAGAATTGAAGCTTGTTGGCTGCCAATTTCTCGCGTAGTTCAACATCGTTGAACATATGTTTCACATTAGTCTGAGCATCATCAAAGTTTCCATCAATGGCGATAACATGCGTATTGTCCCCAGTTTGAGTGGTCATTTGCAACTCTTGTACCTTGCTGACACCGTCTTTTGGATAAAAGACGATAATTTCAGTACCTGGGACATCCGCGAATCCTGCCATAGCAGCTTTCCCAGTATCTCCAGATGTTGCTGTCAAGATGACAATCTTGTTTTCCAAACCGTGTTTCTTAGCTGCCGTTGTCATAAAGTATGGCAAGATGGACAAGGCCATATCTTTAAAGGCAATGGTTGAACCGTGGAAAAGTTCCAAGTTGTATTGACCATCAAGTTTGACAAGAGGAGCAATGGCTGGAGTATCAAACTTGCTGTCATAGGCGTTGGTGATACAGTAGTCCAACTCTTCTGCTGTAAAGTCATCCAAGAAAGCTGACAAGACAAGCTTAGCCACTTCTTGGTAAGAAGCGTCCTTTAATACTTCAAAATCCAAGTCCACCTTTGGATAGCTAACTGGAGTAAATAAGCCTCCATCTGTTGCCAAACCTTGCAAAATCGCTTGGCTGGCTGTTACTGTATTGTTCGCATCACGCGTTGATTGATAAACTAATGTCATGTACATTTCCTCATTCTGTTCCTTAAGATACGAATTAGACTCCTCTAACTTTCGTACAATCTATTCCATTATACCATGAATTCTTGTGAATTTTGTCAATGAGAATGAAATTGTCTGAAAAAAGAGCCCACTTCTTGCAAATTGAAAAACCATGAAACTTCCATCTTTATAAGGGCTATCCGAGTCTTCCTAGTCTCTTTTTATTTGCTCATAGGAATCCTTGCCATCATTGAGCTTGTCCCAGATGACGACTTTTCCTTCTTTGAGAGATTGTTGAACATCAATGATCCGCTGGTTAGAAGAACCTCTGAACTGCAACATGAGGTTGCGTTTGCTCTTATCATAGCGACCGTCCACCAGAATATCAATCAGCGAAAGTAGTTCTAGTTTGTCCGGCGTCTCCAGCATCATTTCTTCCCAGGTGTAGCCGGTCCAAGACCAGATATCTTTGTCAGGGAGTTCTCTTTTCACCCGCTTAACCAAGGGCAGCAGGATGCCAGTATTGAGAAAGGGTTCCCCCCCAAGCAGGGTCAAGCCCTGTACATAGGGTTGGGCCAAATCGGCCATGATCTGCTCTTCTAACTCTTTGGTGTAGGGAATACCCGCGTTAAAAGACCAGGTGGCTACATTGTAACAGCCCTCGCAGTGAAACATGCAACCCGCTACATAAAGGGAGTTGCGGACACCTTCGCCATCTACAAAGTTAAAGGCCTTATAGTCAATGATTCGCCCTTTACTCAGCTCCTCACTTTTCCATTCTTGAGGTTTGGGATTGTTCATCTTCATCCTCCAAATCAATCCAGTAGCGCTGACTTCTGTCGATTGTGTTTTCGTAAACACCGCCAGCAGAGAGAATGGTGCGACGACTGGCTTCGTTGTCTTCATCACAGGTAATCAGTACTCGTTCCAATCCTTGCTTTCGAGCCTCTGCTAGTCCTAGCTCTAGCTGCAACTTAGCCAAGCCCTTTCTGCGTTGACTGGGCCGGATGGAATAGCCAATGTGACCACCCTCTACAAATAATTTGTCATTCAAGGACAAGCGCAGGGCTAAAAAGCCCAGAGGGTAGCCAGTCTCATCAAAGGATAAAAATTGAATGGTAGGAACCCAGCCTTCTGGCAGATTCTCAGTATCCTCCTGCCGCTCTACAATTCGCAACCAATCCGCAAAATCCTTTGCTCGCTTCCAAGTGGAGCCCATGCCACCGTGCATATAGGATTTTGCTACATCGAACTCCGTAATCATCTCTAATATCGCTTCTTTATCTTCCAAAGTTGGTCGTCTTAGCTCCATGCTTCCTCCTTAATCGACATCAATCCAGTAGCGCTCTTTTCCGCCTCGAACATCCTCTAAAGCTCCGGCATTAGCCAGAATCACTGCTCGACTGGCCGGATTTTCCGTGCTACATGTCACCAGAGCACGATGAATGTTCTTTTCTTTAGCCACTTGCAGACCTTGATGAAGAGCTTCTTTTGCATAGCCTTTGCCCCTTTCAGAGGGACGGATGGAGTAGCCAATATGGCCAGCATGATTCAGCAATCCCTCATTTAGTCTCAGCCGTAGATTCAAAAAACCTAGAGCAACACCTACATCATCAAATAATACGAACTGAATTGATGGAACGCGATTTTCAGGCAAATTTATTCCCATTTCTTTATTAAGGTTAGTTTCTAGCCACTCCTCATAATCAAAGTTCTCAGCATCCCAAAAGCCGCCGTCGTGGGCCGATTGGGTCTCTTCGAACTCTGCCATCATGTTTAGAATAGTTTCTTTATCTGCTAAAGTCGGTCTGCGTAATTCCATCCTTACCTCCCTATACGAGAAAAGCGAGAGCGGACTCTCACTTTTATTTTTTCTTAGCCTTTTTTAAAAATTGCTCTCTCAGGCTGGCTACCCGGTCTTTTTTATTGATTCCACCTGTCGAATGTTTTTCGTGGAATCGTTGAACCTGGGCCTTGCCCTTATCATCTAGTTGGTATTTTCCCATAATCTTCCTTTTCTAATCTGTCACTTGGTGTCCAGCTGATTTAATCGTGGACCCATTCATGTGTTTGACCCGCGCAGCGATTTCCTTATGACGTCCATTAACCATCGGACGTGCTTGAGGATTTCCTAGATAGCCACAGGTCCGTTTGACCACATCAACTGTCTTAGGATCACTATTGCCACAGTTTGGACAAGTAAAACCTCGTTCGGTTGGTGTAAAATCCCCTTCAAAATCACACTTATAGCAACGGTCAATCGGTGTATTGGTTCCGAGATAGCCGACCCGGTCATAAGCATAATCCCAAACCGCCTCTAGGGCTTTTGGATTTTGTTGGAGCACTGGATACTCGCAATAGTGGATAAAGCCACCAGACGCCCCTGCTTCTGGATAGACTTTTTCAAAATCTAGCTTTTCAAATGGAGTTGGGTTCTTACGAACATCGTAGTGGAAACTATTGGTGTAGTATTCCTTGTCTGTGATATCTGGAACCTGACCAAATTTCTCTGCATCTAGGCGACAGAAGCGGTCTGTCAAACTTTCTGACGGTGTCGAATAGATGGAGAAGTGGTAATCATACTGGTCAGACCAGTCTTCCACACGTGCTTTCATATCCTTGATGATATCGATCGTGAATTGCTTGGCTTCTGGATTCTGTTCCCAATTTGGACCATAAAAGACGGTTGCGACTTCATAGAGTCCGATATAACCTAGAGAAACGGTCGCTCTGCGATGACGGAAGAGCTGATCTACCTGGTCATACTTGCCCAAGCGTTTCCCGAAAGCCCCATATTGGTAGAGAATCGGTGCATTGGCTGGTGTCGCTTCTTTGGTGCGTTCCACCCGGTAAACCAAGGCATCTTCAGCGATGTTCATCCGTTCATTAAAGATTTGCCAGAACTTCTCCTTGTCTCCGCCAGATTCCAAGGCAATCCGAGGTAAATTGACCGTCACAACCCCTAGGTTCATCCGGCCAGAATTAACTTCCACACCATTCTCGTCCTTCCAACCTTGAAGGAAAGAGCGACATCCCATCGGAACCTTGAAGGAGCCCGTCAAATCGACAATCTTGTCATAAGACAAAACGTCTGGGTACATGCGCTTCGTCGCACATTCCAAGGCCAATTGCTTGATATCATAGTTAGGGGTTCCAGGTTCTAGGTTGAGCCCCCGCTTGAGGGTAAAGATCAGTTTTGGAAAGATAGCTGTCCGATGTTCCGATCCAAGTCCCTTAATCCGGATTTCCAAAATCGCCTTTTGGATTTCCCGTTCGAAGCGATTGGTTCCAAGACCAAAGCCAAGCGAAGTAAAGGGCGTTTGCCCATTTGAGGTAAAGAGGGTATTGATCTCATATTCCAGCGATTGCATGGCATCATAGATGTCTTTTTTCGTTTTTTGCCAAGCATAGTCCTCGCGTTTTTCAGGGAGAACCCACTCCTCTGCATCTTTCAAGTGCTTCTGATAATTCTTTTCTGCATAAGGAGCCAAGACCTCGTCGATCCGGTCTGCTGAGCAACCCCCATACTGGCTAGAGGCTACATTGGCAATGATTTGCGAGATCTGAGCCGTTGCAGTTTGGATGGACTTGGGACTTTCTACTTCTGCATTCCCTATCTTAAAACCATTGCGTAGCATGCCTTCAAAATCGATCAAACAACAGTTGGTCATCGGAGTATAAGGGCTATAGTCCAAATCATGGTAGTGGATATCCCCTTTTTGGTGGGCATTGGCTACGTGTTTGGGCAACATTTTGAGACCAATAGACTTACCGACGATCCCCGCCGTTAAGTCCCGTTGCGTGTTAAAGACGTCGCTGTCCTTATTGGCGTTCTCATTAACGACTGCTTGGTCCTTATTGAGGAGTTTTCCAATCGTAAAGTTGATATCCGTCGCTTTTGAGCGCTCAAAATCCCGCTGAGTCCGGTAAGTAATATAGCTCTCAGCAATCGCATATTCATTGGCTTGCAGTAACTCGTGTTCAACGACATTTTGAATCTCGTAGATTTTTACGCCACGAGGGAAGCGTTCCAAAATTTCAGCCACGATTCGGTCTGTTACGGTTTCTAATTTCGCTTCCAAGGCCGGAGTGAGACCGGTCACTTCTTCTGTCGCTTTGACCAAAGCACGGTAAATTTTATCGACATCAAACTTGACCTTCCGCCCATCTCTCTTTTCCACAAAGAGTTGGGGGAGACTTTGGATATGCTCTTCTCGTAACGTTATCATACGCTCGCCCACTTTCTTTTTTATACAAATAGAATTCACTCCATATTATATCACTCAAAAATAAAAAATCAATATCTTGTGGCAAAAAATGTTATTTCATTTCAAAACCACAAGATATTGATAGTCTATTTATATTGGTACAAGGTATACTGGGAACCTTTCTGGTTCACTTTTTCATAATTTTTAGTTAAAACTTTTTGCAGAGCAGACGTTACATCTAGGTCCTTATTGACCACAATAAACTTCGGCTTGTCTTGCTTAATCTGATTAATCAGATTGGTTCGATTTTCCCTCGGACCTAGATAGGCCGTCGGAGTTAGGAGGGACGAAGATGCCAGGCGACCACTTTCCTGATAGAGATGGGCCGTCTGATCCCAAGCATAGATGGTATCCTTGGAATCACTATGACTCTTGATATAGTGGGCAATGGTGCTTCGTTCACTCGCTAGGTTGTTTTGGAGAACAAATTGATTCACAACTGGATAGCCCACTAGATAAGCCATTGCCAAAAACGGTAGGAAGGCTTGACTGGAGAAATAAAGGTGCCAGATAGAATTGTTCTTCATCTTCCGGCGCTGATAAGTGGACTCTTCTCCCGCAAACCAAAGAGCGAACAAGGGGAGACCAAAAGGTAAGAGGCTAAGGAATTGATAGGCCCCTTGCTCTGGTGTCCCAACCACAACAGTGGCAACTAGCAGAAGACCAAACCAACTCATAAACCGAATCACACGTTGACCGCTTGTCGATACTTTTCGGAAGGACATGACGAAAGCTGAAGCGAAACCAAGCGTTAACAGCAATAAACAGTAATAAACTAGGTTGGCTAATAGGTGACCAGCATCAAACTGGAGGGAGCGGAGACTATATAAGGTCTGATGAATCGCATACCCAAAGGAGCCGTTCCACACGGTGATGTAGCCTAAGGGATAGAAAAGAAGAGAGAATCCCAAGAGAGCAGCGAGGAATTGATAGAAGCCATGAGCAAATTTCTTTTGCTTCACATGATAGGCTGTCAATCCAAGAAAAGCAAGCAGATAAAAAATCACACTCAGCCATGGCACCATCATAAAGGCCAAACAGGCTCCTGCGCCATAGGCGACAAAGGATTCATCTGTTTTCTCACCCTCTAGATAAGCGAGAATGAAATTCATAGAGCCAAATAGGAAGGGCAGGACATAAAAGACAGCGTAATTGCCGCCAAATCCAAGCACTCCAGCAAGTAGGTAGAAGAGTAGCTGAACTTGTCCTGCAATTTTTTCACTTGCAACCAAGCTTCTGACCATCCGATACAGGCTCGTCCCAGCAAAAAAGTAGGCTAAAATCTGGAAGACCACCAGGAGAACTTGACCTCCTAGCAAACTTCCTAAAGCGCTGATCCCGTAGTAGAGCAAGCCATTGACCCCAAAGAAATGACCATAGGGAACTTGACCTTGAGACATTGCCCAACCGGCATATAAGTCCTGGGTTTGCTGATTGGTCGCCAGTAAGTTGATAAAAGGAAGAGCTACATGGACCAGCCCAAGTAGGACACTAAGAGCAATGGGTAGTGACAAGGGAACTGGTCGCTTAATGGCATAACGCCCCAACGACTTTTCATCTTCTTGCTCTTCTAATGTCTCTTCTACATCCTCTTGGTCTTTCGATCTCGCTTCAACCTTCTCTTTGCGACGATGACCAGATTGTGATAGGCGACTTAGAGTTCCGGTCGAAGCTTCTGTTTCCACCGCTTCTCCAGCAACCTGGCTCTCTTCCTGGTTCTGCTCTGATTCCACCGGTTGACTAGCCGTCAAAACTTCTTCTTCCCGGCTAATTGATTGTTCCAATACCTTTCGTAGCTCTTGAGTATCTTGAAAATTGGACCCGACACTCAAGCTAAGTTTATGCGATTCTTTTTCTTTTTCACTCATACCGTGTTTTTTCCTTTACTAGAATTGCAAGTGCTAAAGGGCACATGCATACCCTACTAGTATATCAAAAATGGGCCCAGCTGTCAGCTTTCTCCACAAGGAGAAAGTAGAGGGCATGCAAAAAGACCGACACCTTCTCGGCATCCGTCTTTTCTTTTTATAGTTGATTCAAAATAGTCTGAAAATCATTTTTTACTTCTTCGATGGACGTGGACACTTCCTGACGAGTCTGGTTGTTTTTGACGGTGATTTGCCCACTTTCAACCTCGCTACCACCAAGAGCAATGATAGTTTTGGCCCCAAAGACGTCAGCTGACTTGAACTGAGCCTTCAACTTACGGCCTAGGTAATCACGTTCTGCGATGAAGCCTTGACGACGAAGGGCCTGAACCAATTCCAAAGCAGCTACTTCTGCTTCTGAACCCAACACAGCAATGTAGACATCCAATGACGTCTCAACAGGAAGCTCAACTCCTTGTTTATCGAGGATCAACAAGAGACGCTCAAGTCCCATCCCAAAACCAAAACCTGGTGTTGCTGGTCCACCAAAATATTCCACCAAGCCATCGTAACGACCTCCCGCACACACAGTCAACTCATTCCCATCTACTTCCGTCACGAATTCGAAAATGGTGTGGTTGTAGTAGTCTAGGCCACGCACCATATTGGTATCGATGACATAGTCAATTCCGAGACCGTCTAGCATAGCCCGTACGGCATCGAAGTGTGCCTGGCTTTCTTCGTCCAAGTAGTCTAGGATAGATGGAGCATTCTCAACCGCTTGCTTGTCTTCTTTTTCTTTTGAGTCCAAGACGCGGAGCGGATTTTCCTCTAGACGACGTTGGCTATCTTTTGAAAGTTGGTCCTTCATTGGAAGGAGGTAGTCAATCAAAGCTTGGCGATAAGCTGCCCGACTAGCTGTGCTACCAAGGGTATTCAAGTGGAGGACGACATTTTCAATGCCAATCTCTTTGAAGAATTGGTCAGCCATGGCAATCGTCTCAACGTCTGTTGCAGGATTGCTAGATCCAAAACACTCTACACCAATCTGGTGGAATTGACGCAAACGACCAGCCTGAGGACGCTCATAGCGGAACATAGGACCGATATAATAAACCTTGCTTGGTTTTTGAACTTCTGGTGCAAAGAGTTTGTTTTCAACATAGGAGCGGACCACCGGTGCTGTCCCTTCCGGACGCAAAGTGATATGACGATCACCCTTATCATAGAAGTCGTACATCTCCTTGGTCACGATATCCGTTGTATCCCCTACCGAACGACTAATGACCTCGTAATGTTCAAAAATAGGTGTGCGGATCTCTGCGTAATTGTATTTTTTAAAGGTTTCGCGAGCAAATCCTTCTACATATTGCCACTTAGCGGATTCCTGTGGCAGGATATCTTGGGTTCCTTTTGGTTTTTGTAATTTCATAGACACCACTCCTTTGCTTGCTTTGTACTATTATTCTATCACAATTTCTAGTCCGTGACAGCGCTCAAGCGATAAAATCAGGCTACAAGCCCATCAGGAATAGAAAAAGGGAACTTCTCCAGCCCATAAAAATAGAGCCCGCATCACATGCAAGGCTCGATTTCTTTCGTTGCTTTACTTTCAACTATCTTATAAGATATTTTCATATTGTTCGCGAACTTCCTGTGGCCAGACGCTGGTTTGGACTTCTCCGATATGTTTCTTACGAAGCAAGAACATGGCCATCCGCGATTGACCGATCCCACCTCCGATAGTTAGTGGAAAGAGGCCATTCAAGAGCGCACGGTGCCATTCCAATTCTAAACGATCTTGATCTCCTGTGATAGCAACCTGGCGCTTGAGGGTGTCTTCATCAACCCGAATCCCCATAGAAGATAATTCGAATGCCGCCCCTAAGTTATCATTCCAAACAAGGATATCCCCGTTTAAGCCCTTGTAGCCATTTTCAGTTTCTGTTGTCCAGTCGTCATAGTCTGGTGCCCGTCCATCGTGCGGTTTACCATCTGATAAGACGCCACCAATCCCAATCAAAAAGACAGCTCCATATTCTTTGGTGATGGCATTTTCCCGTTCTTTCGGCGTCAAGTCAGGATAACGCTCTACCAACTCTTCTGTGTGAATAAAGGTGATTTGCTTCGGCAGGATCGATTCAATATCATAGCGAGCTTCAACTGCCAACTCTGTTAGACGAATGGCCTTGTAGATTTTTTCAACTGTTTCCTTCAAGTAGGCTAGGTTACGGCTCCCATTTGGAATGACCTTTTCCCAGTCCCATTGGTCAACATAGACTGAGTGGGTCGCATCCAACGAATCTTCATCTGGACGAAGGGCCTTCATATGGACGAAGAGACCTTCCCCTTCCCCAAAACCAAATCGAGCTAAGGTATGGCGTTTCCACTTCGCTAGAGAGTGAACGACTTCATAGGTTTCATTGGGAATTTGTAAGACCTTTACAGAGACAGGATTTTCTACTCCGGATAGATTGTCCTGCATCCCATCTCCTACCTTACTCAAGATAGGTCCTTGAACTTCGACAACTTCTAGCTTGTCTTTCAAATACTGGGTAAATGTTGTTTTAACGAATGAAATTTCTTCTTGTTGGTGAATAAAACTCTTCTTCATAGAGACTCCCTTTAGATAGTATGAATTTGATTATACGCTTTTTTCTAGAAAAATCAATACTTGTCGCTTGTATCAAGGGGGAGGGAAGAGCTTTTCAACAAAGTAGATTGTTGTCAAGCAGTTTTCTAAAACTATTTAGATTTTTTTCTAAATAGAGTTGACAATCTTTATTTAAAGTACTAGAATCTATTTAGAAAGAAATCTAAATAGATTAGAGGAGATAGAGAATGAATTTTGCGCAAACATTTAAAGCTTTATCAAATCCGATAAGAAGAAGTATCTTAGAACTGCTAAAGGCGGGGAAATTATCTGCTGGAGATATCGCTGGTCACTTTGATGTGGCAGGAGCGACCATTTCCCATCATTTAAGCCTCCTCAAGCAGGCAGATTTAATTCGAGAGGAAAAAGAGAAGAATTTTATCTACTATGAACTCAATACTTCTGTCTTGGAAGATTTGATGGTCTGGCTCGTTGATTTGAAAGGAGATTCTACTGATGAAAACGAATAAAAAACTATTGCTATTGACTTCTATGGTGATACTCTTCCCCATACTTTGGGGGCTGATAATTTGGCCGCAATTGCCTAACCAAATCCCGATTCACTTCAACCTTGCAGGTCAGGCCAATAATTTCCAATCGAAGCCACTGGCCGTGTTTGGTCTTCCTATCCTCCTTCTCTTGGTGCATCTGTTTGTGATCTTTATGATCGGACGTGATCCTAAGAATCGCACGATGAATGAGAAAATGGTCAAAGTGATCTACTGGTTGATTCCAATCGTCTCCTTAAGTGTCTTCTATCTCATCTATAGTAAGGCGCTAGGCTCTACGACCAATCCTTCTATTGTTGTTTCTGCTTTGTTAGGCCTCATCTTTGTGATCATGGGCAATTACATGCCGAAGCTAAAAGTGAACCATACGGTTGGAATCCGTCTGCCTTGGACCTTGCAGAGTGAAGATAACTGGCACAAAACCCATCGCTTGGCAGGGAAGTTGTGGGTCCTCGGAGGATTGATCCTTCTTCTTGAAGCAGGCCTTCAATTCGCGCTTTCTTATGTACTGGTGCTGGTCATCCTCACCATTGTTCTCATTCCGATCCTATATTCTTATCAACTAAGTCGGAAAGATTGTTAGTATAAAAAACAACCAGAGAAGAAGGAGTTGGCAACTGTTTCTTCTCCGGTTGTTTTTGATTGTTCATCGTTTCAAATTCAAAACTTTCAGGAAAACACTAATTTTTGGAAAGTCAAAGGTCTATCCTTTGTATGAGGAAGGTTTTATGTCTTTGGATAAGTAGACTGGATGACTAGGGGTTCCATTTTTATTTCTCTTTAAGCAATGTAAGTTAGGTATCAATGAAATAACTTCTTTATCACGACTAAAAAGGATTTTTCCTTTGGCTTCAATTCCTAATTAATCAATGAACTTAATACTAGGTCTCGAAAAGAATTATGCTTCCTCTTTCTGTCTGAGTTCAAAGAGGTCTTCTATTTTCAGATTAAAAACTTGAGCAATTTTAAGAGCCATTTCTAGCGAAGGATTGTAACGGTTATTTTCTAGGTGCAGAATTGTCTCGCGTCGCATGCCGATGAGGTCGGCCAACTCCTGCTGGGTCATGCCTGTGGACTCACGAACAGATTTGAGATTAGTAATAATCTTGCTTTCTTTGGCCATGCTTATCCTCTCCGTTCCAAGATAAGATAGACAACCGCAAAGATGAAAATCAAGGCAGATATGCTAATAAAGATCTGGCCCATGTGAAGAGTGAGAGACCCTATATACCCAATGATAACTGCTAGAATCATCAGTGCGCCTAGTATAAAAACAAACATCAAGCTAGCTGCCTTGGCTAAATTAGCATAAAAGCGTTCGTCCGGAGTTTCCTTGACATTTTTCAAACAGAAAAAACCAAATACAATCACTTCAATAACGAGACCAATTCCCAAAATCCATTCTTTAATACCAGAACTTTCGCTTGGGGTCGCAACCCAAATCCCTACTGTATAAAAAATGCTTGCTGCAAAAAAAAGTATCGTGTAAAGCTTAGCAGACAAGTCAAAAATAGTCTTCCCCTCACCTTTCTGAATCTTATGAGGCCGTGGTTTCATATGTAGCCAGCTCCATATAGCTATAATTTGACCTGACACTGAAATACCAGTAATAACTAACTTGGATCCCCAACTAAGATTAGAACCAAATAAAACAATAAAATCAATAAAGAGAGCTACGGCAATCATTGCAATGAGGCCACGCATTTTTTGACTTTTTTTCATGATAGACTCCTTTTTCATGTTATAAATATATAACACTTAAAATTTATGTTATAAATATATCACATTTAAACTTGGAAAGCAAGAATTTATGTGTCAAGGTGGCAATTATTTTAAAAATTTTTTTAATTAAAGACCTCGCTAGTCAAACAACTAAAGAATTCTTTGAAGCAATGTATCGGATTTGGTTTGGATAGTTTTGTTAATAATATTTGATGATAAAGAATTTTTGGAAAATCTAGATACTGTATGAATCTTTACTTTTTTCTTAGACAGTTATAAAGTCGATCAGAATGAACCTTGTAAATGTATAAGTTAATTCTTTCAGACCTAAACTATTCCCCTGTTTAAAAAAATACTGAGCCCTGTTGTAAAATGAAGTGCAACACAAAAGACACGTTCATCTGATATACTAGAATTGCGAAAAACAGCATAAA
>NZ_JAHZQQ010000045.1 GCF_019930045.1 Streptococcus australis | reverse complement strand
CTAGCTCAAACAGCTGGAAGAACACTCGCTTAATCAGAGGAATGACTTTGTTGCACTTGACTTGACAATTGGGGTTTTTTTCTCTATATAGAAAATGAATTGATAACGTTTATGGTGAATTTTTTCTATTTCCGTACGTTTCTTGGGCTATTTTAGTTTTCTAACTGTGAATCCTCCTTTTCGTGCTATAATAGCTGTAAGAATTCATTTCAAGGAGAAGAAGATGGTATCGACAAAAACAACTATTGCAGGTTTTGAGTTTGACAACTGCCTGATGAATGCCGCGGGTGTAGCCTGTATGACAATTGCAGAACTTGAAGAAGTAAAGAATTCTGCTGCGGGAACATTTGTGACGAAGACTGCGACCTTGGAGTATCGTCAAGGGAACCCAGAGCCACGCTACCAAGATGTGCCACTAGGATCTATTAACTCAATGGGGCTTCCCAACCAAGGTTTGGATTATTATTTAGATTACCTCCTTGAGTTACAAACTTCTGATCCGAATCGGACTTTCTTTTTGTCTTTAGTCGGAATGTCCCCGGAGGAAACCCATACCATCTTGAAAAAGGTAGAAGACAGTGATTTTAGAGGTTTGACGGAGTTGAACCTTTCCTGTCCCAATGTCCCTGGGAAACCCCAGATCGCCTATGACTTTGAGACGACTGATCGAATCTTGTCAGAGGTCTTTGCCTATTTCACCAAACCTCTTGGCATCAAGTTACCACCTTACTTTGATATTGTTCACTTTGATCAAGCTGCAACGATTTTTAACAAATACCCGCTTAAGTTTGTCAACTGCGTTAACTCGATCGGAAATGGCCTCTACATCGAGGATGAATCCGTAGTGATCCGCCCTAAGAACGGCTTTGGTGGGATTGGTGGAGAATACATCAAGCCAACTGCTCTGGCCAATGTCCATGCCTTTTACCAACGGTTGAATCCAGAAATTCAGATTGTAGGGACAGGTGGCGTCTTGACCGGTCGCGATGCCTTTGAGCATATCCTTTGTGGCGCTAGTATGGTGCAAATCGGAACCACACTTCATAAAGAAGGAGTAGGGGCTTTCGAGCGCATTACTACGGAACTCAAAGACATCATGGAAGAAAAAGGCTACCAAAGCCTAGAAGACTTCCGGGGGAAACTGCACTACATTGACTAAACCTTCGAAAAGAACTTCCTCAAGTGGATACTTGGGGATTTTTTATGGATTCTTGTCAAGAGAGAGAATCTGTTCCTAGTTTTAAAGATTTTCCATTTTTATAGAGAGAAAAAGGTGTACAATGGAGGTGAGAAGGAAGGTGATTGCGATGGGAGAAAGGGATGTGGTTCAAGAGGCAAAGACCATGATCGAAACTCTCCAAACAGCCTTTTCTAGGGAATGCAAAACCAGTCCAGATGCCCTTCGATTTGAGGGAAATCTAAATCATATTTTGGAAGTTTTAGTGAAGGCAAGACAGGTAGACAATCGCCTGTTGATTGAGTTGGAAAAATTTTATCAAAGTACCAGTTTATTGATTGGTCTGGGGGAGCTCGATTTGAGTGAAGAGGCCTATCAAGCCTGGCGAGCTTATGATCATTGGCATTACGAAGTTGTGAAGCCTCAGTTGCAGGTGTATGGACCGACGGTGGTTCTTTAATCTTGACAACGATGCTTAGGAAGGTCAGAGATTGAGAGGAGGTGTGGGTCATGTCTCTCATGCATGATTTTTTCCATCAGTTTTTAGTATCTCTACGTAATCTTGGTTACTCGCTCTTTTTCTTATTTGAAAAATAAGTGGGAGTGAGTGCCTTTATCCCTTTTACTAGTATAGTAGAAGGGATTTTTGATGCAGAATCCTTGAAAATCTGATGCTCTTGGATTATGATGGAGCTAATAGATGTCAAGCGTTCCACATAGGGAATGCAGGAAGCGAGGAAAAAAGATGGCAGAGATTTATCTAGCAGGTGGCTGTTTTTGGGGCTTAGAGGAGTATTTCTCTCGGATTTCGGGTGTAGAAAAGACGACGGTGGGCTATGCCAATGGCCAGGTAGAAGCGACCAATTACCAACTGATTAAGGAAACGGATCATGCAGAGACCGTGCAAGTCATCTACGATCCAAATAAGATTTCCTTACGAGCGATTCTGCTCTACTATTTCCGGGTGATCGATCCCTTGTCCATGAACAAGCAGGGAAATGATCGAGGTCGCCAGTACCGGACGGGTGTCTATTACCTGGACGATGCGGACCGTGAGGTGATCGCCCAAGTGTTTGCGGAAGAAGAGGAGCAACTTGGCCACAAAATAGCGGTTGAGCTAGAACCTTTGCGTCACTACATCCTAGCGGAGGACTACCATCAAGACTACCTCAAGAAGAATCCTGGGGGCTATTGCCATATCGATGTGATGGATGCTGACCAACCCTTGATTGATCCGGCAACCTATCCCAAGCCCAGTCAAGAAGAATTAAAGACACGATTGACAGAGGAGCAGTACCAAGTCACTCAAGAGAGTGCGACAGAGCGACCTTTCCACAATGCCTATGACCAGACCTTTGAAGAGGGAATCTATGTGGACATTACGACTGGAGAGCCTCTTTTCTTTGCCAATGATAAGTTTGCGTCTGGCTGTGGATGGCCGAGTTTCTCTCGCCCTATTGCCAAAGATGTCGTTCATTATTACCAGGATCTTAGCCACGGGATGGAGCGGATTGAAGTTCGTTCCCGCTCAGGCAATGCCCATCTCGGCCATGTCTTTACCGATGGGCCAAGAGAACAAGGTGGCCTTCGCTATTGTATCAATTCGGCCTCTCTGCGCTTTATTCCGAAAGAGGAGATGGAGGTAGAGGGATACGGGGATCTACTCAAGCAGATGCACTAAAAGAATGATGGAGAGGGGGCTGTAAGCCCTCTTTTTAGTCCCTCCATTTATCTATTCATGGAAGTTTAGGTCAGTCTGTTTTCTTTTGTCAAAATTGTGTTACAATGAAAAAAAGGCCTGACAGATGACGGAGGGGCCTTTGGCAAGAGCAAGAGAAATGGATAGGAAGAGAAGAAGATGAAGAATTGGAAGGATCTCCTAAAGAGATGGAGTGAGCTCGGGAAAGATATCCTCAGGATGCTCAATGAATGGCTTGATATTGGATTGGGAAAGGTGACTGCTTTTCGCCTGACCAACGAACAGTTTGTCTATGGTTTGCTGATTACAGTATTTGCGGCAGCAAATCTGGTCTTGTGGGTTCAAAAATGGAATGGTTTTCCCATTACAGCGCTAGAAATGCCGGAAGTCGTTGAAAAGCAAGAAGAAGTTCATCCGGATCAGTTACCTCATACGGCTCGGATCATGGCAAATGGAGATCAACTCTATCATGACTTGATTTATATGAGTGCCGCCAAGGAAGATGGAAGCTATGATTTTTCTGAGAATTATCACTATGCTCAGGAATGGTTGAAGCAAGGGAATCTGGTCTTGGGGGATTTTGAAGGGACCATTAATTCGGATTATGGGCTTTCGGGCTATCCGATTTTCAATGCCCCTGGGGAGGTGGTTGCTTCGATTAAGGATGCAGGCTATCAGGTGATGGACCTGGGACATAACCATATCCTCGATTCTGGCTTGGAAGGGCTATTTTCGACTGCCAAGGCTTTTGAAGACGCGGGGATCCAAACGGTTGGTGTCTACCCGCATGAGGCGAGAGAGCAAGCCCCTATCCTGATCAAGGAGGTAAATGGAATCAAGATTGCAATTTTGGCCTACTCCTACGGATTTAATGGGATGGAATATAATCTAGAACAAGAGGACTATGATAATCGTCTATCGGACCTCAATGAGGAGCGGATGCGTCAAGAAATCCAAAAAGCTGAGATGGAAGCGGACGTAACTATTGTCATGCCTCAGATGGGGATTGAATATGAGTTAGAGCCATCAGAGGAACAAAAGGAGCTATACCATAAGATGATTTCTTGGGGAGCTGATATCGTCTTGGGTGGTCATCCTCATGTCGTCCAGCCTGCTGAGATTGTGGATAAGGATGGGCAACAGAAATTGATCATTTATTCTATGGGGAATTTCCTTTCCAATCAGCGGATGGAAACCATGGAAGAGATAGACAATGCCCAATGGACCGAACGGGGTGTCCTGATGGATATAACCATTGAGAAGGTAGGGCGTAAGACACGGATCAAAACGGCCACAGCTCATCCTACTTGGGTCAACCGGACGCCAAAGGACAGTTATTCTCCTGAAGGCTATGAACTCTATCATTTCCAGACCTATATTTTGGAGGACTGGATTGAAGGCGGCAAGTACCGGGATCAATTGGATGATGAAACAAAGGCGCGTGTCGATACAGCCTACCAGGAAGTAAAGGAACGTGTGAATCTGAATTGGCAATAGGAAGGGAGGATTAAGGAATGGACAAACTGGAGTGGTTACCAATTGGATTTGTTGGACTGATTATCATTATGGTTCTAACAAATCGGATATCAACGATTCGTCTGAGAAAAAATTTAGCCAAGGCTTGGGAGGGGAAACCTTTTTTTATAAAAAATGATAGTGAAGAGAGTTTAGTGGAAACGATGCTTTTGGCATCTACATTCCAGCCAACGGATAGTCAAGTAGATGGTCAAACTTGGCATGATTTAGACATGCATAGAGTCTTTGATCAGCTGAACCATACACAGTCTAGTATTGGGGCAGAGGCCTTGTATCAGAAGATGCGTTTGATAAACTTTCAACCAGATGCATCTTTGCAGGAGTTAGAAGATTTCTTTGAACATCACCCGGATCTTCGTCTGAAGGTTCAGGTTGTTATGAACCAGTTAGGAAAAAAGAACCACAATATGGCTAGAAGTATTGTGGCGAATCCAGGGAAGCAAGATTCGAGGATTTATCTTTCTCTCTATATTTTTTTAGCGTGTTTGCCAGTCCTCTCTCTTTTCTTTCTTCCGTTTTTTAAAATTCAAGCCATGTCAGTCTTGATAGCGAGTGTGACGTTTAATATCATTTTTTCGAGCATTCGGAATTGGTCGAATAAACTGCGCTTGGATCAAGTTAGTTACTTGGTTCGTATCTTTGCTTCAGCGGAAAAGCTGAGCCGTCTAGCACTACCAAAACAAGAAACCCTCAAACAGGCTGTCCAACCATTTAAGAAGACGAAAGTCATTTCCAGTATCTTACAAAGTCCAACAGGAAGCTCCGAGATGGAAATTATCCTGATTTACCTTAATTTTCTTTTCTTAATTCCTCAGATTGCTCAAATCTATATCTATCAGCAAGTGAGGACTCATCAGAAAGAAGCACAGGAAACAATCAATCTTTTGGGCGAATTGGAAGTAGCCATCAGCCTTCTACGCCATAAGCGTGATGGTAATTTGGTTTGTCATCCCAATTTTAATGAAGAGACTGGGATTAAAGGAAAGGGGATCTACCATCCTTTACTAGCAGATCCGGTTGCTAACGACGTTAGTTTTGAAAAGAATATGGTGATTAGTGGGGATAATGCCTCTGGGAAATCCACTTATCTGAAAATGGTAGCCATTAACTGTATTTTAGCGCAGGGCTTGGGCTTCGCCTATGGCGAAAGTTTGGAGCTTTCTTATGGACATGTCATGACTTCTATGGATGTCAGCGATGATATCGAGATTGGAGATAGTTATTTTATTACAGAGAGCAAAACAATTCTCCGAATGATTGAGAGTCTGGAAAAGTCAGGTTTTCATTATTTCTTTATTGATGAACTCTTTAAGGGAACCAATACCATTGAGCGAATTGGCTCTGGCTTAGGGATTGTCCGCTGGCTATCGAGACACGATTGCCTGTATATGATTTCAAGCCATGATATTGAGCTGGTTGCTGCATCTGGTGCAGTCAATGATAATTATCATTTTGACAGTCGCTATGTTGACGGGAAAATCGTCTTTGATTATCAGATAAAGCAGGGAGCTGCAGTAACGAAGAATGCGGTCAATACATTAAAAAGCCTCCATTTCCCTTCGGAAATCACTCGAACTTCCCAAGAATTAATTGGACAATATGAAAAGACAGGGAAATGGTCTTTAAATAGAATGTTGAGTGATAAAGAGGAAGGTTGCTAGGTTGTATCAGATCTTCTGTTGAAAAACATTAAAAGCACATAAAACGCAAACTTCACTTGTGTTTCATGTGCTTTTATTATTTGTTCTATTGGTTAAAGACAAGCTTTTCGGTATTGGCTTGGAGTGACCTGATAGTATTTCTTGAACTGGCGATTAAAGTTTGAGAGGTTGTTGAAACCGGATTGGCTCGCGATATCAATGATTGCCTGATCGGAATGCTGGAGGAGATGGGCCGCTTTTTTCAGTCGATATTGAATGATGTACTCCATGCAAGAGATCCCTAATTGTTTCTTAAAGAAATTCATAAAGTGGGTCGGGCTAAAATGGCACAGCTCTGCCAAATGCTCGATCATGAGCTCCTCTTGGTAATGGTTCGAAATATGATCGAGGACCAAACGGATTTTTTCTTCTCTCCGGTATGCGTCCGTTGAGAACTTCTTCTCGACGATATAGTTGTGGGAGAAGAGGAGATAGAGGAGTTCATTGAGCTGGGATTTAAGTCGGAGTTCATAGAAAGGGCCTTGTTCTCTTCCGTTTGCCATACAGGTTAAGAGGCTCTGTTTGATTTCTTCGTAACCGGGTGATTGGGCTTGAATGCGTCGGACAAATTCAAAATCCCCATTGTAGAGGGGTTGTAAATATTTTAGAGTGGCGATATTTTTATGGGTAATCCCAATCAGGTCCAGATTAAAATGCAGGACATCCATGGTATGGGAAGAACTCTGGATGGGGTGGATGGAGTGGAGGGCATTGGGGCGGATCAAAATAATATCACCAGGCTGACTATTAAAATATTCATAGTCGATATGGAACTGAGCAGTCCCTTCATTGACATAAATAATCTCAATATCGGTGTGCCAGTGAAATAAGATATCTGGCTGTCCATTTTGTGTTCTAATCTGTCTGATTGAAAAAGGGAAATCGCTATTGGGAAAGGATGTTTGGCGGTATAAGGTCTTTGTGTTCATGCCTACCTCTTAGATCTTTTTCGGGAGTAGCAGACGTTTTTACCAGGTGTGTGAAAGGGTCTGCTAGTTACTCATACAGGGGAAATCTACTATCTATATTATAATAAAATTGGACCAAAAATTAAAGAGGATTCGATGGAATTTCTTAAATTTTAAGGAAGGAGGAGAGGGGCAATTTAAGGGAGAGAAGTCTCCAAAATGATGAGGGAATGGTGTATAATAGGGGAAAGATGGAAAGAGGTGGCAGTATGCTACAAATGATTGCGACAGATATGGATGGCACTTTGATGGACGAGCAAGGAGAAGTAGACCATGAGCGCTTGAGCCGCATTTTGGATCAGCTAGACCAAAGAGGGATTCCCTTTGTCATTGCGACAGGGAACGGCTATAGCCGTATGGCTCATGTATTGGGAGACTTGAAAGATCGCGTCACCTTGGTGCTGGCTAATGGGGCACGGATATTAGAGAAGGGAAAGCTTATCCGAGAGTGTAGCTGGCCGGAAGAGCTAGTGCAGGAGGTCTTGCATTATCTAGAAGGCCGAGAAGAAGAACTCCACCTGGTCGTTAGTAGCTTATCGGGAGGCTATGCCAAGAAAGGAACAGAGTTTCCTCTTTTAGAGCAATTGATGACGCCTGAGTTAGCAGCTGCTTTTTACAAACGGATGTGCTTTGTGGATGATTTGGCCCATGAACATGGCCAGCAAGTTTTGAAGCTAAGTGTCGTCACGGAGACTGAAAAAGTCGAAGACTTTGTGCAAGAGTTACGAGAAAAGTTTGGAGAGCGCCTACTTCCTGCAGCTAGTGGCTATGGGGCCATTGATATTCTGCAACCGGGTGTCAATAAGGCTACGGCCATTCAATTCTTAGAAGAACGCTGGGGCGTGGATGGTGGGCATCTGATGGCATTTGGCGATAGCCAAAACGATGTCGAGATGCTTGAGTTAGCGACCTATTCCTATGCAATGGAAAATGCGGATCATCATGCGCGACAAGCGGCCCGCTTTACGGCGCCTTCTCATCAGAATCATGGGGTCTACGAAGTCATCGAAGCTTACTTGGATGGAAGGCTCAGCTTCGACTAGGACCTTATCCTACCTTGCACAGTTTCTACTATACGAATCGAAAGGAGCCTTTATGGCTGTACAATTATTGGAGACCTGGCTGTTGAAAGAACAGGCAAAAATACAGAAGAATTACCGAGAACTGAATCAAAATCCTTTGAGGGAACCCGATATTCTTTTTATAGGAGACTCTATCGTCGAATACTATCCCCTTCAAGAGTTGCTGTTGACGGATCAGTATATGGTGAATCGGGGGATTAGAGGCTACAAGACAGACCTCTTAAGAGAGCATCTAGATGCCCACATTTTTGGTCAAGCAGTGGACAAGGTCTTTTTGCTGATTGGAACTAATGACATTGGTAAGGAAATGCCCCTGTCGGAAACCATTGATAACATGAGCATCATCTTGCAGGAGATGGTACGACTCTTGCCCTTGGCGCAAATCAAACTCGTTTCGGTTCTTCCTGTGAATGAGGGAGAGCCCTACAAGGGGACAGTTTATATCCGGACTAATCAGAAGATTCAGACCTTGAACCAGGCCTACCACGAACTGGCTCAGGGGATGATAAATGTTGAATTTATCAATGTTTTTGACCATTTGCTTGGAGAGGATGGTCAGCTCAAACCGGCTTATACAACAGATGGTCTTCATTTAACAATTGAAGGATACAGGGTCTTGAGTAAGGCTTTTCAAAGTGAAATATAACCCATCCTAGCAAGGAAAATGATTTCCAGCTAGGATTTTTTAATGTCTTTTATAAAACAGTTTGGGAAAATACTCTATTTTGTACTAATTCTACAACAAGAAAAAACCTTGTTCTTATGCGGTTTATGACTTCTGTTATAAAATAGTTGGCAGAAACAGAACAGATTTTTGCTTTGTGTTATGTAATAGTTCCAGGCATTCAGTGAGCAAATTCTTATACAAGGACAATAAAACGTGATAAATTGATATAGTAAAGTTATTTGAAACGTTTTCACTCTTTGTCGAATTCAGTTCAAAGACTGACAATTATTTTTATTGAAGGAGAGTTATCATTATGACTCAAGGGAAAATTACAGCATCTGCAGCAATGCTCAACGTATTGAAAACATGGGGCGTAGACACGATCTACGGTATCCCATCAGGAACACTCAGCTCACTCATGGACGCTTTGGCTGAAGACAAAGATATCCGTTTCTTGCAAGTTCGCCACGAAGAAACAGGTGCTCTTGCAGCGGTTATGCAGGCTAAATTTGGCGGTTCTATCGGTGTTGCAGTTGGTTCAGGTGGTCCAGGTGCGACTCACTTGATCAACGGTGTTTACGATGCAGCTATGGATAACACTCCATTCCTTGCTATCCTTGGATCACGTCCAGTTAACGAATTGAACATGGATGCCTTCCAAGAATTGAACCAAAACCCAATGTACAACGGTATCGCTGTTTACAACAAACGTGTAGCTTATGCAGAGCAATTGCCAAAAGTGATTGACGAAGCTTGCCGTGCTGCCGTTTCTAAAAAAGGTCCAGCTGTCGTTGAAATTCCAGTAAACTTTGGTTTCCAAGAAATCGACGAAAACTCATACTACGGTTCAGGTTCATACGAGCGTTCATTCATCGCTCCTGCTTTGAACGAAGTTGAAATCGATAAAGCTGTTGAAATCTTGAACAATGCTGAACGCCCAGTGATCTATGCTGGTTACGGTGGCGTTAAAGCTGGTGAAGTGATTACTGAATTGTCACGTAAAATCAAAGCACCAATCATCACAACTGGTAAAAACTTTGAAGCTTTCGAATGGAACTACGAAGGTTTGACAGGTTCTGCTTACCGTGTTGGTTGGAAACCAGCCAACGAAGTAGTCTTCGAAGCAGACACAGTTCTCTTCCTTGGTTCAAACTTCCCATTTGCTGAAGTTTACGAAGCATTTAAGAATACTGAAAAATTCATCCAAGTCGATATCGACCCTTACAAACTTGGTAAACGTCATGCCCTAGACGCTTCAATCCTTGGTGATGCAGGTCAAGCAGCGAAAGCAATCCTTGATAAAGTGAATCCAGTTGAATCTACTCCATGGTGGCGTGCAAACGTTAAGAATAACCAAAACTGGCGTGATTACATGAACAAACTCGAAGGTAAAACTGAGGGTGAATTGCAATTGTATCAAGTTTACAATGCAATCAACAAACATGCTGATCAAGACGCTATCTATTCAATCGACGTAGGTGACACTACTCAAACATCAACTCGTCACCTTCACATGACACCTAAGAACATGTGGCGTACATCTCCACTCTTTGCGACAATGGGTATTGCCCTTCCTGGTGGTATCGCTGCTAAGAAAGACAATCCAGATCGCCAAGTATGGAACATCATGGGTGACGGTGCATTCAACATGTGCTACCCAGACGTTATCACAAACGTTCAATACGACCTTCCAGTTATCAACGTTGTCTTCTCAAATGGTAAATATGCCTTCATCAAGGACAAATACGAAGACACAAACAAACACTTGTTTGGTTGTGACTTCCCTAATGCTGACTATGCGAAAATCGCTGAAGCTCAAGGAGCTATTGGATTTACAGTTGACCGTATCGAAGACATCGACGCAGTCGTTGCTGAAGCTGTTAAATTGAACAAAGAAGGTAAAACTGTTGTTATCGATGCTCACATCACTCCACATCGTCCACTTCCAGTAGAAGTACTTGAGTTGGATCCAAAACAACACTCAGAAGAAGCTATTAAAGCCTTCAAAGAAAAATACGAAGCTGAAGAGCTTGTACCATTCCGCCTCTTCTTGGAAGAAGAAGGGTTGCAATCACGCGCAATCAAATAATCCTGCTCGTCGAAAATCAAATGTAAACTGCGTTATCTTCACCTTGCCGTACTCCAGTACTGTCTGCGGTTCGATGCCTTGTTTATACTTTGATTTTCTTAGAGCAGAACTTGAAAAGATCGGAGCTATCCGGTCTTTTTCTGGAGGATAGTAAATGAATTTAAATCAATTAGATATCATCGTTTCAAATGTTCCCCAAGTATGTGCTAGCTTGGAGCGTATCTTGGACAAAAAGGCGGACTATGTTGACCAAAGTTTTGCTCAGTTCACGATTGGCAGTCACTGTCTCATGTTATCCCAAAACCATTTGATACCTTTGGAAAATTTCCAGTCAGGAATCATTCTTCACGTTGAAGTTGAGGATGTAGAGCAGAACTACCAACGGTTGAAAGATCTTGGTATCCAGGTTTTAAATGGTCCAGCTGTAACTGATTGGGGAACCGAATCCCTGCTAGTAAGTGGTCCAGCAGGTCTAGTGATTGATTTTTATCGTATGAAATAGGAGGCGTGGTCATTTAACGCCAACCTTAGCTATTCTTAAAATAGAATTTGAGAAAATGAACTATAGAAAAGATTGGAGCCATCCGGTCTTTTTTATTAAAGACAAAATCTTCTTTGAAACTTTCCTTAGGTGAGTACGGACGTTAGGTGAAATTATCCAGTGGATGATTTCAGCAATCCAGGAAGTTCCATGACTTAGTTTTGAACCTAAAGTTTCAAAACTCCCGAGTGCTAGAAACAATCGTGTTTCTAGCACTTTTCTCACGGCGGAAAGTTTCAGTAGATGATTGAATAATTCTAACGAATAAAATTTTTCTATTTTAACAGAATTTATTAGATTTAAGAAAGCAAAATATTATATTTGGCAAAAGAGTATGCATTTTAACAGATCGGATTCGTCCGATCTGTTTTCTTGTATGAGTGTGTTAGATACCTTAGAATAGTATCAGTTTTTCCTAGGATGCTGTAAGATTTTTGGGTTAGAGAAGGGTATAATAGAACTATCAAATCAAGTGAGGTAGAGAGATGACCGATAGACTTCAATTTCCAGATGGTTTCCTTTGGGGTGGGGCGACGGCTGCTAACCAGTGTGAGGGAGCTTATAATGAAGACGGCCGTGGCTTGGCCAATGTGGATGTGGTGCCGATTGGGCCTGACCGTCATGCCATTATTACGGGTCAGAAAAAGATGTTCGACTTTGAAGAGGGCTATTTTTATCCGGCTAAGGATGGCATTGATATGTACCATCGCTACAAGGAAGACATTGCGCTCTTTGGGGAAATGGGCTTTAAAACTTATCGCTTGTCCATTGCCTGGTCTCGGATTTTCCCGAAAGGGGATGAACTTGAGCCAAATGAAGCAGGTCTACAGTTCTATGAAGACCTCTTTAAGGAGTGCCACAAGTATGGCATTGAACCCTTGGCGACCATTACCCACTTTGACTGTCCCATGCATTTGATTACTGAGTATGGAGGTTGGCGCAGTCGCAAGATGTTGGAATGTTATGAACGTCTCTGCCGGACCCTCTTCACTCGCTACAAGGGCTTGGTCAACTACTGGCTAACCTTTAATGAGATCAATATGATCCTTCATGCGCCTTTTATGGGAGCAGGTCTCTGCTTTGAAGAAGGGGAGAATGAGGAGCAAGTCAAATACCAGGCGGCTCACCATGAGTTGGTCGCTTCAGCCATTGCTACCAAGCTAGCCCATGAGATTGATCCTAACAATAAGGTCGGCTGTATGCTGGCAGCAGGGCAAAACTATCCGCATACCTGTGCTCCACGAGATGTCTGGGCTGGTCTAGAAGAAGACCGCAAGAACTATTTCTTCATCGATGTGCAGGCGCGTGGGGAATACCCTAACTATGCCAAGAAAGAGTGGGAGCGTCAGGGAATCACGGTTGAGATGACGGAACAGGACCTTCAATTGTTGAAAGACCATACAGTGGACTTTATTTCCTTCTCCTACTATGCCAGTCGGGTCGCTTCAGGGGATCCAGCTGAAAGGGAGAAAACAGCGGGCAATATCTTTGCCTCTCTGAAGAACCCCTACCTAGAAAGCTCGGAATGGGGTTGGCAGATTGACCCTCTTGGTCTACGCATTACCCTCAATACCATCTGGGATCGTTATCAAAAGCCGATGTTTATCGTGGAAAATGGATTAGGGGCAGTTGATACACCAAATGAAGCAGGGGAGATTGAGGATGATTACCGGATTGACTACCTGGCTGCCCATGTCAAGGCCATGCGAGATGCTATTAACGAAGATGGTGTTGTCCTCTGGGGCTATACGACTTGGGGCTGTATTGACCTGGTCTCTGCCGGGACTGGAGAAATGAAGAAGCGCTACGGCTTTATCTATGTTGATCGGGACAATGAAGGAAAAGGAACTTTAGTCCGCTCACGTAAGAAATCCTTCTATTGGTACAAAGAAGTCATTGCGACCAATGGAGCTTCTGTTAAATAAAAGTTTTCGGTCCTTGCTGGCCGACTCTCCCCTATAAACTAAAAAGCTTAGAATCCCAACCACAAGCTGGGGCCCTAAGCTTTTTGTATGTAGTTAAACCAAGTCACTATGGATTTACTGGTCGTAGTCTAAGACATTGTTCTCGATGACAAACTTAGATTCAGCGGAAATGTTGGCTTCTCCTAGTTGCAACTGCGAACTTCCGTCTGGCTTCATGATGTGCCACTGGCCGTCCTTGTGGGCAAAAATAGCCTGAAATGTGACGTTATCACTCTTGTCTCGAATGGGTAGAACAAATGCTTGATCTGTATTTTCTAAGAGAATCTCTTCTCTTTTTTCAAAGTTATAGATATAAAATTGTCCAGTTCTTTGTCCCAAACCATGAAGTTCATCGACTTTTTGCCAATTTTCAAAATTTTTCTGAACTAGGGATTCATTAAAAATCTTGTTGAAGGTTTCGTTGCGTTTCTTCGTTTCTTCCTCGTCTAGTGTTTTCTGAAACTCTGCAACCTTTTTAGTCGTTTGGATAGTTTGCTTTTGTTGCTCTCTAATTTGGTGTCGGTGGATGACTCGCATCATTCTTCCAGCAACGCCCAGGATAACGAGAATGGATACAAGGCTGATTTTAGTTTTGGCATTTTTTTTCATAGATGAGTCTCCCTATTGTGTCATTGGACCCATTATACCCTTTGAAAGAAAGGATAGTCAAGTTCATCCTGTGATGACCTAACATGCAGATCTACCTGGAGACAATAGAATTTTATCAGATTTTCATTGACGAAGGAGCTTTTATTTGATAGGCTAGGGGAATAGAAATGATTTGGAGTTCAAAGGAAAAAGGAGCGAGGCAAGTGGCACGGATTCTATTAATCGAGGATAATAATGATATCCAAGAAATTTTATACAGTCTCTTAAGTGAAGACCATGAGGTGCTTCAGGCTTTTTCAGGTACAGAAGGGCTGCGGCTCTTCCAGCAAGAAGCCATTGATTTGGTCCTCCTGGACATCATGCTTCCAGGGAAAAATGGGGACCAGGTCCTGGAGGAGATCCGTTTGCAGAGTCAGGTGCCTGTTATCATGATGACGGCTCTTGGAGACAAACACCTCATTAGCCAGTACCTCCTTGCCGGTGCCAATGATTATATTGTTAAGCCCTTTAATCTGGACGAAGTGGCGGCTCGGGTGACGGTGCAGTTGCGAAATCACGTCTCTCCGGCACAGGAAGCTCAAGCGTCGCAAAAGCTTTCCTTTAAGAATTTGGTCCTGAATTCAGAAACCTTTGAACTGGAGTCTGGCGAACAGACGCTTCGCTTGGGCAAAAAAGAATTTCAAATTTTTGAGACCTTGCTGGCACATCCAAAGAAAATTTTCACCAAGGAAGAATTGTATGAGGCGGTCTGGGAAGAGGTCTATCTGCCTGGAGACAATACACTTAATGCCCAATTAAGCAATCTTCGAAAGAAAATTGCCCAACTTGATCCTAATGAGGATTACATTGAAACCGTCTGGGGCTTGGGTGTTCGCTTGAAAGGAGACAAGTAATGTGGGGATTGGTTCTAATTCTAGTCGTCCTTGTCCTTCTCTTGGGACTTGGCTACCTTCGCCTACTCTCTGCTCTCAAAGATTTGCAGGAGCAAATTCAAAAGAAGCTCCAAAATGGGAGTGGGGTGCGGTTAACGTCACGTGTTTCAAAAAAAGAAATGGTCGCCTTGACCAAGCAGGTCAGTGATCTCTTTGATCAAATCGAGCGGACCAATCGGATTGCCTTTCAAGAGAAAAAGACCTTGGATATGGCCATCAGTAATATTGCTCATGATATCCGGACGCCTTTGACCATTGCATCGGGCTATACCCAACAAATCATCAAGGGTGGGACGCAGGAAGAGGAAAAGCTGAAGAAAATTGCTTCCAATCTTCAAGTCGTCTCAAAACGCCTGGAATCTCTCTTGGAATACAGACGCTTGATGGAGGGAGCTATTCAGCCTCGGATTTCAGACGTTAATCTCAGCCAAGTGCTAACCCAACAGTTATTCCAGTATTATGATAGCTTGTCTGAAGCGGGGATTGACTTAGAAGTGGAGATGGAGGAACATCTTCATTATGCTACGGATCCGGAGCTCTGGGAGCGCCTCTTGCAAAATATGCTCAGCAATGTCCTCAAGCATGGGAAGGATCAGGCCCGCTTGACCTTGATGTCGGATGAGGACACGATTCGGGTCGAGCTGCGCAATATTGTGCAACAACCGATCCAGCACTTAGACCAGTTGGCTAGTCGCTTCTACTCAGAAAATCTATCGGATACAGAGGAGTCTTCTGGCTTAGGCCTCTACATCATTCAAAATTTTGTAGAGATCCTAGGGGGAGACTTGCAACTGGCA
The DNA here is from genome assembly GCF_019930045.1 of Streptococcus australis. GTDB lineage: Bacteria > Bacillota > Bacilli > Lactobacillales > Streptococcaceae > Streptococcus > Streptococcus australis_D. The sequence continues at coordinate 148 of NZ_JAHZQQ010000045.1, read as the reverse complement.
ACAGATGCAGACTGGTTTATTTTGACCATTACACTAAGAAAAAAGGCTTGAGCAGTGCTCAAGCCTTTTTGTTATGATAAATTGTAAAATATAGTGCAACAAAAAAACTCATAGCGTTTCATTGGGGTAAACTGTAAGTATTCACACA
>NZ_JAHZQQ010000044.1 GCF_019930045.1 Streptococcus australis | reverse complement strand
TTTTGGGCAGCATCTGCATAATAGTGTTGGTAGTAGACCTTCTTATTATTAATTTGTTTTACTTGCTTGACGGAACCTCGATTAATTTCACGAGTAATAGTAGATCGATTTCTTCCCAGTCGACGAGCAATCTCCGCTGGTTTGATTCCTAAACATAAATAAACCTCAATTTTTCCTCGTTCAGCTTCAGATAAATGTTTGTAGGATTGATTTGTGGTAGAATAATTAGTGGACATGTTCATTTTCCTTTATACTGTTTTTCGCAACTCTAGTATATCAGATGAACATGTCTTTTTTGTTGCACTTCATTTTACAACAGGGCAATTTTCACCATTAATTAAACTAAGTAAATTTCTAAGATGTTCTATAAGATTACCGAAATTTGTGAGCCCAAAGAACACAAGGGAACCGGATATGAAAGTGAAGAATGTATTGTTTTTTTTAGAATTTTTACTTTTATTAACTCGTTTAATTGTATCATAATCAATTTCTTGTTTTTGGCATTCTATGGCCATAGCATTATATATATGAATCAAACCAGGATAATGCCCTGCTCCCTTAAATTTATAGAAATATAATTTGTAATATTTAAAAAATATCTTATCAAATATTTGTATTCTAGGTTCTACATTTGATTCTACATTTTTTTTTCTTTGATAAAAATAGAAAAATATAAATAACATAGTTATTTGAATATACAAACTATTTTCCAAAAATAAACTAATTAAATTTTTCATTATTCTTATTACTTCCTAATTTAAAAGATAAACCTATAAAAATCAATCAACAAGAAAACGACTGACTAATATTATAATTGCTAGTACCTGTTACACTTTCCTCAAGGAGCCCGTTCTTAATATAAAAGTGATCATCTTGCAACATTTGATCGTATATTTTTTGAGCAATATCTTTCTTGTACATCATGACAATATTTCTCATACCATTACTGTTATATTTATCTTCATAATTATCACAGACCTGGCTAATAAGTTTAAAAAGTAGAGAAGAGCATTTTTCATAATCTATCTCTGGTTTATCTCTCAGTAATTCAAGAATTACTTTCTTTGGATTATAGCCATCAAAATCAATTCCATCGCTCGTCAATCGTTGAATATCGGATAAGTCCTCTAAGTTTTGAAGAAGTACTTATTCGTTTATTCTAGAAATAGCATTACCCATAATTTAAATATATTTATGTTTTATTCAAGATAAATCTATTGTTAAATTAAATTTATAATTTCGTATCTCCTTTATTGAAAGCTTTCTTTCTTTCATCCATGAATTCAATCAATTCCTTCTTAAAGATCTTCTTTTCTTCTTCAGTTAGACCTTGTGAATTCATACGAAATAAAAGTTCTACATTATCTAGTTTCTCATCATTTCCCGCAAGGTAGTCCATCGTAACTCCGAAGAAATTCGCAAATTTCTCTAAAGTTTCAGACGATGGCTTTCTTTTACCACTTTCCCATTGCTGATAATTAGGTTGTTTGATCCCAAATTTTTCCGCAATTTCCTTTTGTGTTAATCCTTTTTTTAATCGGAGTTCTTTTAATCGTTCTGGAAATCCCATTGCTAATTCCTCAAAAAATTTTAAAATATTTTGCAATAATCTCTTGACAATATATTCAACTGAGTATATAATATAAATATATTCGAAAGAGTATATATCTTCTAAAAATAATAACCTTATTTTAGAAGGCTTAGATCATTGACAATTAAATAAAAAGTGCGTCTGACAACCAGAGGACTGACTATCAAACTACACTAAACTTCATACCTTTATTGTAATCTATTTGATGGGTAAAGTCAAGTCCGTTTTATGGTTGAAGTGAAGATAGAAAACATTTTTGTGGGCTTCCACGCATTTCGGACTTTCGCACTTTTCCGAATAGTAAAGTGAACTGGCTTCGCCAAAGGGCGTAAGAGAATCTTAAGGGTATGATCATGACTCCCCAATGAGATTGGCTGGGAAAGCGATGGTAATTGACGCAAAGCACCTTGCTAAACGTTGCCACCGTGGAAAGAGGGATCTTTCCAACCAAATAACTTTTCTTTACTGCTGTCTATCTAATAAGATAGACTTACTCTCAAGCTACTAAGTTCTTTCCTTTTTTCACTTAGTAGCTTTTTTACTTATTACAATAAAGGAGAATGATATGACAAACTTTTTTCGCACTACAATGTAAACGACTCTATGATAACTATGAATTTACCTATGGCATGTTTAGTGAATCTGATAAACTTCAGGCTAAACTCTATGCTCAAGCTCAAGTAGATCTAGATCATCTGGCTCAAGATGCTAGTAGAAATGGCTATGCTCATGGTGATATTCAATTCTATAGTCGTATGTTTAAACGCAAATTATTTACTCACTATTACTCAAGAGTGAAGCAACTAGCTTAACTCTTTTAATTTTACACTCAGAAAGGAAAATCTTATGATCTCAGAAACACTTAAAATGAAACCAGAATTTATTGGCCCTGCTTACTATGAACGTTTAGGAAATGCTCCTAAATTTATTTTTGGAAAAGAAGGCAAATACCAACGTCACATTCTAAATAGCGCAGAGCACGGTGCCTTTCATGTTATCACACCAGCTTCTACAACGGTCTTTCCAGAAGATGCTCTAGTAGAAACTGTCAACCCAATCTTCTTCCCTGATACTGCTTTAAACGGCAATACTGTTGCACCTTATCTCAATGTCTTTGCGGAAAAATTAGTAATTAAAAAATAAGAAATAAAAGGAGAAAATCACATGGCTAAAATTGGATTAAACTACGGAGAAAAACTACAAATTGCTGACAAGACTTATCGTGTCATTACAGATGGACTAGATGTCCCAGCTGTCCTTGGAAAACTGTCTTTCCGAGGCATTGAGGGCCCTGATATCATCTTTGAAGTGGATCGCTCACAACGAAATCCTGATGGATCATTTGTCCAAGTCAATACAGGTGAGATCCGTGGAATTGTCGTAGGGATTCATTCTTCTGTCCAGCACGAAACCCTCTTTTTCACTATCGCAGATATGTCTGAGTCTGAAATTGAAGACCTAGGTATTAAATACCGAGAAGAGGTTGAATTGGAAGATATTGTTATCACTCATACCCACGTCAATCGTAATGATATCTATAAGCTCTTTGCTTCTAAAATCAAGAAAAAAACTGGAGGCACACCAACTAAAGAAAACAAACCAGTAGAAAATAAGAAGGAAAACTAGGAGGTGATGCAGGATGAAACTCTTTATCTATCGTGGAAAAAGAGTTCGAGTTTTTCATCGTAAACTAAAGGGAATCACATGGTTTATCTGGTGGTTCCCTTTTTTATTGGCTATTAGTTACTACAGCTACTTACATTTAGAAGAATTAAAAGTTCATCCCTTACCCCAAGGATATTTTCTAGGAGCTGGGCTTCTCTTTTCTTTAATCTTCTCTTGGTTTATTAATCGGCTTTGCTACAGGAAGATGCTCTTTTTTCAAAAGCTAAACAGCCTTCGAATTCTTTCTCGCTTTTTGTTAGAGAATAACCTCTATCTCGTTAAAAAGGTTAGACGCGAAAACAAAATCATTGAAAAAATTACTTTACCTCAAGTGTATATCAAACAGTCTCGCTATAAGATTGAAGTGAGTTTCATTCTAGAAGGCAATAAATTTCAAGATCGCTTTCTCAACCTTGGAGCTACTCTTGAAGTCATGTTTAATGGTGACTTTCGTAATAAAACCTTTGATAACCGCTTTATCAAATATGAAATTGCTATTAACCGGATTGATAGCCGAATCACCATCGATGAAGTAAAAGTTAAAGGCTCAAAACTCCAGCTCATGAAGGATGTAGCTTGGGATTATATTGAAGAACCTCATCTTCTCATCGGTGGTGGAACTGGTGGAGGAAAAACCGTTGTTCTCATGACCATCATCTATGCACTAGCTAAAATTGGCTTTGTTGATATCTGCGATCCAAAAAATTCTGACCTGGCTGGATTAAAGAAAATTCCAGTCTTTCATGGTCGAGTTTACACTAGTAAGGAAGATATCATCAACTGTTTTAAAGAGAATGTAGAGTTCATGGAAAAACGCTATGAACAGATGTCTACTTCGCCAAAATTTCAAGCTGGAAAGAACTTTACTCACTATGACATGAAACCAAAATTCATTCTAGTAGACGAGTGGGCAGCTCTCATGGCCAAGATTGACCGTGACTATAGCCAACAGTCAGAACTCATGGAATATCTCTCACAGTTAGTTCTAGAAGGTCGTCAAGCTGGTGTCTTTATTATCTTTGCTATGCAACGGCCCGATGGTGAATTTATTAAAACTGCTCTTCGGGATAATTTTATGAAGCGTCTCTCCGTCGGTCATTTAGAATCAACAGGATATGACATGATGTTTGGTGATGCTAATAAAACAAAAGAGTTCAAAAAGCTAGATGAAATTAATGGAGTCAAGGTCAAAGGACGAGGCTATATCGCAAACAATGGTGAGTTGGCTGGTGAGTTTTTCTCTCCTTATGTACCGCTTGATCAAGGTTTTTCATTCTATGATGCCTACTCTAACATTCCGATCATGGAGTTTGAAGGAGAAGAATTCTCAGTATTTGAAGAATATAAACCAACAGTTGAAACAATTGATCCTATAGAGGAAGAGGAGACTTTAGAAAATGAACCAAACAAACGACCACTCAAAGAATTTGCGGACGAACAAAATCTTAAAATGCCAACCTTACGCAAGATTATCTATCTCTTAACAGAACAAGGGATCATCTTTGAACGGACTGTATCCGCTATTCTAGTGGATCCTTTTCAAGAAAAACTTCTTCTTGAAATCCTCGCTCAATTTGAAGAGGGAGGACGCAGGTCTTATCCAAAAGCAGTTGAAGCGACGATTGTTCATCATGGGCTAGGACAAGGGCAAGGGCAAGCCTGACCGCAGGTCAGGCGCAGACCGTAGCCCGAAGTTTCTAGGCCATGATGAAACTTCAACCCCCGTTTTCTAATAGGGGGGTTACATTTGGCAAAAACGCCAAGTCCACCCCTCCTCATTCCTTATGGGAGTTGGGTTTTCAATTTTTATGAAGTGTGTCACTTTCGTCAAAAAAGTGTGTCACTTTGTTAGAAAGAGGTGTTGCGATGAATGGACAAGATTAGTCCTTTTCATATTAAGAATTTCAGAAAACAAACAGGACTTAGTCAAAAAGCATTTGCACAAGCTGTTGATCTTCCAACTAGAACCTACCGTTCTTATGAAACAGGCGAAAGAGGACTGACAATTGATAAGTTTAGAGAACTAAAAGAAAGGCTTGGTTACTATCAAGATTGCGATAAAAACAGTCTGCGGGCTCAAATCGACTATCTACGATTGACCTTTCCCAGATTAAAGGATCTAGATGCTTTCTGTGAAAACTTCCTTCACTGTCACCTCAGTGAATTTACAGATCAAGAAACTCGCCTTATGAACTATACCCACTTATGGCAACGAGGGAACATCTGGATTTTTGATTTCTTTGATAAGTCTGTGACCAATGATTACCAAACTTGCCTTCAACTATCAGGTCAAGGATGCCGTGAGTTAGAATTACTTCTAGAAGACAAGGGAATCACTTGGCAGATCTTTCTTCAAAATATTCTTTATTCCTATGAAGACGTTCGGGTGAAGCGACTCGATATTGCTCTAGATGAACTCTATAAGGGTTATGGTCACGAGGACGAACAAATTCAGATTCCCAAATTGATTGATAAACTCTATTCCAAAGAGATTGTTCTAGATACGATCAAGAAATGGAATATCACGGGTGGTGGATCTTTCACAGATAATGAAGACATGGAAGCGAATCACGGCTTGTCCATTTACTTTGGGAGCCGTCAAAGTCAGCTCTACTTCAACTTTTATGAAAAGCGCTATGAAATAGCTCGAATGGAAAACATCTCCTTGGACGAATCCTTGGAGATTTTTGGTATCTGGAATCGCTATGAACTTCGTTTCTCAGATCAGAAAGCTCAAGGCATTGTGGAGGAATACATCAACGGTGTAGATCTCGGAGAAATCGCACGAGGTATCATCAATAAAGAAATCCAAGTCTATGATGGAGTTACTCGTTTTGGAGCCTATAAACCTGATGAGAAATGGCAACGGCTCTTTGGAGGTGTCGAACCCTTAAAGCTCTCAACCAACCCACAGCCTTACAGTATTGAGCGAACGATTCGCTGGCTGTCCTATCAAGTTGCTAACTCTCTTGCACTAGTCACTGAAGCAGACAAGATCCTCCAAACAGAATACATGAAAATGATTCAGAACAGCGGAGAAATAACAGATCGAGGAAAAGCCATGTTACGACTTCTCAAAGCCAATAAACACTATGAACACTAGAAAGGAAAAACTATATGGAATACAAAGTTCAAATCAATTCACTAGATAACTTTAAAGCCTGGTCTGGTGGACTAACTACCTTGAATACTGTCCGAGAACGTGGTGGAGTAGATACTCTAACCGTCATTTGTGAAGATATCTTCTCTGGTGATACGCCAACAGAAGGACAAATCAATGACTGGCTCTGGTTTGATTCTGATTTTATCTACCAAGCTCTAGGCTACGATGATCTGCTTGAGGCTTCTTAAGATGCTGAAGAAGATCTATCAAGCAGATTTTCTGCTTCTTCCAGAACAAGAATTCTGGCATATGTATATCCTCTTACGAAAGGGCAAAGACTTCTACTACGAATGTGCTGGCAGGTGCACAGAAGATCTTCCGGATAGTAGGGGGTTCTATAACTATGAACATGCCTGTTTTACTTTAGATGGTCAAGTGTTGAGCGTAAATAAAAAAATGCGCCCCTCACTCATTGCTTATATTCAAAAGACCATCAAAGACAATCAAGAAACATTTAGAAAGGAAATTGAAATGGCCACTAAAACTATTTTTGAAAAGAAAGTCTCTCAAGTCACGAATGAACTGGGAGAATTACTGAAAAAGAAAGATCATAGAGAGGCTTGGACCAAGGCTGGAGAGTTAAATAGTCTCCTTAAAAAAGAAGAAGCCAAGGATCTAAAACCTGACCTGATCGAACAACTCCAAACTGAGCTACGAGGCTACTATTACATTAATGGCGAGATCGAAAAAGCCAATAAGCGCCTCTATGCAAAAGGCTCAAAGCTCATTGAACTAGCTGCTCTCTAAAAGGAGGATCTATGGATAAAGCTAAACGCTACTTGCTTCAAGCAAAAGAATACCTCTCACACTTTAAAAAGGTGGAGAAAAAAGGAGGGCCACCAAAACTAAAAGTCACCAATAAAAAGACCGTCAATATCGCAGTCATAGGAGGAATTGCTTTCCTCCTTTTTGTTGGTCTCTTAGGATCTATCCGTGCTATCACACTTTCAAATAAGGTAGGTACACTACAAGCTCAAGTGGAGGCTACTAAAAAACAAAAGGCACAACCAATGGAGTCTAGTAGAAAATACGACTACAAACTCCAGTACTACTTGAACGACTATGTCTACGCTTATTTCACCCTCCCACAAGAAGGAGATAAACAACAAGCTCAAGTGGAATACTTAAATAGCTTTTACAACTTCATTCCTGATGTGAAAGCCCAAGGTCAAGTTCGAAATCCTAGTGAACTCCTCTATTCTCAGTTAGTGACTGTAGAAGGGAAGGTTGCGACCTATAAGATCAAATACAAGGAAACGATCCGCCGGGACAATAACATGGAAGAAAAAGAAATTGTGACAGGTTTCAATATTCCATTTGATGAAAAAGATGGGAAATACTATATCTCTGGCCTTCCTTGGTTCTCTGCTATTGAATCCTCACAAGCTGGACACTTTAGTGAAGATGATCAGCTACAACTAACCGCTAATGATCACTTTTCGGATACTCAGCGTAAGAAGGTTGAAAAGTTCCTCAAGGTCTTCTTTACCAACTATACTACTAACCAAGATAACCTTAATCTGATTGCTAAGAATGTGGATATTATAGCCAATACCACCTTCAAGACAATTGATTATACCTATCTTAAAAAAGATGGAAAAAATCTAATTGCCTATGTCCAAGCAACCTTTGAGGTCGGAGGAACCACTCATTCGGAAAACTTCACCTTTACCCTATCGGAAAAAGAAAAGACCTACTATGTCACTAAACTAGAACACACCATTCCACTGAATTATGCAAATAATAAAGAATAGGAGAACTCTATGAATACAGACAATCTACGAACCTTCCTCCAGGGCGATGGAATTTGGATCCTGACAGCCATTGCTGTAACATTAGCTATAAAGGCTTGGCGAAATAGTTCCTGGCTCCAGCTTTTCTACGTCGTTGGTTTCTATGCCGTCATTGTTTCGATGGCTAAAGGACAAGAAATCCTAAAACCAGTCGGCTGGTTCCTGCGTCTTTTTGGAGTTGAAACAGGACTTTAATCATGAAAGAAGAAAGACTTTATGATTACAGTAAGGGCCTAAATGCACCTTATTGGATCCAAGAAATTAAGACAAAAAAGGGCACTCGATTATGGTACTTTGCGACACCTATGCAGTTGTCCTTTTTCATTGTCTTTATCATCGTTTTTGTGGCCATGTTACTCTTTGGAGGGTTTATCTTTGTGCCACTCGCAAAAATCACTCACTCAATTTCTCTCTTGCTCTATTGGTATCTTCCGTACAAATTGGCTAAATTTTATACTGAATACGAGCCTCACGGTAAAAAGATGCACGTCTTTATAGGAGATTACCTGATTTACTTCTGGGATTTTAAGCTAAACAAAAAAGCTATCTACCACGAAGATCGAATAGAGCCTGTAGAAGAAATTGTCTTTGAAAAAACAAATCTATAGAAAAGGAGGACCTATGAGTATTACTTTAACTTATCCTATTAGGGAAACACATGAAAATCTAGCTCTCAAAAAAGATCAAACAGTCGTTGCTTATTACCGTATTCCAAACACTCCTATCACGATTACGGATGATGAAAAAAAGGGCAAACACAAAATTACGGTTGCTCAAATGATGAAGAAGCTCCAGAAAAACAAGTTCTTTGAAATATCTCTGATTCCTAAAGACTATCTTCTAGAAGAGAAAATGCGAGACTTTTCAGACGCTCTAGCAGATGACAGTCGTGAACTAGGAGAAGAACTTCTTCTTTACACGGTGGATCGCCTAACAGATGAAATGGAGATTCCTTATCAGTTTGACTGGGTTGTGGGCGTGACCTTACGCAAACAAAATCATGGAGCTACCGTCAAAGACTTGGCCTATGAGAGCTTTAATGAGTTTACTGAAAAAATCGCAAAAGGTCTGGGCTATGAATATGAATTAAGTCCCACTTGGTATGAAGACTACAAAAGTGATGAATTCACCATTTTCCAAGCCTTCTCTGTCCTTCGGGCAAAACGGTTATCCAATGAAGAACTCTTTTATTACCAGCGAATGCAATACCTCCGCTATATCCCTCACTACAAGAAGGAGGTACTGGCCAATCGTGCTCAATTCAATATCACTGATACCTTGATCAAAGTCTTAAAAGGTGGCTTCCTCAAGCTAGAAAGCCCTTATGGATCCTCTTTTGTGACGATTCTTCCGGTTGGTAAATTTCCTGTTCAATTCAACGGTTTTCATCTTGGCGAATTTATCCAACGTTTGAACTTTCCCGTAGAGCTACGAATCAAGGCAGAATTTATTGATACTGGTAAAATCAAGGGGCGAATGGGACGCTCGAATACACGTTACAGAAACATCATGGAAGAGGCAGAAAATACTGATACTGTCCAACAAGACGAGATCATCATGGGCTCTATCTCCCTAAAGGACTTAATGAAGAAAGTCGGAAACAAGGAAGATATCATCGAATATGGAGCCTATCTGATTGTCTCTGCTTCTAGTGTGAACCAACTCCGTCAAAGACGGCAAGTGGTTTTGAACTACTTTGATGATATGGGCGTTGAAATCAGTGAGGCCTCTCAAGACGGACCTTATCTCTTTCAAGCCCTGCTCTATGGAGAAAACCTCCAAAAGAAAACTCGCACCTGGACACATATGGTCACAGCTCGTGGATTTTCAGAGCTCATGCCCTTCACCAATACCTCTTCTGGAAACCGTATCGGTTGGTATATCGGCCGAGTAGATAACTGGACAGGGCGTTGGGACAATATTGAGAAAGCTATTGATTCCTCAAGGAATATTGTACTCTACAATGCGACAGTGGGAAATAAGGAAGATATCGCTGGAAAGATTACCAAGAACCCGCATATCATCATTACGGGTGCAACAGGACAAGGAAAATCCTTTCTCGCCCAGATCATCTTTTTAAGTGTGGCTTTACAAAATGTTAAAACCCTTTATATCGACCCTAAACGTGAACTTAGAAATCACTACCAAGAAGTGATTAACTCGCCTGAATTCGCACGTCTCTATCCTGAACGCAAGAAACAGATTGAGAACTTTAACTTTGTGACACTGGATAGCTCACTACCATCAAACCATGGAGTCTTAGATCCTATTGTCGTTCTAGATAAAGAACAAGCTGTAGAGGTCGCAAAAAACATGCTTGAGTTTTTACTACAAGCCGTAGATGATGTTACGATGGATCAGAAAACAGCTATCACAGAAGCTATTAATGCGATTGTAGAAAAACGGGTCGCTGGTGAGAGAGTCGGCTTTAAACATGTCCTAAAAGTGCTTAGAGACTCCACTTCCTCTGAAATTGCTTCGGTTGGTCGTTATCTGACCTCAATTGTCACAAACTCTATCTTGGAACTAGCCTTTTCAGATGGGACTACTCGAGGACTTAACTATGAATCACGAGTGACCATCCTTGAGGTCAATAACCTCAAGCTACCAAAAGACGATTCCACAAAGATTTCAGATCACGAACGCAACTCTATTACCCTCATGTTTGCGCTGGGTGCTTTCTGTACTCACTTTGGAGAACGAAATGAAAATGAAGATACTATTGAGTTCTTTGATGAAGCATGGATTCTTATGAAGTCCGCAGAAGGAAAAGCCGTTATCAAAAATATGCGTCGGATTGGACGCTCCAAAAACAATACCTTGGCACTGATTACTCAATCTGTACATGATGCAGAAAATGACGATGATACAACGGGATTTGGGACTATCTTTGCTTTCTATGAAAAGTCTGAACGAGAAGATATCTTAAAACATGTCAATCTCGAAGTCACTGAAAGCAATCTCGAATGGATTGACAATATGATCTCTGGTCAATGCCTATACTATGACGTGTATGGCAATCTCAATATGATTTCCGTACACAACATCTTTGAAGATATTGATATGCTTCTAAAACCAATGAAAGCTACGGTATCATCAAGCCTTGAAAATAAATACGCTAGTTAGGAGGTGAATCCATGCAAGAAGCTTTTGACAAACTAAGGGGAGTTGATATCTTCTCTCTCAAGTCTTACATGGAGCCTACTGGGTTCGCTTCCTTTAACGGGGCTTGGGTTCTGATTAATGAGCTTTTCGTCAACTTCTTCTTTTTCATTCTAAACGCAGTGGTGGGCTTCTTTTCTTTGCTGATTCGAATTCTTGAAAAAATTGATCTCTACTCCAACTACAAGAACTATGTATTTAATGGAGCGATGAATATCTGGAAAGGATTTATCGGTTCAAGTTCTGGCGGAGTCGCAAAACAATCACTCGTTTCGATGTTACTTCTGATTCTAGCGTTCTATCTCTTTTACCAGTTTTTCTTTTCGAAAGGAGCTTTTGCAAGGACTCTCCTTCATGTCTTTCTCGTTCTCATCCTTGGCTTTGGTTATTTTGGAACAATCGCTGGAACATCAGGTGGGCTTTATCTACTTGATACTATCAACCATGTCTCTCAAGATGTCACTAAAAATATCACGAATATCAAGGTGGAATATGGAAATAATAAATCCATTAAAATTGGCGATTCCATGGCAGATAGCTATATTGCAGAAACTTCTTATAAAGCCTATGTCTTTGTCAATACAGGTCAAGAAAACGGGAAATATAAGAATAGCCAAGATGGGAAACAAGAGACTTTTGACGATAGTAAGGTACTAGGAACAGGCGATAAGAATGGAAACTTTAAAGCAGTTAAGTCTAAAGATCGCAATAAATATCTAGATGAACTAGGAAATGGAGCCAATGATGATGGTGAAAAGAACCGATGGGTTTCAGCTATGCCTGATTTCATTTTCACTCGTATGTTTTATGTGATCTTCAAAATCTGTGAAGCCTTCGTATTAGCGATACCGGTTATTTTGATTCAGATGTTAAACGTCATTGCGCAAACACTCGTCTTGATGATGATCCTGCTCTTTCCGATTGTGCTATTGATGTCTTTTGTACCAAGAATGCAGGATTTGATTTTTGGCGTCTTGAAAGTCATGTTTGGTGGGCTGCTTTTCCCAGCTATCACGAGTCTATTAACTCTATTAGTCTTCTACATTGAAAAAATGATTGAAAATATTGTCATTACAGGCTTTGATGGCATCCTTAAAACTCTTCCATCCTTGATCATCTTTGGCCTTGTCTTTAAACTACTCATTTCAGTTGTCTCAAAAGGACTTGTATATTTCCTTCTATGGAAATACAAAGCTGAGCTGATTCAATTCATTCTTGGATCTAAAGCACGAATGGTGGCAAGTGACATTGGAAACAAAGTTGAAAAAGGAGTCACAAAGACCAGAGAGGTGGCTTTACAAGTACCATCGAGAAGTCTTTCATCTGCTCAACACCTTGGGAACTTTGCCTTAGCAGGTGCTGGTTTCGGAGCTGGGATGATGATGAATGCCAAGAGTCACTTCCAAAATGTTGGTTCTTTCTTTACCAATAAGGAATCAGAGCACCAACCCGATGAAGTGCTCCCAACAGAAACACTTGAGACGCCAACAAGTCCAGATGCTCCAGAACCAAGGATTCCAAAAACAAAGACAACGCTTGAAAGTGTTAAACCAGTTGAAGAAAAAACACCAACTCCTTCAATGGAATCCCCAATCACAGCGGAGCCAACATCAAGTTCAAACGAGGAATTTCAAACTCTTAAAGAAGAATGGATTTCTCCATTTAAACAACTCCGCATTAATAGTATTGAGCGCAAATTAGAGGAATATAAAGATCCTCAAGCCATGTACAAAGCTCAAGGATCCAATGCCTTCACTCGTGCTTATAGAAAGACTATGACACGAGACGATAAATTGAGAGCTAATATTGAACGAAGAGACCGATTAACAGAACGCTTAAGACAACTTAGAGGAGAATGATATGAATACCAAGATACGCTCAAGAACTTCTTTTTCAAGAGTTCTTGAAGAAACTCTTTATCAGGCCTACCAAGAAGGAAAACGCTCAGTCGATTTCCTTCTTTTATTTCCAGTCACAGAACAAGAGCGAGACCAAATCATCCTACAGGTTAAGTCCTATTCAGTCGTTTTAGATGCAAAATGGCGTTTTGGGACTGTCCTGTTCACTGCTTATATAAGACATTAACTAGAAAGGAGATTCGATGAAAAAACTAAAATGGTTTCTATTAGCCGGTCTCATTCCTCTCTTTCTACCAGTCCTCATTATTATTATCCTTATGGGAGCTGTCGGAGGTGGCGGAACAAATGGCTCACCCCAATCCCAAAATGGAGTGACTTATGCGGATCACTGGTCAGATGGAGATCCCTATACTCACAACCTACTTGTCCATCGCTTCGGTATCACAGCAGAGCAATTAGACGGCTTTTTAGATACGTTAGGAATCTCCTATGATAAGAACCGAATTAATGGAAAAAAGCTTCTCGAATGGGAAGCTAAATCAAATCTTGATGTCCGTGGAATCGTTGCGATCGCACTGAATGAAAGTTCCCTTGGAACTGCTGGTGTGGCCACCAATCCTGGAGCCAATATGTTTGGTTTTGGTGCCTATGACTCCAACCCAGAATATGCCAATAACTTTAATGATGAAGTTGCTGTTATTGGACTAACCCAACAAACCATCATTGGAAATAAAAACCAAACTTTTAAAATTCAAGATGACAAGGCTAAAAAGTTTGCGAATGGAACGCTCAATCCAGCAACTGATGGCGGGGTCTATTTCACAGATACCACAGGATCGGGAAAAAGACGTGCTGAAACCATGCAAAAACTGGATGCCTTCATTGATGAACATGGAGGAACACCAAAAGCACCCGAACAAACTACAGGAAAAACTAGAGATGGTGGAGGAGTAACTTCAAATGATATACCGGTAGGTTACAGTCTGACAACAGCTATTGATACCACAGGATATATCACTAGTACCTATCCTTGGGGACAATGTACCTGGTATGTCTTCAACCGTGGAAAACAAGTCGGAGTCAACTTTGATCCATTTATGGGAAATGGTGGACAATGGATGAATAAGCCAGGTTTCACAACAACCCATACACCAACAGAACACTCTGCTCTATCGTTTAGCCCTGGACAAGCTGGAGCTGATCCAATATACGGGCACATTTCATTTGTGGAACAGGTCAAATCAGATGGTTCAATTCTAGTCTCAGAGTGTAATGTAAAAGGGTTAGGAATCATTAGTTACCGCACATTTGATGCGGAAACTGCCAAACAATTTACCTATGTTATTGGACATTAGAAAGGAATAGATATAGATGATTCAAGTTGTAGATAAAAATGATTTAATGGAATTGATTGGATATTCTGAAACACAAGCTAGTAAATTAATACGAAAGGCAAAAAGCCAGCTTGTACAAGAAGGATTTGAATGGTATAGGAATAAACGTATTGGACGTGTACCGATTATTACAGTTGAATCCATTCTTGGTTTTCAAATACAATTAAAAAATGATATAATTGATGAGAACCTTCAAAGCGCTGTCATGACTGAAGGAGAAAAATAGCATGGCGGTAATAAAACAGGATGATGGACTGTGGCTAGTTGATATTAGTGATGGTAAAAGTTCCTTAACTGGCAAACGTATACGACATCGCAAATCTAATTTTTTAACAAAAAAAGAAGCAGAGGAATATGCGGCTTATTACCGTATCCATAAGTTAAATCAGATACAGAATACACAAAAACTTACCATTTCCTCTCTTTATGTAATGTTAAAAGAAGAAGATGAGCTTCGTGGAAATAAAAAAGGTACAGTAGATACCCAGAACTCATACTATACCCAATATGTATCGCGATTCTTTGAATACGCTGATATGTCTTCAGTTACCATTCAAGATGTAAAAAAATATCGAGATTGGCTAATTGAACAGCCAAGTGTAAAAGGTGGGACACTTACACCAATGCATATTAACCAACAAATGATTTTTGTTCATAAGTTGTTTGATATTGCTATTTCGAAAGGATATAGACAGGATAATCCATGTGATGCCATTCGGAAACTTCCAGAAAAGCATAAAGAAATGTCTTATTATACTCCTGAACAATTCAAGGAGTTTGAATCTTATTTTGAAGAAAGTGAGTATCCTTTTAAACTTCTGTATCGTGTACTCATGTTTACGGGAATTCGTATGGGGGAGGCACTTGCCTTAACTTGGAGAGATGTTTTTCTTGACGAGGGATATATTAAGATCCGTAAGTCAGCCTATTATCGCAATGGGAAAATACATATTGGATCTGTAAAGACGACTCAATCAAATAGAGAAATCTATATCCATAAAGCTTTTGTGGATGAGTTGAAAACTTGGAAATCAATTCAAAGTCAGAAGCTGGCTAAGCTAACTGATTCAACAGATGATTTACAGATTTTCCAATTTTCAGGGGAACCTATGACTGCTCCGAATGTCTCCAACTTTAGAGCAGCATTCAAGAAAAGATTGCCAGAAGATTTCAAATTGATCCGAAACCATGATTTTAGGCATTCGCATGTAGCCTTTTTGATAAATCAGGGATTGAGGAGAGGAGAAGGAAAGGATTATATCTTTTTCACACTGATGAAACGACTAGGACATAGTTCTATCAATACAACAATAAATATCTACTCACATTTGTTCCCATCACAACAAAAAGAGGTCGCTAACGCATTTGACGATTTTTAGAAAAATGGGCAGAAGTGGGCAGTGAAAATTAAGCAATGGGGTCTAAACCCTTGATACGAAAGGAATCTAGAAAACATTATGATGAATATGCAAAATATGATGAAGCAAGCACAAAAGCTTCAGAAACAAATGGAACAAAGTCAGGCAGAATTGGCGGCTTCTCAATTTGTTGGCAAATCCGCTCAGGACTTGGTCGTTGCTACCTTGACAGGTGATAAAAAGGTGGTATCCATCGAATTTAACCCGGCAGTCGTGGACCCAGAAGATACAGAAACTCTTTCTGATATGACTGTTCAAGCTATCAATGCGGCCATCGAAGAAATTGATGCAGCAACCAAGAAAAAATTGGGAGCTTTTGCTGGTAAATTACCATTCTAAGCATACAGAGAAAACCTCTATCAGATTATAGAGGTTTTAGATTGAAAATAAAGTCTTATGAAAAACTTTCCTTAGGTGAGTACGGACGTCAGCGAACTTCGAAGAAGTTCCATGACTTATTAAGATACAAAGGGCGTCTGCGGATAAAGTCAAAATAGGAAGTTTGACGCAGAATCTTTCGGTTCTAGGAAAACTTATCTTTTTGACACAATCCGCAGCCCGTGTTCAATTCGTTTTGAACCCCCTCGCTCTTTAATTTCCGGGCTCAGGCTAAAACAGTTTCCCAAACTGTTTTACTCTCAAAACTCCCGAGTGCTAGAAACAATAGTGTTTCTAGCACTTTTCTCACAGCGGAAAGTTTTTCATCTTCTTAAATGACTGATAAATTGCAAGAATAAGTGCAACATTTACTTGAACTCATCCTCTAGAGCTTCACAAGCAGTTCTGTAAGCTAA
>NZ_JAHZQQ010000043.1 GCF_019930045.1 Streptococcus australis | reverse complement strand
TGTGTGAATACTTACAGTTTACCCCAATGAAACGCTATGAGTTTTTTTGTTGCACTATATTTTACAATTTATCAATTGAAAAAGGTGAACCAAATGAACACGATGCTCATGTATTTTTAGATAGCTTATCCTCTAAATTTGATGTAGATTCAACGTTTAATAAAATTAAATCTATTGTTGAAGAAAGTTTGGCTTCATCTGATTTTTCAAGGATATTAAAGATTTGTAACTTAAAAAAAGAAATAATTGATTATAGAGGAAACACGCAAATAACTTCAAAGTTTAAAGAAAAAGCTTTAAGTCGTATAGCCTTGGATTCTGAACTATCTATATTATTAAGAACAAAATATTTTAGTGAATTTGTAACTCTACTTAAATAATAAAAATACTTGATTTTTATATTAATTTCTAGATATAGACACTAAATAAACCCTTACAAGATATGTTAATCTAACCTTCAAAAATTCCCTTTAGCAGCATTCCTAAGCACAGCATTTTTCGAATAGTATAAGTGAGCCCCTCTGGTCTTTTCAAAGGGTGCTCCTTAGTATTTAATAACTTAAAAGTATTTACTTTTAATAACTTTAGAGTTATAATAAATTCGAAAAGAGGCTGCTTTGTGCACACTATATATTTTTATAAGGACAAACAAGGGAATCAACCGGTCTTGGACTACATGAGGGAGCTAGCTCGTCACGATTGCAAGGACAGCCGGATCAAACTTAATAAGCTCAACGACTATATCGAGCTTTTGAGCCAGCAAGGGACACGTGCTGGCCAACCCTACATCAAGCATTTGGATGCGGAGATCTGGGAGTTGAGACCTTTGCGGGATCGGATTTTATTCGTTGCTTGGCTAGATGGGAGCTTTGTCTTACTGCATCATTTTGTCAAAAAGACGCAAAAGACACCCAGACGAGAGATCGAGAAAGCCAAGCGGGAGTTGCAAGATTTGAAGGAAAGAGGGCTAAGAGATGAAGAATAGTGCCATCGGCAGCAATTGGAAAGATGTGAGAGCAGAGCTCTTCACCAAGGAAGAAATCCTGGAAAGTGATCTGCGAGTCGCGATTATGACAGAGCTGATCGAAGCTCGGCATGAAAAGGGTATTAGCCAAAAGAAGCTAGAAGAACTCAGTGGGGTCAGCCAACCGGTCATCGCTCGGATGGAGACAGGAAAGACAAGTCCTCAATTGGACACTGTCTTGAAAGTCTTAGCCAGTCTGGGCAAGACCCTCGCTGTCGTCCCACTGGAACAAGAAAAGGTTTAAAAGAAATCAGAAAGAATTACTATGGAAACAACACAAACCTCCCAGTCGCTCTACCAAGCCCTGTGGAACTCAGCGGATGTGCTCCGCTCTAAGATGGATGCCAATGACTATAAGTCCTATCTCTTGGGGATGATCTTTTACAAGTACCTCTCAGATAAATTGCTCTTCTTCGTGGCGGAGACCATGGAGGAGGAGACAGAGAGCTTAGATGAAGCCTTGGCGCTTTATCGAACCTACTATGAGGATCCAGACTCTCAAGAGGATCTCATCACTGTTATCACCGATGAGCTCAACTATGTCATCAAGCCAGACTTAACCTTTACGGCCTTGGTAGACCGGGTCAATGAAGGGACTTTCCAGCTAGAAGATCTAGCTCAGGGCTTCCGAGACATCGAGCAAAGTGATGACCTCTATGAAAATCTCTTTGAGGATATTGATCTCTACTCCAAAAAGCTAGGGGCGACACCTCAAAAGCAAAACCAGCTAGTGGCTGCGGTTATGAAAGAGCTGGCTGTGCTAGATGTGGCAGGTCATGCGGGTGACATGCTTGGGGATGCTTATGAGTACTTGATCGGTCAGTTTGCGACCGACTCTGGTAAGAAGGCAGGAGAGTTCTATACGCCCCAGCCTGTAGCCAAGCTCATGACCCAGATTGCCTTTTTAGGGCGTGAAGACGAGCAGGGATTTACCATCTACGATGCCACCATGGGATCAGGCTCGCTCTTGCTCAATGCCAAGAAATTTTCTCACCAGCCTCAAACCGTCCAGTACTTTGGTCAGGAGCTCAATACCTCTACCTATAACCTGGCTCGGATGAACATGATCCTACACGGGGTCCCGGTGGAAAACCAGTTCTTGCATAATGCCGATACCTTGGATGAAGACTGGCCGACCCAAGAGCCGACCAACTTTGATGGGGTCCTCATGAACCCACCCTACTCAGCTAAGTGGTCTGCAAGCTCCGGCTTCCTCCAAGATCCTCGCTTCTCCCCATTTGGCAAGCTTGCGCCTCAGTCCAAGGCGGACTTTGCCTTTCTCTTGCATGGTTACTACCATCTCAAGCAGGACAAGGGGGTCATGGCCATCGTCCTTCCTCACGGGGTCCTTTTCCGTGGCAATGCGGAAGGAACCATTCGCAAGGCCTTGCTAGAAGAAGGGGCCATTGATACGGTGATCGGTCTACCTGCCAATATCTTCTTCAATACTAGCATCCCAACGACGGTCATCATTCTCAAAAAGAACAGGACCAATCGAGACGTTTACTTTATCGATGCCTCTAAAGAATTTGATAAGGGCAAGAACCAGAACATCATGACGGATGCCCATATCGAGAAGATCCTCCAGGCCTATAAGAGTAGAGAGGATATAGATAAGTTCGCCCATCTGGCTAGCTTTGAGGAGATCGTCGAGAATGACTACAACCTCAATATCCCGCGTTATGTGGATACCTTTGAGGAAGAAGAGGTAGAGCCACTGACAGATATCGTGGCCAAGATCAACCAAACCAACGCGACCATTGAGACTCAGACAGCTTCTCTTTTAGATATGCTCAGCCAGCTTCATGGAACAACACCAGAAGCCGATGCTGAACTCAAGAAATTTGTCGAGGAGTTTAAGGGGTAAGTCTTAATAATATTTAACAGAAAATTCCCTCCTTAGTTTTCTAAGGAGGGTTTTCTGTCGAGTTATTTTTCTTGCTTCTTTTATAAAAGAGTGTATAATGATGTAATATAAAATGTTACAACGAATAACAAAACCGACAAGGAGACACCTATGACCTACGCCTATAATAGCAAGATTTACCTGGCAGAAGTTGCGCTAAATGTGAAGGATTTGGCGCGCCAGACCGCTTTTTACACCCAAATGTTGGGCTTGGAGATGTTGTCTCAGACGGAGGAGGAAGTCCTTCTTGGGGCTGGTGGTAAGCCCTTGGTTCATCTCATCCAAACGGATCGGACCGAAGCCGTTAAAGGGAGCTATGGTCTCTACCACATGGCTATTCTCCTACCTAGTCGGGAGGACTTGGCGGATGTCTTCAAACATATGGCTGAGCTGAAGGTTCCCTTTGTGGGGGCTGCAGACCATGGCTACAGTGAAGCTCTCTATCTTGAAGATCCAGAGGGCAATGGCATTGAGCTCTACCGGGATAAGCCAGTGGCGGAGTGGGATATCCGTGAGGATGGCCGTATCATCGGCGTGACGGAGGAGCTCTCTGCCCAAGAGATCTATGAAATGGGGCGTAAGGTGGAGCCCTTCCAGATAGCGTCAGCTACCCGTATGGGACATATCCACCTCTCCGTGAGAGATAGTCGATTGGCGTCCGCCTTTTACCAAAAGGTGCTGGAATTATTGAATAAGTTTACTGTTCCATCTGCCAGCTGGATCGCTTCTGGAGTCTACCACCATCAATTGGCAGTCAATGAATGGGCCGGCAAGCACTTGGTCAAACGGGAAGCCCAGCTTCCTGGCCTTGCCTATTACGTCGTCCACGTAGAAAAGAAAGAAGACTTGGTTGCCATCGCCGAGAGAGCAAAAGAGCAGGAGGTAGCTGTCACCTGGCTGACCTCAAGTGAGCTCGCGTTTACAGATCCGGATGGGATCGTGACTCGAGTCAGAAAGCTATAGAAAGCTCGATAAATTAGGCTTTTTGAGAGAAAAAAATAAATAGTAAAAATTAGTGATATTTCAAGTTGTAATTCTTGACATTACATCTGAGCCGTGTATAATAGTTTTTGTAATAAATAGTCTTACAACAGAAAGAAGAAACAGCTATGAATAACATTTTATTTATCGTCGGATCCCTTCGTCAAGGATCTTTTAACCACCAAATGGCTCAGAAAGCAGAAAGCCTTCTTGAAGGAAAAGCAACTGTGACTTACTTAGACTACAAGGACATCCCTATGATGAACCAAGATTTGGAAACACCGACTTTGCCAGCAGTGCAAGCAGCGCGTGATGCGGTCCTTGTTGCGGATGCCATCTGGATCTTCTCACCAGTCTACAACTTTGCCATTCCAGGTGTAGTGAAAAACCTGATCGACTGGCTTAGCCGTGCCCTTGACCTGTCAGAAACTCGTGGTCCATCTGCCCTTCAAGACAAGATCGTAACTGTCTCTTCAGTCGCTAATGCAGGACACGAGCCAATGTTTGCGGCTTACCAAGCGCTCTTACCATTCGTTCGTACCCAAGTAGTGGGAGAATTCACAGGAACAACCGTTAACCCAGAAGCCTGGGCAACAGGTGAATTGGTCTTAACAGACGAAGCCATCGCAAGATTGGAAAAACAAGTCCAAGCCTTATTGGAAGCATAAGAAAAGAGAGTGGGACAGAAATCGATAATTCGTTAGAATTCGATTTCGTCGTCCCACCTCCGCACAGTTGAGTAGGGCTGTAAAAGCTGATGAAATCAACGTAGTAGAGCCCATTCAACCACTGCGTCTTGCTCGACAATCCAAAGACAATTAAGAGGCTGGGACTTTTGTTCCAGCCTCTTAGAAAGTGGGCAAACTACTTTTTGCATAGACTATCTAGATGATTCATTAAAATAATGACTTTTATTTTTAGTCATTTAAGTAGAACAAAAACTTTCCGCTGTGAGAAAAGTGCCTGAAACGTAATTGTTTCAGGCACTCGGGAGTTTTGGAACCTTAGGTCCAAAACTAAGTCATGGAACTTCTACGAAGTTCGCTGACGTCCGTACTCACCTAAGGAAATTTTTTTAGAGGATTAAATCTTCAAATTTAGCTGAGACAGAAGTCTCAGCTTTTTTAGATACTAAACAATTGTCCGAAGAGATAGGTAACACCCATAGTCAGTAGTCCGATGACCAAGTTACGGATCATGGCTTGCTTGGTTGGTGCTTTTCCCAGCTTGGCACTGGTGTAGCCGGTAAAGAGAAGGGAAAGGGCCACAATGATCACCGTTGCTGGGATCCGGATTTCTTTTGGCAAGAGGATGATCGACAGCATAGGTGGAAGAGAGCCGAGGACAAAGGCAACAAAGCTCGAGATGGCCGCATGCCAAGGATTGGTAAACTCTTCAAACTCCAGTCCATACTTTTCTTCCACCAAGGCCTTGAGGGGATGTTTGAGAAAGGCCCGCTCGGTCATGATTTGAGCAGCCGTTTCGCATTCCCCATTTTGGAGATAGGCCGCATAGAGGGAGTCGCGGGCAGCTTTTGGATCACGGTCCAGAAGGGCTTGCTCCCGACTCACAGCGGCTTCTTCTGTATCCTTTTGGGTCGATACAGACACGTATTCACCACCCGCCATAGAGAAGGCACCAGCCAGAATGGCAGAGAGGCCAGATAGGAAGATGATCCAGAGGTTGCTGGTCGCACTGGCAACCCCAATGACAACTCCAGCGATTGAGATAATGCCATCATTGGCACCGAGGACTCCAGCCCGTAAGATATTTAAGCGGTCATTAAATGAGGCATCAACCCCATGTTTGGTTTCAGTCATACTTGTCTCCTAACTTCTTATTTAGAATGATTATAATTAAATATCTATCAGTTTGCAAGTCTTTTGTCCCAAATGATAAAAGTCCGACAATTTAAGAAAGGGTCATGGATGGTAGAAGTTCTATCTCATATTAAAAAATATACTGCTAGCAGAAGGAACTAAGATATTATAATGCTTTGACATTCGAAATAATTTTAGATATAATTTACAAAAGCAAAAATATTTATAGGAGAGAACAATGAAAAAATTAGTCGCAAGCGGTATTACCCTCCTCTCGGTCTTTACCTTGGTCGCATGTTCGGGAAATCAAACTGCAAAACCAAAGGCTTCTTCAGAGAAGTCTTCAAGTAAGGTGGAGAAATCTTCTTCTAAGAAGTCTTCCTCATCTAAGAAGAAATCATCTTCATCAAAGAAATTTGAATTGACGGATGATACAAGTAGTTCTTCCAGCCAGTCTTCATCAGGCTCAGGCACTCAAGCAACAGCTCCAGAAGTTGTTTTGGTAACAGACCAAGAAATTGAAAATGCGAAAACAATCGGTGAAATCAAGGCGCTTTATGCAAAACTCGCTGAAACTTATAAGAAATATGCCAATGAATTGGGAGAAAAGTTGCCAAAATCTGAGCAAGATGACTACTTCAAGTCCTTGGAACCTGGTATCAAAAAGATGGATGAAGAGTTGGCTTCTTTGAATGAAACACTGGCTCAATTTGGAGATGATACAACGCTTTTCCCAGAAGAGCACCGTGCAGCCTTCATTGAGTCCTTCAAAGCAACCCGTGATACGATGACAAATGCTTTGGTAACTGCTTATAAGCTGGTCGGAGGTTTGACTAGCTAAAGCTCCTATCTTCTCTGTGGGAACCTAATTTCTGCAGCTTTAGATAGGATCAAGATCGAAATAAACAAAAGAGAGTGGGACAGAAATCGGTCATTCGTTTGAATTCGATTTCGTCGTCCCACCTCCGCACAGTTGAGTAGGGCTGTAAAAGCTGATGAAATCAGCGTAGTAGAGCCCACTCAACCACTGCGTCTTGCTCGACTATCCAAAGAAAATTGAGAGGCTAGGACTTTTGTCCCAGCTTTTTTTGCTTTCTATCTGAGCTAGTCTTTTAGGGGCAGTCGTGCTATAATCGTACTAGCAGATTATTGAAGGAGAAATTCATGAATCAAACAGTTGAATATCTAAAAGAGCTCACAGCCATCGCATCACCGACAGGCTTTACGGAAGAAGTAGCAGCTTACTTGGTCAAGACTTTGACAGACATGGGCTACAGCCCTGTTCGGACAGCTAAGGGAGGCGTAACCGTTGTCCTCAAGGGTGAGAATGACGAGCAACACCGCTACATCACGGCCCATGTGGATACTTTGGGAGCAATTGTCCGTGCTGTGAAACCAGATGGCCGTCTCAAGCTGGATCGCATCGGTGGCTTCCCTTGGAACATGATTGAAGGGGAAAACTGTACGGTCCATGTGGCCAATACTGGTAAGACCCACTCGGGTACCATCCTTGTCCACCAAACCTCTTGCCACGTCTACAAGGATGCGGGAACTGTAGAGCGGACCCAGGACAATATGGAAGTGCGCTTGGATGAAAAAGTGACCTCTGAAAAAGAAACTCGTGACTTAGGGATTGAGGTGGGAGACTTTATCAGCTTTGATGCTCGGACCATCGTCACAGATACGGGCTTTATCAAGTCTCGTCACTTGGATGACAAGGTCAGCGCTGCCATCTTGCTTAATCTCCTTCGCGTCTACAAGGAAGAAGGCGTGACCCTTCCAGTAACGACTCACTTTGCCTTTTCAGTCTTTGAAGAGGTAGGCCATGGGGCTAACTCCAGCATCCCAGCTCAAGCGGTCGAATATTTGGCAGTCGATATGGGGGCTATGGGAGATGACCAGCAGACAGACGAGTACACGGTTTCTATCTGTGTCAAAGATGCTTCTGGTCCATACCACTATGGTTTTCGCCAACACTTGGTGGCCTTGGCCAAGGAGCAAAACATCCCTTACAAACTGGACATCTATCCTTTCTATGGCTCGGATGCCTCTGCAGCCATGAGCGCAGGTGCAGAAGTCAAGCATGGTCTTCTCGGAGCAGGAATCGAGTCTAGCCACTCCTATGAGCGGACCCACGTGGATTCTGTGGTGGCAACAGAGCGTATGGTCGATGCCTATCTCAAGAGTGACTTGGTCAAATAAGCTTCGTTTTCAAGGTTAAAACATAGGATTGAATCTGCCTGGTCGAGTTGACTGGGTAGATTTTTTAGGATAAACTGTCAAAAAATTCTTGACAAGCCAAAAAAATGTAGTAAAATATGTAGTAAATCAGAAAGTAACTAGTCTAAGATTTTCAGGGAGCCTGCGGGTATTGTGAGCAGGTAGTCGGAGTTAGTGAACATTGGGCTGATTGTTTAAAGTAGGAGAGGATAACACATATTCTTCTCGGTAGGCACCCCTTATCGTGCGACTCCTTGTTAGAGGAGATAGAGATAATGGTCGCTTTCTACCCTTTTGACCATTAACTGAGGTGGTACCGTGTTAAACCTGATTTAATGCCCTCACAGAGTGTTACTCTGTGAGGTTTTTTGTATTCTGTTGAAGTTGGTCAGCTTGATAACTTCGAAGAGGATTGGAAGTGATTGGTTCAGGACTTGCATCGCTTCGCCCCTAGGAAAAGAAAGGAATTCCTATGAAAAAAATTTTACCAGCTGATACCTTAACCCCCATTCTAGCTTACATGCGTGTCCAGGGAGACCATAAGGTCATCCTTGAGTCGATCCCGCGTGAGAAGGAGAATGCCCGCTTTTCTATCGTGGCCTACAATCCAGTATTTGAGGTGACCTACCAGGATGGTATCCTGTATGAGAATGGCAAGGTGCTGGAGCAAGATCCTTTTGACTACCTCCACCAGGTAACGGTCAAGGGACTGACGTCTGATCTTCCTTTCGCCGGTGGGGCTATCGGTTTTGCGGGCTACGATATGATCGGAGTCTATGAGGAGATTGGATCTATTCCTCAGGATACCATCGGGACGCCAGATATGCATTTCTTCATCTACGAGTCCTATTTGATTTTTGACCACAAGAAGGAAAAAGTCTATGTGGTGGAGGACAATATCTACTCTGGTCGAAGCAATGATGCGGTTCGCCAATCACTGGGGCAAGTGGTGACCGATCTGCAAACCCAAGCGCCCAACGAGTTCACTCCTCAGGCCTTGCAGGCCCTGCACTTCACCAATCATATCGAGAAGGAAGTCTTTATGGAAATGGTGGAGAAGGCCAAGAAACTGATCCGTGAAGGTGATATGTTCCAATGTGTCCTCAGTCAACGCTTCTCAGCAGATTTTGAAGGTGATCCCTTGGATTATTACCGGAATTTGCGCGTGACCAACCCATCCAACTATCTCTATTTCTATGACTTTGGTCACTACCAGATCATTGGAGCCAGTCCTGAAAGTCTGGTATCGGTGAAGAAGGGAGAGGTGACCACCAATCCGATCGCCGGAACTCGACCTCGTGGAGCGACGGAAGAAGAGGACCAAGCCCTGGCTCATGAACTCCTTCACGATATCAAGGAAACAGCCGAGCACCGCATGCTGGTGGATCTTGGCCGCAATGATATCGGGAAAATCGCTCAAAACGGGACGGTCGAAGTGACCAAGTATATGGAAGTAGAATATTTCCGCTATGTTATGCACCTGACCAGTGTGGTCAAGGGGCAACTCCTGCCACACCTAACAGCTCTCGATGCCTTGAAAGCGACACTACCAGCGGGAACAGTCTCTGGGGCTCCTAAGATTCGGGCCATGCGTCGGATCTATGAATTGGAACAGGAAAAACGTGGCGTCTATGCGGGAGCTATTGGTTACCTCTCAGCGACAGGGGATATGGACTTCGCCATTGCCATCCGGACCATGATCCTCAAGAATCAAAAGGCCTACGTCCAAGCAGGAGCAGGGATTGTCTACGACAGTGTTCCAGAGAATGAATTTTACGAAACGATTAACAAGGCAAAATCGATGACAAGAATAGGAGATGTTCAATGATTTTATTAGTGGATAATTACGATTCCTTCACCTATAATTTGGCCCAATACTTGGGAACTTTTACAGAGGTAGAGGTCTTGCGAAATGATGATGAGCGCTTGTATGAGCAAGCGGAAGAGGCAGATGCCCTCGTCTTCTCTCCAGGTCCAGGCTGGCCAGCAGATGCTGGGAAAATGGAA
Source organism: Streptococcus australis (assembly GCF_019930045.1). Classification (GTDB taxonomy): domain Bacteria; phylum Bacillota; class Bacilli; order Lactobacillales; family Streptococcaceae; genus Streptococcus; species Streptococcus australis_D. Next base: position 7,076 of record NZ_JAHZQQ010000043.1, on the reverse strand, counting down.
GCCATGATCAAGGACTTTGCAGGTAAGAAACCTATGTTGGGGATTTGCTTAGGCCACCAAGCCCTAGCTGAGACCTTTGGTGGCAAGTTGCGCCTGGCTAAGAATGTCATGCATGGCAAACAAAGTCAGATTACCTTTGAAACACCATCTCCCATTTTCAAGGACATTGAAAATGATGTGCCCATCATGCGTTACCATTCTATCGTCGTTGACCAAATGCCAGAAGAATTTGAGGTCACGGCCATTACCACGGACGACCAAGAAATCATGGCCATCCAACACAAGAGCCTGCCCATCTACGGACTTCAGTATCATCCTGAGAGTATCGGCAGTCCAGATGGTCTAAAAATGATCGAAAATTTTGTGAAGCTGGTCCTAGACTAGACCAGCAGTTCCAAGCAACTAAAATTTCTATTGAAACGTGTAGAAAAGACAAGAGGAAACCCTTATGAAAGAACTATTCTTACAAATCTCTAATCGCCAAGACTTGACGCAAGAGCAGGTCCAAGAAGTCTTTGATCAAATCTTGCAAAACCAACTATCAGAGAGTCAAATCGCTGCCTTTTTGATGGGACTCAAAACCAAGGGAGAAACAGCAGACGAAATTACCGGAATTGTACGTGCCTTAAAGGCCCATGCGACGGTATTGTCAGAGACCTTCTCAGATGCCATGTGTAACTGTGGGACTGGCGGTGATCAATCCTATAGCTTTAACATTTCGACGACTGTTTGCTTCGTTTTGGCTGCTGGAGGGATCCGCATGGCCAAGGCCGGCAATCGCTCTGTTTCTTCTAAGTCAGGCTCTGCAGATGTCCTTGAAGCGCTGGGCATCAACGTGGCTGCCTCGCCAGAGACCCTCTCTAAAGCCTTGGACGAGGTTGGCTTGGCCTTTATCTTTGCGCAAACCATGCATCCGGCTATGCGCTTCATTGGCCCTGCTCGTCAAGCGATGGGGATTCCAACCATTATGAACCTGGTCGGTCCACTGGCCAATCCACTGGATCTTGAAACCCAACTCATGGGGCTCTATCGTGTTGAGTTGCAAGAGATTGTCGCGCGTGCCATCCAGCAACTGGGACGCAAACGTGCCGTCGTCATCACTGGTCCTGACAATATGGACGAAGCAGCTCTATATGGAACCAATACCTATACCCTCCTAGAAGACGGCAAAATCAGCCAGCATACCTTTACCTATGAAGATCTGGGGATGGACAAGGTGGAGCTGTCTGAAATAACTGGTGGCGATGCCAAGGAAAATGCAGAAATTCTCCTCAGTGTCTTGAAGAATGAAGCCAGCCCTTATCTGGAAACGACAGTTCTCAATGCTGGTCTTGGTTTCTATGCCAATGGAAAAGTGGCAAGCATCAAAGAAGGTGTGGAGCTTGCGCGTCAATTGATTGCGGATGGTTCTGCCCTTGCTAAATTGCAACACTTACAAGAGGTTCAAGTATGAGTAAAGCCTTTCTACCGACGATCCTAGAACAAAAAGAAAAAGAAGTGGCGCAAATGGTCATGGAAGACCTACAGCCTCTTCGTCAGACCTACAGCCTCTATGATTTTCTCAAGAGCCATCAAGAGCACTTGCAGATCATTGCTGAGGTGAAGAAAGCCAGCCCTAGTATGGGGGATATTAACTTGGATGTGGATATTGTCGCCCAAGCCAAGACCTATGAAGAAAACGGGGCAGCCATGATCTCAGTCCTGACGGACCAAGTCTTTTTCAAGGGAGATCTAGACTACCTTGGTGAGATTTCTTCCCAGGTGTCAATTCCAACCTTGGCTAAGGACTTTATCATCGATGAGAAGCAAATCGTTCGCTCTCGCAATGCCGGAGCGACGGTCATTCTCTTGATTGTCGCATCTCTGCCCGAAGCCCGGCTCAAAGAACTCTACGACTTTGCGACGGGGCTCGGTTTGGAAGTGCTTATAGAGACCCATAACTTACCTGAGCTCGAAATCGCCCATCGGATCGGGGCTGACATCATTGGGGTCAACAACCGGAACCTGGTCACTTTTGAAACGGATCTGAATACCAGTCTTGAATTGTCCACGCATTTCAAAGACCAGCCAGTTTATATATCGGAGTCCGCTATTTTTGATGGGGAAGATGCGGCTCTTGTCGCTCCCTACTTTAATGGGATCTTGGTAGGGACTGCCCTCATGACAGCAGGAGATGTAGCAGAAAAGGTCAAGGAGTTACAAATTGACAAAGGTTAAAATATGCGGCCTGTCTACAGTGGAAGCCGTGGAGACAGCTGTCCTAGCAGGAGCAGACTATATCGGCTTTGTATTCGCTAAGAGCAAGCGACAAGTCAGTCTGGAGCAAGCCCACGAATTGGCGAGACTGGTGACTGGCAAGACCAGAATCGTCGGAGTCTTTGTCTCACCAAGTCTAGAGGACTTGGAGCAAGCCATTGCTCAGGTTCCCTTAGACATTGTTCAGATTCATGGAACGTTTGATGAAGCTCAGATTCCAAATATTTCAGTTCCCGTCATTCGCGCGATCCAGCTCAGAGATGGGGAAGCCCAAGTGTCAAGCCAGGCCGATTATCTGCTCTTTGATGCTCCAGTAGCTGGGAGTGGGCAAACCTTTGATTGGGACTTGCTGAAAGATCAGAAGATCCGGCAGGACTTCTTTATTGCAGGGGGCTTGACAGTGAATAATGTCCGCCAAGCTCGAGAGACCTTTCGGCCCTATGCCCTGGATGTCTCTTCAGGGGTCGAAACAGACGGACGCAAAGATATAGAAAAGATAAAAGCATTTATAGAAGGAGCGAAAGCATGAACTATCAACTACCGGATGAAAAAGGGTTTTATGGAAAATTTGGGGGCCAGTTTGTCCCAGAAACCCTGATGACAGCCGTGATCGAACTGGATAAGGCGTACAGAGAAGCCAAAGCAGATCCAAGCTTTCAGGCGGAATTGGATGACTTGCTCAAGAATTATGTCGGTCGGGAGACTCCACTTTACCACGCCAAAAGTCTCTCCAAGCACATCGGTGGAGCACAAATCTACCTGAAACGGGAAGACCTCAACCATACAGGGGCCCACAAGATTAACAATGCCCTTGGTCAGGTCTTGCTGGCTAAACGGATGGGCAAGAAGAAAATCATCGCGGAGACAGGGGCTGGTCAACACGGAGTGGCAACAGCGACGGCAGCAGCACTCTTTGAGATGGAGTGTACCATCTACATGGGGGAAGAAGATGTCAAACGCCAAGCCCTCAATGTCTTTCGGATGGAGCTCTTGGGAGCAAAAGTCCATAGTGTGACAGACGGATCGCGCGTGCTGAAAGATGCGGTCAATGCAGCCCTTCGTGCATGGGTAGCTGGGATTGATGATACCCACTACATCATGGGATCAGCCCTTGGACCAGCTCCCTTCCCAGAGATTGTCCGAGATTTTCAATCCGTGATTGGTAAGGAAGCCAAACGTCAGTTTGCTGAAGTCTCGGGTGGAAAACTTCCTGATGCGGTCCTAGCCTGTATCGGTGGGGGCTCCAATGCCATTGGCATGTTCTACCCATTCGTAGAAGACGAATCTGTAGCCATGTACGGAGCAGAAGCCTCTGGTCTTGGTTTGGTTACGGACAAACACGCGGCAACCTTTGCCAAAGGTCGTCCAGGAATCCTTCACGGAGCCTTGATGGAAGTGCTTCAAGATGCCCATGGACAGATCATGGAGGCTTTCTCTATCTCTGCTGGATTAGATTATCCTGGTGTGGGGCCAGAGCATTGCTATTTTAATGAAATTGGGCGGGCTACTTATGATTCCATCACGGATGAAGAAGCCCTCGAAGGATTTAAGTTGCTCTCTCGTTTGGAGGGGATCATTCCAGCATTGGAGTCCAGTCATGCTATCGCTCTAGCGCAAAAAGTCGCAGCAAAAATGGCTCCGGACCAAACGCTCATCGTCTGCCTATCTGGTCGTGGAGACAAGGATGTCATGCAGGTGAAAGAACGGTTTGAAGCAGAAGGGAAGTAGAGATGACCAAAACACTAACTCAGCATTTACAAGCTATTAAAGACAGCAAGCGTGGAATTTTCGTCCCTTACATTATGGCAGGCGATCATGAGCGTGGACTGGACGGTCTCTTTGATACTATTCAGCTCTTAGAAGAAAGTGGAGCATCGGCTATTGAAGTGGGGATTCCCTGGTCGGACCCTGTAGCGGATGGGCCAGTCATCGAGATGGCTGGGCAACGTAGTTTGGCCAAGGGAGTGACCTTAACCGCTATTGTAAAAAAACTCCAAGAACAAGAGACCAAGATTCCCCTGGTCATTATGACCTATATCAATCCAGTCTACCAATATGGGATTGAAGCCTTTATAAAAGAATTGGCTTCTACCTCCGTCAAAGGGTTAATTATTCCCGATCTGCCAAATGAGCATGCCGATATGATAGCGCCTTACTTGGAAGGGAGTGATATTGCCCTTGTACCCCTGGTCAGCTTGACCACAGGCATCGAACGCCAAAAGGCCTTGATCCAAGAAGCAGAAGGCTTTATCTATGCGGTAGCCATCAATGGAGTTACTGGGAAAATGGGCAACTACCGGGACGACTTGGATCAGCACTTGGCGACCTTGAGAGACTTGGCCACTATTCCAGTTCTGACAGGATTTGGAGTCTCCACCCAAGAAGATATCCAACGCTTTAATCAGGTATCGGATGGTGTCATCGTAGGTTCGAAAATTGTTCGGGACCTTCATGAGGGCAAAACCAGCGATGTTAAGGCCTTTGTAGACTATGGTTCACACTTTAATAAATGCTAAGGATAAGAAAAATTACAAAATTTAATAAATTTTCAGAAAATTACTTCTCTTCTGAAAATCTTTGTGGTATAATCTTAAGACAACCTTAAAAATTTATTAGGAGTAAACAATGAAAAAAAGAAATGTCATTGCTCTTGCAGGAGTAGCTCTTCTTTCAGCAGGTATTCTTGCAGCATGTTCTGGTGGTTCTAAATCATCAAGCTCAAGCTCAAAATCAAGTGAAGCAGGTCAAAAATTCTCTTACGTCTATGAGACTGAACCTGAAAACTTGAACTACATCACATCTGGTAAAGCTGCAACCCACGAAATCACAGGAAACTTGATCGATGGTTTGTTTGAAAACGACAAGTATGGAAATTTGATTCCTTCGCTTGCTAAAGATTGGACAGTTTCAGAAGATGGCTTGACTTATACTTACAAACTTCGTGATGATGCCAAATGGTATGATTCAGAAGGGGAAGAGTATGCGGATGTGACAGCAGATGACTTCGTTGCAGGGATCAAGTATGCCGCTGACCACAAGTCTGAAATGCTCTACATCATTCAAAACTCTATCAAGGGCTTGAATGATTATGTTGAAGGTAAGACTTCAGACTTCAAAAATGTAGGCATTAAAGCAGTTGATGATCATACCCTTCAAATCACTTTGAACCAGGCAGAGCCTTTCTGGAATTCTAAGTTGACTCTTGGGATCACTTTCCCAATCAATCAGAAATTCGTTGAATCAAAAGGGGATAAATTTGCCCAAGCAAGTGACACTAGCTCACTTCTTTACAATGGTCCATACATCTTGAAGAGCTTCACTTCTAAATCATCTATCGAGATGAGCAAGAATGAAAACTACTGGGATAAGGATAATGTTCACATCACAGACGTTAAGCTCGAATACTATGATGGACAAGACCAAAGTAAATTGGCGAACTCATTTGAGGACAACGCTCTTAGCCTTGCTAAATTGTTCCCAACTGGACCTGGATTTACAGACCAAGCTAAGAAGTTTAAAGATGAAATCATCTACACTCCTCAAGATGCCAGCACCTTCGTTATCGGTGTGAATATCGACCGTCAGTCATACAAGTACACTTCAAAAACAACAGATGAAGAAAAATCATCTACTAAGAAAGCTCTTTTGAACAAAGACTTCCGTCAATCAATCAGCTTTGCCTTTGACCGTGAAGCCTATGCTGCCCAAGCAAATGGTAAAGATGGAGCAAGCAAACTGATCCGTAACTTGTACATCCCACCTACATTCGTTCAAGCAGATGGTAAGACCTTCGGTGAGATGGTTAAATCTGAGTTGGTGACTTATGGAGACGAGTGGAAAGATGCAAATCTTGACGATGGTCAAAATGGTCTTTACAACGCAAAACAAGCCAAAGAAGAGTTTGCCAAAGCGAAATCTGCACTTGAAGCAGATGGCGTGAAATTCCCAATCCACTTGGATATGCCAGTAGACCAAACGACTCAATCTAAGGTTCAACGTGCTCAATCCTTCAAACAATCAGTTGAAAGTACGCTTGGAAAAGAAAACGTCGTTGTCGATATCCATATGGTATCAAAAGAAGACCTCTTGAACGTAACCCTCTTTGCTGCTAAAGCAGAAGACGAAGACTGGGATATCTCAGATAACGTTGGATGGAGCCCTGACTATCAAGACCCATCAACTTACCTTGATATCTTGAAAGCATCTTCTGGTGAAAACACTCGTACCTTCCTTGGATTTGACCCAAGCGAAAACAATGAGGCAGCTAAGAAAGTTGGCTTGTACGACTTTGAGAAGATGGTAACAGAAGCAGGAGCTGAAACACAAGACCTTAACAAACGTTATGAGAAATATGCGGCAGCTCAAGCTTGGTTGACAGATAGTGCTTTGGTCATCCCAACCACTTCTAAGACTGGTCGTCCATTCTTGACTCGTGTTGTACCATTCTCAGCACCATTTGGCTGGACCGGTGGTAAAGGGAAAGACAACGTTGTCTACAAAGGTATGGAACTTCAAGATAAGGCTGTAAAAACCGAAGACTACAACAAAGCTCTTGAAAAATGGAAGAAAGAGCAAGCAGAGTCTAACCAAAAAGCTCAAGAAGAATTAAAAGATCATGTGAAATAAACATCTTTTGATCGAGGCAAATTTGCCTCGATTTTTTTCTTGTTTAGAATTTGCTATAAAAGCGCTTACATAGTATAATAGTTGTATTGATTACAAAATAGTGAGGTCTCTTTTATGAAAGATAAATTGTAAAATATAGTGCAACAAAAAAACTCATAGCGTTTCATTGGGGTAAACTGTAAGTATTCACACAA
>NZ_JAHZQQ010000042.1 GCF_019930045.1 Streptococcus australis | reverse complement strand
TTTGTGTGAATACTTACAGTTTACCCCAATGAAACGCTATGAGTTTTTTTGTTGCACTATATTTTACAATTTATCTACTTAAAAAGATAGAGAATTCAATTGGAAGGCCGAGAGATTGCTTCTTTATTTCCTTCTCTAGTTTTTCCTCGATATTTTTTATGGATTTCTGCTCTAAAAACACTTTCTTATAGTCTGGAAGAAAAATAATAGATGAACTTGACCAGTCATCATGAAAAGTTGTTTCATTTTCCAATCGTACCGTTTGATCATCGTAGGTTTTCTCAGAGTAGGTGTAGCTTACATGATAAGTTGGGAATTCTAGGGCAGTCCAAGATAACTTGGTGATGGTTACTTTTCCATGAAGACCAGCTTGAGCAAGCTCACTGCTAACAACTTCTTTAGCCTTTTTGTAATCGCTCGATGTCATGATCTTACAACTGGTTAGAACCATCGTTAAGAATAAAATGGGAACTAGGAGTAAAAGGGAATAACCTTTGTTTTTCATAGGTCTACCTCCAATAATAGAAAACTTCCAAAAGTTAGATAGAGGACTATATAGGATGAAAGATTCTCACAAGTTGAATTACTCATCAACGTATTCATTTATCTAGCTCTATTCTACCATTATTTACAAGGAATGTCAGGAAAAACAAGAAAAGAGGCTGGGACAAAAGTCCTAGCCTCTTAATTGTTTTTGGATTGTCGAGCAAGACGCAGTGGTTGAGTGGGCTCTACTACGCTGGTTTCATCAGCTTTTACAGCCCTACTCAACTGTGCGGAGGTGGGACGACGAAGTCGAATTCTAACGAATTACCGATTTCTGTCCCACTCTCTCTCCGTCAATTATTATAAATCATCCCTGTACAGGCTTGCTCTGAAAGTTCAACAAAGCCCAGAGATTGGTAAAAGGCAAGATTCTTCTCGCTCCGTTCCGTGACGAGGAGTCGTTGATAGACATTGGGGAAGGTCGCTAAAGCCTCTTCTAAAAGTTTCCTTCCGATACCTTGGCGCTGGTGATCTGGTCGTACCAGGAGGTCCTGCACAAAAATGACAGAGTGGCCATCACCTACCAAGCGAATGTAGGCGACGAACTCTTTCTCATCATAGACGGCCAACTGCCAGAGACTGGTTTTGACAGCTTCTTCTAGCATAGTTGGGTTGTTGGTATAATTGGTCCAGCCGACCGAGCTGTAGAGTGCGACTAGGTCTGCCATCGCTGGAATCTCTTGTTTATACTCTAACATCTTAACTCCTTTTTAAGGTATAGTGCTGGAAGAAGGCCATATCCCGATAAGGGGATTTCTGGCAAACGGCCAGCTCCATTTTGAGCATGGACTCTCGCCATCCTTCTTGGCCCTTGAAGCGATTGTCCTGTAAGCCATAAAAGACACGAATTCCTTGGTAATCCTGGACTTCGAGGAATAGGTCTTCTACTGCTCTATCTAAATCATAGGCCTGGGCCAAGCCCATGGAGTGGGTTTCCAAATCTTGGCCGGCTAAGAGATCAAGCGCCTTCTGAGTATCATTTTCAAAGACGACAGTCTGTAGGACGCGCCCAACTTCATTGTGCTTGACAATGGAGAGGAGGCCACCTGGTTTCAAGAGCCGGGTGAATTCCTTGAGGACTGCCTCACGATCCTCTACATACTCCAAAACATTGTGGCAGAGGATGACCTCAAAGCTGGCATCTTCAAGACTTGCCAACTGATCCAGACTTCCGACCAGTTGCTGATAGGGATGGTCTTGGACCCGCAAGGCGACCATTTCTTCATTTGGTTCTACAGCAAGGACCTCATTGTCTTGCGCCAGGCGATTGGCCACGAGACCGAAGCCACTGCCAAAATCAAGGACCCGTTTTCCCTTGATGTCTTTTAATTGAGCAAAAAGGATATCATAATAGATCTGTCCCCAGGGTTGCCGGAGGTTCTCTAAATAGGCTTGGATATTTGCTGCCATCTGGCTCCTCCTATTTGTAATTGAACATCTTGCTGGCTAGCTTGTCCGAGATACGAGGGAAAAGGGTATAGAGCTTGTGGGTCAGGTTCAAGAGCCAAGGCAAATTGAGCTCGCGTTTTGCTTTTCCAAAGTTCTTCACAATCTTCTTGGCTACAAAGTCAGGCTCCAAAATATAGCGGTCTACAGCCTTGACATAGCTTCCATCGGGGTCTGCCTGGTCAAAGAAAGTAGTCCGAATGGGGCCTGGATTGACCGTCGTCACATGGACACCAAAGGGCATGAGTTCTAACCGCAGGGCATTGGAGAAGCCAATGGCCGCAAACTTGGTCGCCGAATAAAGGCTGGATTTGGCTGTTGCGACCAGTCCTGCCATACTTACGATATTGACGATGTGCCCCTTGCCTGCTGTCTTCATGTGGGCACCAATCAAGCGTGAGAGGTTCATGAGGGCAAAGGTGTTGACCTCAAACATCTCTCGCACCTGCTGGTCAGAAATGCAATCAAAGGCCTCAAAGATCCCATAGCCTGCATTGTTGACCAAGACATCGATCTGCCCATAGCGCTGATAGAGCTCTTCGACGAGCTTTTTGACAGCTAATGAATCGGTGATATCGATCCCGATGCATTCGGCTTGAGAATGGTCAGCATAGACTTGTTCTAGTTTTTCTTGATTTCTGCCTAAGAGAATAAGCCGGTCCTCAGGAAGGAGCTTGACCATTTCCTGTGCTATGCCTCCACTCGCTCCTGTGATGATGATAGTCCGCATCTTAGATCTCCACTTCTTCCAAGTCCTTGACCACATGGACCTTCTCAAACACAGTCGCGGCATCCTTGCGCAATTGACTGACGTCCTTGGAGAGGAAGCGAGCACTGATATGGTTGAGTAGAAGGCGTTTGGCTCCTGCTTCACGCGCCACTTCTGCCGCCTGCATATTGGTCGAGTGGCCATGCTTACGAGCAATCTTCTCATCGCCCTTGCCATAGGTTGACTCATGGACGAGGACATCTGCATTGACGGCAAGTCTGACGCTTGCATTGGTCTTTCTGGTATCTCCCAGGATGGTGATGATCTTACCAGGTCGAGGGGCTGAGATATAATCCGCAGCAATGATCTTGGTACCATCTTCCAGGGTAACATCCTGGCCATTTTTGACCTGGCCAAAAAGTGGTCCAAATGGAACCCCTGCTGCCTTGAGCTTGTCTGCGTCTAGGGTCCCTTCCAAATCCTTCTGCATGACCCGGTAGCCGACACAGAAAATGGTGTGGTCCAAGCCCTCGGCATAGACCGTGAACTTATCGGTCTCCATGATTCTCCCAAGTGAACCTTCATCGAACTCATGAAAATGGATCTTGTAAGGCAGGCGTGAACCGGAAACTCGCAGGCTGGTCAAGACAAAGGATTTGATCCCAACCGGTCCATAAATCTCTAGATCCGTCTGCTCTTCATTGGCCTGAAAGGCCCGGCTAGAGAGAAAACCTGGTAAACCAAAGATATGGTCCCCGTGTAAGTGGGTGATAAAAATCTTGCTGACTTTTCGAGGACGGATGCTGGTTTCTAAGATTTGGTTTTGTGTCCCTTCTCCACAGTCAAAGAGCCAAACTTCATTGATCTCATCCAAGAGTTTGACCGCTAGACTTGAGACATTACGAGATTTGGACGGCTGGCCCGCACCTGTTCCTAAAAATTGAATTTCCATTGTATTCTTTCTAACTTATATAGATCATAGCGGTCCGATTTTTCGATCGAACGGCGATTTTTCCTGGGTAGGCCCTAGCCAATTGAGACAATTCGTCCTGGTTGTAGCCAGTCAGGCGGATGCTGCCATCTGAAAACTCTTCAAATTGAGACAAAGCTGACAATTCCTTGGTCTCCACCACCTCTTGATCGTTCACCGGACGCATCAAGATCAAGCCTTCCTCTTCATAGACGAGATAGTGAGGGAAGATTTGCGCAATCTCAAACAAGAGGTCCATACGAATAGCTTCTGCTTGCTGAGCAAAGACTTGAGCCAAGCCCTTTTCTCGGTAGCAAAAGCCATAGGCCTTGCCTGACAGATTGAGACGGACAAATGGTTTGTCCTCCTCAAAGCTAGGACTGGTCTGATAGAGGTCAAAGGCCTCAGTGACTTGTTCATAATAGTCTGTTGCTGCTTTGGGGCTCTTCTTTTGGTAAAGCTCAGCAAAATAGGCATTGATGACACTGGGCGGTGGCGTGATAAACTGGAGCTTTTGCTCTTCTGTCAATCCCGCTAAGACCCGCTCCAAATAGACCTTGTCTAGACTGGTATAGCCTCCATAGCTGAGAGCGATATTAAGATAATCCATGATGATAAAACTCCTCTAGTCTCCATGCATTTTTAGGGGCGATGTAGCCTGTTATGACCTCACCAGTTTCCTCATAGGAACGCTCAGCCAATATGGCAATTGTCTCCAATTCATGGATGCGGTAGGCTTGATCAAAAGGAACCTGAATCGTAAAGGGATGGAAGAGCTCCTGCATCTTTTCAAGTAGAATGTCCTGCAGTTTAGTCCGACTATCGGGATCCTTGGCCGAAACCAGGCGATAAGGTGTCTGAGTAGGAGTAAAGTCCGCGACCTTATCAGCCTTATTGTAGAGAGTTAAGCGTGGAATCTCCAGCATCTCCAAATCCTTCATGATCTGAAGAACTGTCTTTTCATGCTCTTCATGGTTGGGATCAGAGGCATCGATGACATGGACCAAGAGATCCACATTCTTGCTTTCTTCCAGGGTCGACTTAAAACTGGTCACCAACTCTGTCGGCAAGTCCTGAATAAAACCAACTGTATCTGTCAGAGTTACTTGTAGATTGCCTGTTAGATGAATGCTCTTGGTGGTCGCATCCAAGGTCGCAAAGAGTTCATCTGCCTCGTATTGGGTCTTACTGGTCAAGGCATTCATAATGGTTGATTTGCCGGCATTGGTATAGCCAATCAAGCCAATCTTAAAGATGGGGGATTCTAGGCGTTTTTCCCGGACCACTTCACGGTTCTTCTCGACCACCTTGAGTTGACGCTCGATATCGGTGATTTGATTGCGGACACTCCGGCGGTTCAACTCCAGCTGACTTTCTCCCGGTCCACGGGAACCAATCCCCCCGGCCTGACGGCTGAGCATGATCCCTTGACCCACGAGACGGGGCAAGAGGTACTTGAGCTGGGCTAGATGAACCTGGAGCTTTCCTTCGTGGCTTCGTGCCCGCATGGCAAAGATATCCAAAATCAGCTGCATCCGGTCGATGACCTTCACACCCAAAATTTCTTCTAAATTCACATTCTGGCGAGGGGTCAAACGGTTGTTAACGACAACGGTCGAAACCTCATCCGCATCGACCATTTGGGCAATTTCTTCTAGCTTTCCAGAACCGACAAAGGTCTTGCTGTTGTATTTTTCTCTCTTCTGAGTGTAGACACCTACGACTTCTGCCCCGGCTGTCTTGGCTAGACTGGCCAACTCCTCCATGGACATGTCAAAGTTTTCCATCCCTTGGAGCTCGACACCGACAATGAGGACCCGCTCCTGTTTTTTCTCAGTTTCTATCATCTAAAAATCTTTCTATATCATGAAGAACCCGCTCCTTAAAGCCTTCTTCTCCAATCTGGTAAAAATGGACCATCATCCGATTGCGGAACCAGGTCAACTGGCGTTTAGCAAAACGGCGTGTATTTTGTTTGAGTTGCTCCAGGGCCTCCTCTAAGCTTTGCTCACCCTTGAAATAAGGGAAGAGCTCCTTGTAGCCAATCCCCTTAGCCGCCTGAACCTCAGGATGGTTGTGATAGAGCCACTGGGCTTCTTCTATCAAGCCCTGCTCAACCATGAGATCCACCCGTTGATTGATGCGGTCATACAAGGCTTGGCGATCATCATCTAAACAGATGATATAGGGTTCATAGGCAGGAGCTTGATTTTCCAAGTCCTGACCGAAATGGGCAATCTCTAAAGCTCGCATGGCCCGTCTACGATTGATCTGCGGGATCTTAATTCCCTCTTTTGCTACTCGCTCAAATAGTTCTTCATCAGTGAGAGGGGACAAGGACTCCCGATAGGCTAGGATATCCTCATGAGCAACATCCCCTCCTAGGTGATAACCTTCTAAGAGACTCTGGACATAGAGACCTGTTCCTCCAGCGATAATGGGAAGATGGCCCCGTTCTTGAATCTCATCGATGGCTTGGCTGGCCTCTTTGACAAAATCATAAGCCGAGTAGGTCTCTGTCACCTCACGGACATCAATCAGATGATGGGGAGCTGCTGCCTGCTCTTCTGGACTGGCCTTGGCTGTTCCAATATCTAGTGTGCGGTAGACTTGCTGACTGTCCCCACTGATGACCTCGCCCTGAAAGCGCTGGGCCACCTCGATAGCGAGGGCTGTTTTCCCAACAGCGGTCGGTCCCACTATCACAATTATCTTGTTTTTCATCGTTTTTCCTTGCAAAAATCGCATTTTTTCGTTACCATATATTATAACATAAATATTTAAAGTTCAGAAAAGGAGAAATTCTCATGGCTAAAGGATTTGGTAAAGGTTTTGTTACTGGTGTTGCTGGTACAGTTGCTGCTGTAGCAGGTGCAGTTTACACATTCAAGAAAAAAGTAATCGAGCCTGAAGAACAAAAAGCAGCTTTCATCGAAGAAAACCGTAAAAAAGCAGCACGTCGTCGCGTATCACACTAATCAATCAAAAAACTCCGGGAAACCGGAGTTTTTTGAATGGAAACAAACTATTTTTACATTAACTAGCTAGATAATATTTCAAAAATTTTTTATTAGATAAGCATTTAAGCAAATCTAAAACTTTCCGCCGTGAGAAAAAGTGCTTGAACCACTATGGTTCAAGCACTCGATAGTTTTGAAACCTTAGGTTCAAAACTAAGTCATGGAACTTCTACGAAGTTCGCTGACGTCCGCACTCACCTAAGGAAAGTTTTTCAAAAGACTTTATCTTCAATTTGAAGAGACTGGGACAAAAGTCCTAGCCTCTCAATTGTCTTTGGATTGTCGAGCAAGACGCAGTGGTTGAGTGGGCTCTACTACGCTGATTTCATCAGCTTTTATAGCCCTACTCAACTGTCCGGAGGTGGGACAACGAAATCGAATTCTAATGAATTACCGATTTCTGTCCCACTCTCTTTATGTGATATTACACTCCCAATCGGATATGAGGGAAGTGGTTGTAGAGGTAGTCAAAGGTTGACTGAAGTTTAGTGTCTGTTGTTTTACCAATGTTCTTAATAGGCATTTGGTATTTCTTTTGATTGTTTCGAACAGCAACTAAGGTTGAGTTTCTGTTTGAAGCAACGAAACCACGATGCATGGTGAGAATGTGGTGGTAGAGATGGACGACCTGTTTGAGATCAATCGCCTTGAAACCTCTATAGTAGGCAATGAGATGGTCTTTATAAACAGCAATTTTCAGCACATCGTCGTGGAAAGAAGCTTGTTCCAGCAGGATATTGAGATTGTTCTTGGCCTCTGGATAGGCTGCATAGATTTCTTCGTAGGCAGCGATATTTTTCTTGTGGCCGATAATTCCTATAACGACAAAGAAAACACAGAGTCCAATCAAAAACAGAATGTAGAACATGAATGCAAGATTGTCAGATTCAAATTCAGTGATAGAGATATAGGAGCTGCTTGACATTACTGTGATGACTTCGGGATTGTCTGCTAGGAGACCGCGAACGAGGCTGCCATAATTAGAGATATATCCCTGATTTTTTTTAGGGGAGTTAGCATTAACATAGGAGCCAACGATTCGGACAGGATTTTTTTCCAGCTCGCCCTTTTTCTCTTTTTCCAAGAGCTGGGCAATCTGTTTGTCTCCCTTTTTAGCCTGCAGACCAACATATCCGTCTTGGTAAGCAACCAGCCAAACTTGAGTATTATCTTCTACTTCAATCAGAGCCTCTGGAAAAATATATGACACTTCAGCATAGACTGCTGAATCTGCTCCGGGATTGCTATTTCGGTCATAGGCAGTCTTGGTGTTGACTTTTTGGTATTGGATAAATCCCATCACTGCAGCAACTGCTAGAAAAATAAAAGTAATTACCAGTAGGGCGATGGTACCCTGGTTACGTCTTTCCTTGAGCATAGCTCAACTTCCAAAATATAGTACAAAAAAATAATTTGATTAGCAAACTATCTTTTTTGTATAGTATAGCATAAATGCTTGACAAATGGCAAGAATGTGTTAAAATATGAATGAATATATAGATTGATTCATTCATAAAAGAGGCATGGAAATGGATAAAAAAAATGAGCTCTTGGCTGCGGCTAGAGAAGTATTTGCAGAAAAAGGCTATAAGGCAGCTGGAATTTCTGATATTGCTAAGAGAAGCCATATGGCTGTCGGATCATTTTACAAGTATTATGAGTCCAAGGAAGCTATCTTCTTGGAGGTTTATGTAGCTGAAAATAGCCATATACGTGAGGGAATCATGCAACGCGTAGACTGGCAGGGCGAGCCCGAGGCAATCGTTGAGCAGCTTTTTGCAGTCACTTTTGAGTTGATTTCACCCAATAAAATTCTGGCTGAGTGGAACAAGCCAGGCATTTCTCAGATTCTGCACGATTACTATAATCAGGATGCCGGACGAGCATCCAATGCCTTTCATCAGTTTCTGATTCAGACCTTCAGCCAGCGCTTGCAGGAAGAGGGCTTTTCGAAGGAGAAAATAGCTGAGATCATGAAGGTTTATGACTTGATTTATTACATAGACATGCATGTCACAGAGCAGGAATTTTCAGGCTACTTCGATAGTCTTGAGACTTTAGTGAAATATTTTGTTAAGGGGATTTTTTCCAAATAGAGGAAATTCCTTTACTTAGAAGCAAGCATGAATGAATTTTTAAAATCATTCATTCATAAACAAAAGGAGGTGATGTCTTATGTAGTGCGAATAGGAATTGGAAGGTATTCAAGAAATGTGATTGGATAAGTATAAAGTGAATTATTTTTTAAAAAGTTTTGAATGAATATTAGAAATCGTTCATTCAAAAACGGAAAGTGAGGAAATGAATGAATAAGCAAGGAGGATTTGCTATGAGCGGATTGGCTATTTTGGGTATCTGTCTGGTGCTGATTGGTCTTTTGACCATTGGTTACGGCGGTGCGACAGTTGGTTTTAGTTTAAGTGTGGATTTTCAGTCATTTTTAGTCGGAGGTCTCATCGTTGTCCTGATCGGAGCAGCTTTGATTCCGGGCTTGCCGGCAGTTGTTAAGCTGACGGCACTGGCTTTGACAACTTTGTCATTGCTGATGTACATTCACATGATGCCAGATTTAGAGTTCATGCTTATGCTCATCTCAGATGTCGTGGTTTTAGGCTTTGCGGCTTGGTTTGCTATCCTTTTTTTAAGAAAGTAGGTGATGAAGATGATTGTAGTTTATGATTCAAATACTGGTATTGGTAAACGATTTGCAGAATCACTGGGCTATCCGACCCAGACTATCAAGGAGAAACTGGAAGAGCCCTGTATTCTCATTACTCGAAATGCTGGTGCTGGGAAAATTCCCTGGTCTACCAAACGCTTTATCAAGAAACATCCTGGGCTGATTAAAGGTTTTGTTAATAATGGTGACTCTGTTAAACACGGCCGGACCTTCTGCGGGGCGACTGCCTTGATTATCGAAAAATATGGGCTCCAGCATATCTGCGATATTGACCGAGGCGGTAGTCCAGAAGATGTCGAGACTGTGCAGGAATTTTTGGCGGAGTGCTAGTCTCATCAAGTTTCGTAAAATGGAGGACTCGTATGTCTAGATTCAAGAAAATTGGGAGCTTGTTTCTGGCTCTGATTTCTGTCTTTATCCTAACGGCCTGCGGGCATGTACAGAAAGAGCCCGACACTTTAGATAAGACGGAAAGAAATTCTTCTAAACAAGAAGAAGCAGATCAGAATCAGGTAGACGCAACTTCCAGTGCGTCACAGAAAGATTGACTTTTTTGTCAAAATAGAAGAGCTTAATTTGTTCAATGATTTTTAGATCATCTGTTGACCTGTTTTGCGTATCAATAGAGGATGGAACAAAAGTCCTAGCCTCTCAATTGTCTTTGGATTGTCGAGCAAGACGCAGTGGTTGAGTGGGCTCTACTACGCTGATTTCATCAGCTTTTACAGCCCTACTCAACTGTGCGGAGGTGGGACGACGAAATCGAATTCTAACGAATTACCGATTTCTGTCCCACTCTCTTTTTGTGTTCTTATCGTTCTTTTAACATCTTAGTCGCAAGGTCTAGCATTTCCACTGCCTTTTGGTAGTGCTCGTCCAACAAATCGTAGACGGCATCTTCCGATAAGACGCCACAGTAGACCTCTTCAGGAAAGTCTGGTTGATTGGACAGTTCGACATCCTCCATGTAGACCTGGCTAGTGTAGTAATCGCGAAGGGTGATATAGCGAGACTGGCCAGCTTCCACTCGTTGCAAACAGGCTTCAAGCTCTTCGATTAAGCCTTGGTAGACCTTGAGATGGCTTTCCATCTCTTGGATTCGTTCGATAGGCGTCATGATGGATCCTTTCTATCTGCTAGAGAAACGACTTGCAGCTGCTCACCACCCAGTAAAATCAAATAGGATTCAAGCCGGTCCACCCCATAAGAGCGTCGGAGGGCTTCTGCGTAGAGTTCCAGTTGGGCTTGGTAGCGATCCAGCAATTCTTGAGGATTCCTGTAACGATCTGTCTTGTAGTCAAAGAGAAGGATCCGATCTTCCAACAGTAGGTAGCCGTCTAAGATCCCCCGGACCACAAAGTCCTGGCCACTAGCTGGATCCGTCTTGAGCATGGCAAAGGGCGCTTCACGATG
This sequence comes from Streptococcus australis, assembly GCF_019930045.1. Taxonomy (GTDB): domain Bacteria; phylum Bacillota; class Bacilli; order Lactobacillales; family Streptococcaceae; genus Streptococcus; species Streptococcus australis_D. The sequence goes on along the minus strand of NZ_JAHZQQ010000042.1, from coordinate 6,953 downwards.
GACCTTGTCGGACTCTTTCAGCAAGAGTTGGCCCAAGTCGGTCTGGAAGAAGGCCAAGACCTTCTTGAGGTCGATCCGCTTCTTGACAGCCGGACTGGCATTGACCTCTTGGAGGACCATTGCTAGGCTCTCCATGGTTGGAACCGTCGTCAATGGGATCCGTTGCATCAGTTCGTGCAGGGCACTACCGACTGCCGCCCCTGTCACAGCTTCTTCCTTGCCAAAGGTTGGAAACTCAAAGCTTGGTAAGGCAAGATCCGCTTTTTCCATGAAGTCCACTCCGTCAATATCTTGAATGGGTTCATAGAATTTTTTGATTTGACTTGGAGTCCGTACGCTAGGGAGTTGGATGGCTGCTTGGTACTGGGTGTTGAGCCGGTCCACTGATTCTAAGACATCTAAGGCCCGGCGAATCTCTTCTGATTGCCGGTTGTCCTTGAGGTCATCGACTGGGAGAGAAGACTTCAACTCCAAGTGACCGATTTGCTCCGGCGTCAAGTCTTGGTCGGTCACAAAGCGGGTCTGATAGGCCAAGTGTTGCTGGGCAAAGACTGCCTGGATGGCATAGAGCCAGTCTTGAAAACAATTGATCTCCTTACGAAGGGCTGGACTCAAGCGTCCATTGACACTGGCTCCCCATTTTTTCTCTTCTAACTTATCCTGCCGGCCCTTGCCCACCAGATAGAGCTTGCGCTCTGCCCGGGTCATAGCGACATAGAGGAGGCGCATCTGCTCCGACAAGGCTGCTAGACGAATTTCCTCGACATTCCGCTGGTAAGGCAGAGTCTCAATGACCAAGCGTACCGACTCGGGAAGTCCCTCTTGATCAGACTCGACGGGGAGATTCGCAACATACTTGATCCCGACCCCATTTTTTCGACTGATGACAGCATTGGTCGAAAGTTCCTTGCCGACAAACTTTTTGTCAGTATTGAGGATAAAGACATAAGGAAACTCGAGTCCCTTACTCTTATGGATGGTCATGAGCTGGACAGCATCCTTAGGAACTGCCTGGGCGACATTGGCCAAGTCGTGTTGGTTTTCCAGAATCTTATCAATCATGGAGATGAAGCGTGGCAAACCTTTGAAACTAGAGCTTTCGAAGTCATTTCCCCGAAGTGTCAAGGCATAGAGATTGGCCTGCCGTTGGGCTCCATTTGGCAGGGCACCCACATAATCATAATAGTGGCGATCTTGGTAAATCTTCCAGAGCAGGTCATAGAGAGAATGCGTCTGGGCATAGTCACGCCAGCTATCCAACGTCTCCATAAAGCGAGTGAGCTTCTCTCTCAAGCTGGAATCGATCAAATGAGGAGCACTCCCTGTCTGGTCTAGGGCGTGTTGCAGTTTCTCATAGAGATTCTCTGCCTTCTTGCCTTCAACTCCCTGTAAGGCTAAGCGAGCCAACTGGTCCTCATCAAACTCAAACATGGCTGATTTCATGAGGGCCACCAAGGGATAGTCCTGCAAGGGATTGTTAATGGTCCGGAGGGTATCCAAGAGGACCATGACTTCAACCGACTGGAGGTAGTTTTCCTCTCCACCATCCGCAACAATGGGAATCTGATAGGCTTCAAAAGCTGCCAGCACCTTGTCGTTGCGAGTCCGAGACGCCGTCAAGAGTGTGATATCCTTAAAGGAAACCCCTTCTTCGTTGTGGAGGCGAATAATCTCCTTGATGACCAAAAGGACTTCACCTGAGGATAGGCTATCCCCTTCTTGCTCATCTTCTTCAGCTGCTTCAGCCACATCCTGACTGCCATCGTAGAGCAGGAACTCAGTTTCATAGGCGGGTGTCGGCTCTTTCTTATCCGGATTGCCCGCAATCAAGCGGTGGCTCTGGTCATAGAGAATCTCCCCAACTTCCTCATCCATGAGCCGTTCAAAGACATGGTTGGTCGCCTCTAAGACTTCTACATGGCTACGGAAATTCTCCTTGAGCAGGATTAACTTACCATCAGCCCTGTCTTCTTGGTAGGCCTTAAACTTGTCATTAAAAATCTGAGGATCTGCTTGACGGAAACGGTAGATGGACTGCTTGATATCTCCCACCATGAAGCGGTTGTGGCCACTGGACAAGAGTTCCAACATCCGCTCTTGGGTGTGGTTGGTATCCTGGTACTCATCGACCATAACCTCGTGGTAACGCTCCTGATAGAGACTGCGGATATGAGGGAATTCTTCAAGAATCTGGATGGCAAAATGGCTGATGTCGCCAAATTCAAAGGCATTTTCCTGCTTCTTGCGCTCCAAATAAGCGGAGGAGAAAGCTTGGACAAAGTCCCTGAGCAATACTAGCAAAGGCAAGGGTTCATCCTTGAAGCGAATCTGATAGGTTAGTTGGTAGTGCTGGGAAGCTGCAGCCCGCAAGGCTTCGATGCGTTCCTTACGTTCGTCATTGAAGGCCGTAGCTAGCTCTTTCAGGTCTTCTTTTCGTGTCGTGATGGCCAGACTTCGTCCTCCGCTAGCACGGGAGATCAAGATCACCCGCTCCAAGACCTCAAAGATAGCTTCCTGGCTGGATTTCTCATTGAGACTAGCGATTAAGTCTTGAATAGCGGTGACATTCTCTTGGTACTTGGCCCCTGCAAAGACTTGACCTTCATTGGCCAGGTGGAAGGTAAAGAAAGATTCCAGTTCAAAGAGTTGCTCTTTTACCCCTTGGGCCAACTGGTCCAAGGCTTCATCATAGTCCAGGTCCTGATAGCCTTTGAGAAAGGACTCCTCAAGCCAGGCTTGGAGATCCGCAGTGGATTGGAGGAAGTCTACCAGGGCATAAACCTGGTCCTTAAAGCCAGCTAGCGACTTGCCCTTTCCTGTAAAGTTCTTGACCAGACGACTAAAGAGGCGGTCAGGCCCATGCTCCTCATAAAAGCGCTCAAAGACTTGTTCAAAACAGTCATTCTTGAGCAAGTACTGCTCGCTCGCACTTTGGAGGATGCGAAAGGTCGGGGAGAGGCCTAATAAATAGCCATATTTAGAGACCAGGCGCTGCGTGAAGGCATCCATGGTTCCGATATCACTAGTTGGTAATTCTGCAATTTGTTGGGCCAAGTGGTGCTTGAGCTCCTCATCCTGGCTTGCCTTAAGGCTCTTCTCCAACTCTTTTTCTAACCGTTCCTTGAGCTCAGTCGCTGCTTTGACGGTAAAGGTCGAGATGAACAATTGCTGGATGGAAATCCCCCGGTGCAATTGATCCAGGATCCGTTGGACCATGACAAAGGTCTTCCCAGAACCAGCCGAAGCCGAAACCAGGATATTGGTCCCTGATGAATAGATGGCTTCTATCTGCTCAGGGGTCCGTTTTCGTTCCTTGTCAGACTGGGCCTCCTGGATTTGGAGGTCTTGAATCTGCTTGGGACTTAAAAATTCAATCGGTTTCATTGATTCAATTCCTCCTTCATTTTTTCTAGCCAGGCCTGGCGGAGCTTGTCACCGACTGGGCGTTTCTCGTACTGTCTTGGATCCAATTTCTCCAAGAAGCGGGCTTGTCCCAGGTGGAGATTGGCTTCAAATCCCGTAATCGACTTGTATTGTTCTACATAGGGAGCAATGCTTCGTCCATTTTCAGTATAAGGGTTGATCGCAAAGTTACCAGACAAAATCCCCTCGGCTGCCTCTTGATAGAGATGGGCATTGTAGAGCAAGAGCAGGTCTAGCTCCTCTTGACTCAGGAGCATGGCCTTGTTTTTCTCATAATGCTCGCCAAGTTGGCTAGCCTGATCTGCCAAGAAAAGGCCCTTGTATTGCTGGGTTTTTAGAACGGCTTGGACAGCATCATCGACCGCCTTGGTATCCTTGAGAGGCACCAAAGGATCCGTCATCTGCAAGTACATGGCTCCAAAAATCCCCTTGTCAGGATCAAAGTCCTGAAAGTCTTTGATAGCGGACAGATAGGTTGGCAATTGGGAGTTGAGACCGTTAAAGAACTTCTCAAAATTAAACTTGGTCTCACTGGACTTGTAGTCCACCACTCCCAAAGCTCCTGTATCAGACAGCCGGTCAATCCGATCGACCTTGCCCTTGACCAAGAGCGGACGACCATCTTCTAGGGTTAAGAAGGGACGATCTGCCTGGCCGAAGAGAGCTTCTTCTCCAATGGTTTCAATGCGATCATTGTGAGCGAGGACACGTCCCGTTGCCCGAGCGGTATCCAGAAGCAATTCTTTTGAAAAAGCAGCCATGGCATTCTCCTGATAAAGGAGGGCAAACTCTGTCTCCTGGCTGGTTTCGCGAATGGCCTTGTTCAAGCGCTCATCAAAATCTCCTTCTGAAGGATCTTTTAGCACCCGTTCAAAAATTCGGTGCAAGAAATTCCCATGGCTTCTCGCATCTGGTCGCAAGTGCCACTCCTCTTGCAAGCCCAAGACATAGTGGAGATAATAGCTGTATTGGTTTTGGTAGTAGGTGTTGAGAGCTGAAGCAGATAAAGACAGAGCCTGACCTTTAGGATAAAGGGCTTCAAGGGTCTCATCTTCTAGGACCTTGGTCGTCAAGTTTTGGCTAATTTGTGGGATGTGCAAGTCTTCTGACGCTAATTTCTTCCGAAGGACACGAATGGCAACCGCCCAGAAGGTCGCTTCTTCCTTGCTCAACTCCTGGTCAATTTCTCCCTGGTGCAATTCAATCAATCGAGCTAAGAGAGCCTGGTAAGAACCCATGTCTTGACTAGAGGCTGTTGCCTTCTTCGAAATGACAGATAAATTGAGGGGGGCCTTGGTCAGCTCGAGCAAGTAAGGGGACATCTTGTCATCCACCTCGTTGACTAAAATAGGACTGGACAAGACCAACTGTTTGGTGGCTGCATTGAAGAGGGACAGGGCGACGAAGCGATTCTTCCGTAAGTTGTCCTGACTGGCAATTTGGAGATTGGCCTGTTCGTCTGAAGCTTGGTTCAAGACCTGACGCTCCTCATCCGTCAGCAAGGATTGGTCCTTGGCAATCTTAGGGAAGCGCTCCTGGGTCAAACCAATGGCATAGACATAAGGAGCTGATAAAGGCTCAATCAAATCATAGGACTGAACCGTCACCACATCGACAGTCGCTGGAACCGTCCGATAACTTGCCAACAACATCCCTGATAAGAGGATGCTTAGGAAATCATCCAAAGTCACCTTCATCTGTTCAAAAACTTGGGCAAATTGCTCTAGTACATGGCTAAAGGACTTCCAGACTTGATCATAGCGTTCCATCTCCTGCTCTGAACCACGACCGGCCAACTGTTGCATATTTTGAGCCAACTGACCCTCCTGGCAAAACTGGGCAAACTTCTTCAGCAGTCCTTGGCTAGTCTGGCTCTTGGTCTTATAAAATTCCTGCAGAGGATTGATGACTTGCTGGCGAATCTGATTGAGACGCTCTAGGTCAAATTTGTCCTGGTGGTTGGCTGTAAAGTCACGAGAAAAGGCAGCCAGACCCTTGATCTCTGCAAAGCAAACATATTGTTCGAAATGGTCGATATCCTCTCGTGTTAGCGTCCCATAGAGCCCTGTCTTCAAGAGATTGACCACATCTTCGGTCAAAAAACGGTAGCGACGAAGACGGTCCAAGGATTCCACCCATTGGACCAGGGGATGCTGGGCCATGGATTCACTCTTTCCGAGATAGAAAGGAATCTGGTACTGGTCAAAGATGGTCTTGAGCTGGAGCTGATAAGCATCCACATCTCCCAAGAGGACCCGAATGTCTTTGTAACGCGCCCCCTCATACAAACGTTGTCGAATAGAGCGAGCGACGGCTTCTAGCTCTTCCTTTTGATGGTTGCAGGTCCAAATCTCTACAGCTTCTCGATCTTGATCAGACAGCTCTACATCGACTTCTGTAAAGTCATAGCGAGCTTCCAATATCCGCGTCATGCGGCTAAAGGCATCCTCTTTTCCTTGACCGACATAGCTTGGCGTGACCTGGTAGGTCCTAGCCAAGTCTAGCAAGAAATCGACACTGGCCTGGTAGAGATTGCCCTCACGAAAGCTCGAGCGATAGGCCTTCTCACTGGCATAGGCCCCGATAATGATCTCGACACCCTTGTCATGTAACAAATGAACCAGGTAGTCCTCCTCAGCTGAGAAACGGGTAAAGCCATCAATCACTAAGGCCAAATCCTTTAACTCCTCATCCAAATCTCCCTTGATAAGGTGAGAGGCAAAACTAGCCAACTTAGACTCAGACTCAAAGGCGCCTGCAACTAACTGGTCTTGAACAGCCTTCAAGATATGGACCAGATCTTCTCTCTTTTCCTGATCTGGCAAGGCATCCAAGTCGGATGCTGTCATCTGGGCAGACTGCAACTCATGAAAGAGATGGATCAATTGTTGGATAAACTGGGGATCCTTCTTGAGACGGGCGTAGACCTTGAGCTCTTCATCCGGCATCTGAGAAAGCACCTTAAAAAAGAGCATGCCGAGACCGATATCATCGAGCGACTCCTGCTGGTGACTTTCATTGAGGGTAAAATAGCGCGCCATCTGAGCAAAGCGCGTAATGGTAATGGCAAAAGAAGCCTTCTGGTCAAGGAGTTGCAAGACCTTTCCTTCCTTTTCGAAGGACAGAGAGTTGGGTGCGATATAAAAGACCCGCTTCCCTTCAGTAACCAAGCGATTGGCTTCATCCACCAAGACCTGGGTTAAAGGCGTTCGAATATCTGTATAGACTAATTTCATAATGTTAGAATTCCTGTAAAATGATAGTTCTATTATACCATCTTTGCGCCTTTTCTACAGGGTTTTTCCTAGAGTTCTGGCAAGTCAAAGCAGATAAAAAAACTGTACAAAACGTCCAGTTTTAAATTTTATACCAACTAATTTTGACATAAAATGGTTAGATAATTTTTTTATAAAAGTCTTTCTATATTTTTGAGTCATTTTAACAGAAATAAAACTTGCCCTGTTGTAAAATGAAGTGCAACACAAAAGACACGTTCATCTGATATACTAGAATTGCGAAAAACAGCATAA
>NZ_JAHZQQ010000041.1 GCF_019930045.1 Streptococcus australis | reverse complement strand
TTTGTGTGAATACTTACAGTTTACCCCAATGAAACGCTATGAGTTTTTTTGTTGCACTATATTTTACAATTTATCAATTATAATTTTTGGAGGAATATTTTATATGACTAAATTTAACATCTCTTTAGGTTTGGAAAAAAAAAGAAGAAAAAATAATTAAACATGGTTTTCGTTTGTTAGAAGAACAGATGGCAACTTATATCAAGGAGAATTATTCAGGAATTTCTAGAATAGAATTTTCACCAATTTTTATCCAAGGCGGTGAAGATAATCCGCCATTTACGGCAGATGTGCTTCCCGTAATCTATGATGAATATGGGAATAGGGCGGTGATGGGGAAGCGAATAGGCAAAAAAGGTTATCCATCATATGGAACAACTGGGGACTTATTTCTTGACTTTGACCAACTTGGTAATGAAAGTATTTTGCTAGAAGTTTCACCAATTCTGGGTAAAAAAATCGATGTTAGTAATGCAAATCACTTACCAGAGGATGCGAAATTAACACCTCCTATTAAAGGAACAGATGACAACATTGACTCTTTGGTAAATGATGGTCAGTTAAAAAATGTTATTAAAAGTAAGAATGGAAGTACTAATGTAGAGATAGTTTATAACCTTCAAATTATTAGAGGGAGTTATTCAGAATGGAAATAATCCTTTATTAATCAGGGGAGGCTTATGGATAATATGGCAGAAAAAAATCGGCAAGGAATATTATATCGTGATATAATATAAACAGAAAAAAATGGATTCGTTTTCATTTAGATGCAGAGGTGACAGTTAATGAAGAAAATAAAACTTGCAATTATAGCTGTATTAATTATCTTAGTTTCAGGAGGGGGATACTGTATGACAAAGTGGATTGAACATCAAAATTCGCCATATAATGTTAGTGATGTTTTGGACGACAAAGGAGTGAAACTTTACAAACGAGGATTTCGTTTGTTAGAAGAACAACTGGCAACTTACATTAAAGAGCATTACTCTGGTGTCAGTAAAATAGAGTTTTCACCAATTTTTGTTCAAGGTGGGGATGGGCAGAGCATGTTTCATGCCAATGTTGTTCCTGTCATTTATGATACTCATGGTAATAAAGTCTATTTAGGTCGAACAGTTCAAAATTTCGGTTATGCTAGTTATGGAGATTATGGTGATGTCAGATTGGATTTTAATGGATTTGATGAAGAAATAATTGAGCTAAGAGTAGGAGATGATTTTATTGATATTGCAGGCAATAAAAAACTCCCTGAGGAAGTCAAACTATCATCTAACCCCAAGATGGATGAAAACATTGAAGCGCTTGTTAAAGATGGACAGCTGAAGGACGTGGTTAAAAGTGAGGAAGGTAGTCCAAGTGCAGAGGTTATTTATAATACAGAAATCAAGAAAGGATATCATTGGGAATGGCATTAAATGATGAACAGGTACAGGAATTACAAGTTGATGTGTTAAAAATAATAAAAGAAAAAAATGTTAATGAACAATTTGGTCTTGAAAGAAGCGGAAAGAAATACCAATTAATCAACGAAGTCAACGAAACCACCCAAGCCATTGCTGTTGCGCCTCTTGATAAGGAAGGACACCCAGATTATAGTCAAACTACTATTGTTGTTGCCGGAACTCAAGCTCCCGATGGAGACATTAATAATCATGTTATAGAGTCTGGATTTAATGCAGTAACAGCAAGAGTTCAATTAACAGAACAGACAAAGGATGTTCGAGAATTTTATAATCAATCATTAGCTAGTGCTAAAAAAATGGCTGGTAAAGGACAAGAAGTTAATATTAGTAATATGTCGGGATTTAGTCAAGCAGGACCAGCTGTTGCTAAAGTAGCTGCGGAAATGAAAGTCCAGAAGATTACAAATTTCATGGATTGGGGTGCATGGGCTTCTTTGTACAAGAATTCGTCCGATTATAAGGGGATTAGTAATGAAGAATTAGCATATCTTAATAAGCACTTACACTCATACAGTGATCAAGGGAAAGATTTAACAAGTTGGGATGGTCACGGGGGGATTATTCCATATGGTAAAGTGTTTACTGTCGAAGGTAAACATCATAATGCTGGTTTACCCAAGATTAAAGGTAATAGTCCAGATTTTGAGTGGTATGAAAAAAATCTTCTATTTTGTTCAGGAATGTCGAAGAGCCAAGTTGAAAGAATTGTAGACAAAATATTAAGCAAATCTAGTATTGATAATGCTTATAAAACAATGGCTAGACCAGAATTGATCGAACGCTATGAAGTAGAATACGGTCCTTTCGCTCCTGAGCCAACTAAACAAGATTTGATTTCTTTAAATATCAAACAAATCAAAGAATTAAAGGATTCCTTGAAGACTAGTTCCGGTAGTAAAAAAATTAGTTTAAGAGAAGAATTGGTCCGAGTAAGTGCGGAAAACACGAAACTTCAAGCTGAGGTTTACGAAGAAGAAGTTAAATCAAAAATTGAATCTGCAAAGGAAAATGTTTCTCAAAAAATTTCATCCCTTAAAACTGAAGCATATAGTATTGCTCGTCACTTACCATCTAGTGAAGTAGAGGCTCTATTATCTGAATTAAGTTTGGATACTGCATGGAACAGTGGCAAAGAGACAAAAACTATCACTGCAGCAAGCGATTATAAGAATAAAATGTCTCAGATTTCAGATAATCTGAATAAGGTTGCTGATAGAATTATTGAAAGTGATCAAATAGGTGCCAAGATTTTTAGCAATTAAAAGGAGTTAATGAATGATTGAACCGAATACTGAAGATCGATTAGAAGCAGAGCGCATAAAAACTGAATACATGAAAGTTCAAGAACGATTGGCAATCCAGGCTCTAGTTTCAGCAACAAAAGGTGTCCTAATGGCCGAAGGGGCTATTTTACAAACTTGGCTGGCTAATCAGGCGTTTAAAATGCAGAATTTCGCCACTTCTCAAGTACCTGCTTCCCTAGAAGGAGGATTAACAGGGGGTGCTGCTGATGCCATCAAAAAAATTTTAACAGAAGTACCTAAACCTGATCTTTCCAGTCCAATACTTTAGGAGAATTCATGAATATCAATGATAAAATTAGTAAAGTCGAGAGTGATCATCAAGCTTTTAGAAGGAAAGTGGCGGATTATGAATTGGATTATCAAGATATGAAGCGAGATGCAAAAAGACTTTCTGAATCTATGACCGATCTTATCATCTCCTTTTGTCATAACAACAATCAAGAACTTCCAATACATGAATTGCGGCTATTAGAAGAAAATAGAGATAACTTTGAAAAGAGTATTTCTAGGTTTGAAACTAGATTAAGCCAAACATATCAAGAGGAAAATAAACTTTACAATAAAAGTATGGAATCTCTTGAAAATATGAAAAAGAAGCTATGACACTGATGACTGTTTATACCACTCTCTAGTATAGTTCACTCGTTCCTCCTGTCTGAAAATTTTTGTAAATTACAAACTGAAAACAAATCAGAATTTGATAGCGTTTTCCTTGAATCTAAAATAGGCCAGGAGTATAATAGAGAGTGGAAAAAGTACATTAAAAAGGAGTGTGTCATGATGATCATTAGTGTGATTTTTGCTGTAGCTTACTTCTTGCTGGTTGCCCTTGTTGCGGCTCTTGTTTTCCGAGCGATAGGAAAAATATTTGAGCTCTTCGATGGCTACCTGATGTACCATTAAGAGATAAACAAGTCCACTCACTATGAGTGGTTTTTTACTATAGAGCGGAGATAATTATGAAAACGGAATATGAAAAGATGATTGCTGGCGAGTTTTACAGTCCCATGGATCCAGAATTGAGGAAGTTGGCAGAAGAAGCTCGGGCCAAGCAATATGCCTTTAACCAAGAAGCAGATGGAGAGAAGCGGAGTCAACTCATAAAAAGTTGGTTCGGGTCCACAGGGAATAATGTTTCCATTCATCCTTTTTTGGCTTGTGATTATGGAGTGAATATCCACTTGGGAGAGAACTTTTATGCCAACTGGAACCTAACCATGCTGGATGTTTGCCCGATCAGGATTGGAAAGAACGCCATGATCGGTCCCAATTGCCAATTTCTCACGCCTCTCCATCCGCTAGATCCAGATGAGCGAAATTCAGGAAAAGAATATGGAGCTCCGATAACGATTGGAGACAACTTCTGGGCAGGTGGAGGGGCTATCATCCTTCCAGGAGTGACCTTAGGCGATAATGTCGTCGTCGGAGCTGGTGCAGTGGTGACCAAATCATTCGGGGATAATGTGGTCCTAGCTGGTAATCCAGCCAGAATCATTAAGGAAATAGAGGTGAAAGAATGAAGTTTTACTTTATCGGAGGACTGGGAAGTAACGAAAATCATATGAGCGAATTTACTCACTGCTTTCCATACACCATTACGTATCTAGATCCCTATAAGGTAAAACTGGAATCTGCAAAAGATTTAGTAGATTGGTTTGATGAAGTCCATGCGGATTCTGATGAAAATACTTGTATCATTGCCCATTCACTAGGTGGAGATTTGGCTCGATACCTAGCATCCAAAATGCCGAAAATTACACACCTGGTTCTGCTAGATGGCGGCTATCTTGATATGGACCAGATCTTACCACTAGAGCAGGAAATCGAAGAGACACTCGCCTATCTCAAGCAACAGGTATTTCCATCTCTAGAAGAAGCTGTTGCAAGTGAACTTGGAGATACTTACAATCCTTCGCAAGCTGCTATAAAGGCCATTCAATCCAGTTATCGTTGGAATCCTGACCTCCATCATTATGAACTGGATCTAGATCCGCAAGCTGTTCTTTCCTTGCTGAGACTCAGACGGGTACTTCGATCTTTTCAAGCTCCACTAACGGATACCAAGGCCTTATTCATCGGACCTAAATACGAAGATGAGCCCGATTGGAGAACTAGAGCATTTGAAAATTTAGATCCTTCTATCAAGAAGGTACTCTTAAAGGATCTCGGTCACGATTTTTATACAGCCGTCCCTAATCTTGTCAGCAAAGAAATCATCAATTGGCTTCAGATTTGTTCATAAATAACTTATATACAGAAGTTGCTCTAAAGAATCGTCTAGTAATTTCCGAACATTAATTCAATAATCAGCATTCTAATTGAATCGACTCCGTATCTTTGCTATAATCTTGAATGGAAACGTCGGAAGGCGTAGTGATGACGCATCACGATTTAAAATTTAGAAACGAGATTCCAATCCGTATGTTAAACGAATTTCCAATCTTTGATTACGAAGATATTCAATTAATCCCTAACAAGTGTATTATCAAAAGTCGTGGAGAAGCTGACACGACCGTTCAGTTTGGTAAGCACACCTTCAAGCTACCAGTGGTACCTGCCAACATGCAGACTATCCTGGATGAGGATGTGGCCGAGCAACTGGCTAAAGGGGGATATTTTTACATTATGCACCGCTTTGACGAAGCTGGTCGCATTCCCTTTATCAAACGTATGCACGATCAGGGCTTAATTGCTTCCATTTCAGTTGGAGTAAAAGACTATGAGTACGACTTTGTGACTCAACTCAAGGACGACGCACCAGAATACATCACCATCGATATCGCTCACGGACACTCAGATAGTGTCATCCAAATGATCCAGCATATCAAGAAGGAATTACCAGATACCTTTGTCATCGCAGGAAATGTCGGAACTCCAGAAGCTGTTCGTGAGTTGGAAAACGCTGGAGCAGATGCTACCAAGGTCGGGATCGGACCTGGTAAGGTCTGCATCACAAAAGTGAAGACTGGATTTGGTACTGGCGGTTGGCAGTTAGCTGCCCTTCGTTGGTGTTCAAAAGCAGCTCGCAAGCCGATTATTGCAGATGGTGGAATTCGGACCCATGGAGATATTGCGAAATCCATTCGTTTTGGTGCTAGCATGGTCATGATCGGTTCTCTCTTTGCAGGTCACATTGAAAGCCCAGGGAAGACTGTTGAAGTCGACGGGGAAGCCTTTAAAGAGTATTATGGATCTGCTTCAGAGTACCAAAAAGGGGCCTATAAAAATGTTGAAGGTAAGAAAATCCTTCTACCAGCCAAAGGTCATCTGCAAGATACCTTGACAGAGATGGAGCAAGACTTGCAAAGTTCAATTTCCTATGCTGGAGGTCGCAAGGTTGCTGATCTCAAGCATGTCGATTATGTCATCGTAAAGAATTCTATCTGGAATGGTGACTCTCATTAAAACTACAATTACTTATTTATCTTGCGGATTGGCGCAAGGTCTCTACAAGGTGCCGGAACACCTAACAATAAGTAAGTCTTAGATTGATCCAGGGATTCTTGGATTCTGTAGAGGCTTACTTGGTAAGTCTCTATTTTTTGTTCCAAACTGTTTAGGAGAAAACATGAAATTATTAGAAGAACGCATATTGAAAGACGGAAATGTCCTGGGAGAGAATATCCTCAAGGTCGATTCCTTCTTGACCCACCAAGTGGATTACCAGTTGATGAAAGAAGTTGGGAAGGCTTTTGCGGAACGCTTTAAAGATGCTGGTCTGACTAAGATTGTGACGATTGAAGCTTCCGGAATCGCTCCTGCCCTCTATGTGGCAGAAGCTTTGGAACTTCCCATGATCTTTGCTAAAAAAGCCAAGAATATTACCATGAATGAAGGGATTTTGACAGCAGAAGTCTATTCCTTTACCAAGCAAGTGACTAGTACGGTTTCCATTGCTAGCAAGTTTTTAACACCAGATGATCGTGTCTTGATCGTTGATGACTTTCTGGCAAATGGCCAAGCAGCTAAGGGCTTGATACAGATTATCGAACAAGCTGGTGCGAGTGTAGAAGCCGTCGGTATCGTCATTGAGAAATCCTTCCAAGATGGCCGTGGACTGTTAGAAGAACTCGGCTACCCAGTTGTTTCACTTGCTCGTTTGGACCGTTTCGAAAATGGTCAGGTTGTATTTAAGGAGGCAGACATCTAATGCAAAAACAAGAAAACCATTCACAGGCAGCCATTCTAGGCTTGCAGCACCTATTAGCCATGTATTCGGGTTCTATTCTAGTACCGATTATGATTGCGGGCGCTTTGGGATATAATGCCCAGCAACTAACCTATCTCATCTCTACAGATATCTTTATGTGTGGGGTAGCCACCTTCCTGCAATTGCAGTTAAACAAACATTTCGGGATTGGTCTTCCGGTCGTCCTTGGGGTGGCCTTCCAGTCTGTAGCACCTCTTAGCATGATTGGGGCTAGCCATGGTAGTGGGGCCATGTTTGGTGCCTTGATTGTTTCAGGGATTTACGTGGTTCTGGTCTCAGGATTCTTCTCGAAAATCGCCAACCTCTTCCCATCCATTGTGACGGGATCTGTCATTACGACCATTGGTTTGACTTTGATTCCAGTAGCGATTGGGAATATGGGAAACAATGCTGAAGAACCAACGGTTCAAAGTTTGATTTTGGCCGTGATTACCATTCTCATCATTCTTGTGGTCAACATCTATACGACAGGCTTTATCAAATCTATTTCTATTTTGATTGGGTTGATTGTAGGAACAGCTATCGCAGCTTTTATGGGCTTGGTAGACTTCACTCCTGTAGAACAAGCTCCAGTCCTTCACGTTCCAACGCCCTTCTTCTTTGGAGCTCCTAAGTTTGAAATTACTTCAATCGTCATGATGTGTATCATCGCAACTGTTTCCATGGTCGAATCGACTGGTGTCTATCTTGCCCTTTCAGATATTACAAAAGATCCAATTGATAGCACGCGCCTTCGTAATGGCTACCGTGCTGAAGGATTGGCCGTACTTCTCGGTGGTATTTTCAATACCTTCCCCTACACTGGATTCTCACAAAATGTCGGCTTGGTGAAATTGTCTGGTATCAAGACCCGTCTTCCAATCTACTATGCGGCTGGTTTCCTCGTTCTTCTTGGCCTCCTTCCTAAGTTTGGAGCTTTGGCGCAAATCATTCCAAGTCCAGTACTTGGTGGAGCTATGCTAGTCATGTTTGGTTTTGTGTCTATTCAAGGGATGCAAATCCTTGCGCGTGTTGATTTCGAACACAATGAGCACAATTTCCTCATCGCGGCTGTATCGATCGCAGCAGGGGTAGGGTTAAACAACAGCACCCTCTTTAATGGTCTACCAAGCGCCTTTAAAATGTTCTTTGCAAACGGGATTGTTGTTGCCAGCGTCTTGGCAATTATTCTCAACGCCATCTTGAATCGCAATAAAAAATAATCTAAAAAACTGAGGATCCGTTAGATCTTCAGTTTTTTAATTTTTTTGACATTTAAGGAGACATATAGTAGAGTGGTAAGAGAAAATTTTAACTTGATAAGAAGAGAGTCCTACCATGTATCTAACCCATCATTTTAAAGAGCGCTTGCGCTTATTTGTCAGTCTATTTATCCCTCTCCTGGTCTATCAGCTTGCTAACTACTCTGCTAGTTTTGTTGATACAGCCATGACGGGACAATACAATACCTTGGACTTAGCTGGAGTTTCGACTGCCACTAGTCTTTGGAATCCCTTTTTTACCTTTTTAACGGGGATTGTGTCAGCTTTAACGCCAATTATCGGTCATCATTTAGGGCAGGGCAATAAAAAACGAATTGCTTCTGATTTTTATCAATTCATTTATCTCTCTTTTATGATGGCTGTCCTCTTGATCGCTTTTGTCTTGCTGATTGCACCGATTGTCCTAAGAAAAATTGGTTTAGAAAGTGTCGTAGCTGGGATTGCGACCCATTATTTAGCCTTTCTATCTCTAGGAATTTTGCCCCTCTTACTCTTTAGTGTGGTCCGTTCCTTGCTGGATACTTTGGGCCTCACTCGCTTATCCATGTACCTCATGCTCCTCTTATTGCCTTTGAATGCTAGTTTTAACTACATGTTGATCTATGGAGCTTTTGGACTACCTGAGCTTGGAGGAGCAGGGGCGGGACTAGGGACATCCTTGGCCTACTGGGTCCTCCTCATCATTGCTTTTTTGATCCTCTTTAAGCACCCTAAAGTAGCTATCTACCAACTATGGAAGATCCAACCTCTCAATCTCAAAGAGATGAAAGAGACGATTCGATTGGGCTTACCGATTGGTGGAATTGTGTTTGCTGAAGTGATTATTTTCTCTGTAGTCGGCTTGCTCATGGCTAAATTCCCATCTATGACTATTGCCAGTCACCAGTCGGCCATGAATTTTTCAAACATGATGTATGCTTTCCCAGTTAGTATCTCAAGCACCATGGCCATTATTGTGTCTTACGAACTAGGAGCCGGAAGACCGGAGGTAGTGAAACAATATTGCCGTTTGGGACGATTGACAGCCTTTGGCTTTGCGATTATTACCCTTGTCTTTCTATATACATTTCGCTACCAACTGGCTGGATTGTATGGCAAGGATCCAATCTTTGTTCAGCAAACGGCTATATTCATGACCTTTAGTCTCTTTTTCCAAGTAGCCGATACCTTTGCAGCCCCCCTACAAGGAATTTTGCGAGGCTATAAGGATACAACCGTTCCTTTCTTATTAGGAGTCTTTAGTTATTGGAGTATCTCTATTCCTCTAGGGATTTTCCTTGATCATGTGACTGACCTCGGTCCCTATGCTTATTGGATTGGCCTCATTTCTAGCCTTGTCGTGAGTGGAATCTGCTACCAACTTCGACTATGGCAGATACAAAAGAAATACCAAATTTCCTAAAAGAGGCTGGGACAAAAGTCCTAGCCTCTCAATTGTCTTTAGATTATCGAGCAAGACGCAGTGGTTGAGTGGGCTCTCCTACGCTATTTTCATTAGCTTTTACAGCCCTACTCAACTGTGCGGAGGTGGGACGACGAAATCGAATTCTAACGAATTACCGATTTCTGTCCCACTCTCTTATTTAGTGCGCATCTCGCCTTGAGGGAAGTAGGTTCCTTCAGGCATATCATTGATAATGACATGAACAGCAGATTGGGGAGCACCTGTATTCCGAACGACAGCCTCGGTTACTTCCTTGGCCAGAGCTTTCTTTTGCTCCAAGGTGCGCCCTTCGAATAAATCAATACGTACAAATGGCATTGCGCCACCTCCTTTATAAATCTTAACCTTATTTTATCATATTTTATATGAAAAGGAGGAGTCTATGTAGATGTTGCGAGTATAAGTTTAATAACCATATAAAAATTTTTTACCAATATTTAGTACTTCCTACTTACATAACTTCACCTATTATGGTATAATTAATTTGTAAAAAGTGGTCTCTCACCGTGCGTTTGTCATTTTATCAGGGAAATGATAGACGCTTTTTTTATTCTCAAATAACAAAAATGATGTGGCAACAGAGTTCAATTTTTGCTAGTGCAAACAGGAAAAACAAGGCTTCGTAGAACTCTACGTCCATAGTCCATCATCCAATGGTGAACCTCTCTATAAGTTGCCCTAATTTACTGCCCGTGTTATAATATAATGAAACACATTTTAGAGAGAACAAAAGGAAAATGGCACAATTATATTATAAATATGGGACCATGAACTCGGGGAAAACCATTGAAATTTTGAAGGTGGCCCATAATTATGAAGAGCAAGGCAAGAGTGTCGTCATCATGACCTCAGCAATCGATACACGAGATGGAGTTGGAGTAGTTTCTAGCCGAATCGGTATGAAACGAGAAGCCATGGCCATCGAAGATGAGACGGATATCTTTGGTTATATCCAAAGTTTGGAAGAGAAACCCTATTGTGTCTTGATCGATGAAGCTCAGTTTTTGAAACGCCACCATGTCTATGACTTGGCTAGGGTTGTTGATGAACTGGATGTGCCGGTGATGGCTTTTGGCCTCAAAAATGATTTCCGAAATGAACTCTTTGAAGGTTCCAAACACCTCCTCTTGTTAGCAGACAAGATCGAGGAAATCAAAACCATCTGCCAATACTGTTCTCGAAAAGCGACCATGGTCTTGCGTACGCAAGCGGGTAAACCTGTCTACGATGGAGAGCAGATCCAAATCGGTGGTCACGAGACCTATATCTCCGTTTGCCGCAAGCATTATTTTAATCCGGACATTCCAACTGAAAGCGTCTAGAACGTTTTAGAGAGGATAAAAATGTCTATTTGTTTAAAATATATTACAATAGAGAATTATTTTGACGTTTTAAATCTAGAAGTTCATCCAAACCAAAGGAATTTTATTGCATCCAATTCCATTAGTTTAGCTGAAGCCTATGTATATGATAAAAATGGTGATTTTATAGCTCCCTTAGCAGTTTATGATAAGGAAGTATTAGTTGGTTTTGTTATGATTGCCTATGACCGGAAAATTGGGATCAGTAAGGGGAACTACTTGTTATTTCGTTTTATGATAGATAAACGATTTCAAGGTTTAGGCTATTTTAAACAGACTATGGATGCAGTCATTGACTTTGTTCGAACAGAGCCAGCTGGAAAAGCAACAAGTCTTTGGTTATCTTATGAACCAGAAAATAAACATGCGAGATCTTGCTATCTCCATTATGGATTTAAAGAAACTGGCGAAGTCATAGAAGACGAAATTGTAGCAATCTATGATCTAACAACCAAGAATTAAGGAGCAAATATGAATATCTATGATCAACTACAAGCTGTGGAAGACCGTTATGAAGAGTTAGGGGAATTATTGAGTGACCCATATGTAGTCTCTGATACCAAACGCTTTATGGAGCTTTCAAAAGAAGAGGCTTCCACTCGTGACACGGTGACAGCATACCGAGAATACAAACAAGTCCTTCAAAATATCGTCGATGCTGAAGAAATGATCAAGGAATCAGGTGGCGATGCAGATTTGGAAGAAATGGCCAAGCAAGAGCTCAAAGATGCCAAGGCTGAAAAAGAAGAGTATGAAGAAAAACTGAAGATCTTACTTCTTCCAAAAGATCCAAACGATGACAAGAACATTATCTTGGAAATCCGTGGAGCAGCAGGAGGAGACGAAGCCCAGTTGTTTGCTGGGGACCTCTTGCAGATGTACCAAAAATATGCAGAAAGCCAAGGCTGGCGCTTTGAAGTCATGGAAGCTTCTTACAATGGCGTTGGTGGGATCAAAGAAGTCGTAGCCATGGTCTCTGGTCAATCGGTTTATTCGAAACTCAAGTATGAATCTGGTGCCCACCGGGTGCAACGGGTTCCAGTGACAGAAAGCCAAGGTCGTGTCCATACCTCAACAGCAACCGTTCTGGTCATGCCAGAAATTGAAGAAGTCGAGTACGATATTGATCCAAAAGACCTTCGGATTGATATCTACCACGCATCTGGTGCGGGTGGACAAAACGTCAACAAGGTCGCAACAGCCGTTCGTATCGTCCACTTGCCAACCAACATCAAGGTAGAGATGCAGGAAGAACGGACGCAACAGAAGAACCGTGAAAAAGCCATGAAGATCATCCGTGCGCGTGTGGCTGACCACTTTGCTCAGATTGCCCAAGACGAGCAAGACGCTGAGCGGAAGTCCACTATCGGTACTGGTGACCGTTCAGAGCGGATCCGGACTTATAACTTCCCTCAAAATCGTGTGACCGATCACCGGATTGGCTTGACCCTTCAAAAACTGGATACTATCTTATCTGGTAAACTGGACGAAGTGGTCAATGCTTTGGTCTTGTATGACCAAACACAAAAACTAGAAGAGTTGAACAAATAATGTTGTTGGGATCATTATTAGCTCAGTATGAAGAAGAATTAATAGCCGTTGGAGAGGAAGCAGAAAGCCTCTCCTTCGCGTATCGGGCTTTAAAAAACTGGACCTTTACAGACTTTGTCCTTGCCTTGCAAAAAGAAGTGGAAGCAGAGGACCAGGACTTGCTTGAATCCATCTTTGAGCAGTTGAAACATCACGTCCCTGCCCAGTATATTATTGGCAGCGCAGAATTCTGTGGCCATGTTTTTACAGTTGACAAGCGCGTGCTGATCCCACGACCAGAGACAGAGGAATTGGTGGATCTCATACTGGAGGAAAGCGATGAGGAAGCCTTACGAGTTCTAGATATCGGAACAGGTAGTGGGGCTATCGCTATTAGCTTAGCCCTTGCTAGACCTACCTGGCAGGTTCAAGCTAGCGATGTGTCAGAAGAATCTTTATCCCTTGCTCAAGAAAATGCCAAGCAGCTAGAAGCAGTTCTTGAATTCAAGTCGTCAGATGTACTGGACGAACTAGAAGGTCCTTATGACCTGATTGTGTCCAACCCACCCTATATCTCTCGCGATGATGTAGAAGAGGTTGGAGCCAATGTTTTAGCCTCTGAACCCCACTTAGCTCTTTTTGCGGATCGTGATGGATATGCCATCTACGAAAAGATTGCCAAGCAGGCACCAAGTGTTTTAACAGAAGATGGAAAGATTTATCTAGAAATCGGCTATAAGCAAGGAGGCAAAGTAAAAGAGCTCTTTCAAGAAGTATTTCCCAACAAACGCGTTCGCGTTCTGAAAGACCAATTTGGACAAGATAGAATGGTAGTAGTAGACAATGGATAACATTGAGAAAGAATTAGAAGCAGGACTTGCGGTTATTCTGCCAACTGAAACAGTCTATGGTATTTTTGCCAAAGCTTTGAATCAAGAGGCAGTTGATTATATATACGAATTAAAACGTAGACCAAGAGACAAGGCTCTGAATTTAAATGTAGCCGATGAAAAAACGATTCGAATTTATTCGAAAAACCAACCTAGCTATTTAACAAAACTGATTCATTCATTTTTACCTGGACCTCTAACTATTATTCTTCAAGCGAATGAAAAGGTACCTAACTGGATTCATTCAGGATTGGATACAGTTGGTTTCCGTATACCGGCTCACCCGAAGACATTGGATTTAATTCGTAAATACGGCCCTTTGGTTGGTCCCTCTGCCAATCTTTCAGGTCATGCAAGTGGAACAAAGTATAGGGCTATTGTAAGCGAATTTGATCAAGTGGTTCCTGGTATAGAGGATGATGACTTTCTGACAGGCCAAGATTCAACTATTTTGGATATCTCTGGTTCCAAAGCCAGGATTTTGCGGCAAGGTTCTATTACAAAAGCTGATTTGCTTGCACAAGTGCCGGAGCTTTCTTTTGAGGAAGATGAACTTCCTCAGTGATAATGTACATAAATAATTTTTTTATAAAGGAGTAGACCGATGATTTTTGATAAAGAAGATTACAAAGCTTATGATGCAGACCTATGGAATGCGATCGCTAAAGAGGAAGAGCGTCAACAAAACAATATTGAGTTGATTGCTTCTGAAAATGTCGTCTCTAAGGCAGTGATGGCTGCTCAAGGGTCTATTCTGACCAATAAATATGCCGAAGGCTACCCTGGTCGTCGTTACTATGGCGGGACAGATGTGGTCGATGTGGTCGAAAGTCTCGCGATCGAACGAGCCAAAGAAATCTTTGGAGCTAAGTACGCTAATGTTCAACCGCATTCTGGAAGTCAGGCAAACTGTGCTGCCTATATGGCCTTGATTGAGCCTGGTGATACCGTCATGGGGATGGATCTAGCTGCCGGCGGACATTTGACCCACGGAGCTTCTGTGAGCTTCTCTGGTCAAACTTATAACTTTGTGTCTTATAGTGTAGATCCTGAAACAGAGCTCTTGGATTTTGATGCCATCCTAAAACAAGCCCAAGAAGTGAAGCCAAAACTCATCGTTGCTGGTGCCTCAGCCTACTCTCATATCATTGATTTCTCTAAATTCCGTGAAATTGCGGATGCAGTAGGAGCTAAGCTCATGGTTGACATGGCCCATATCGCTGGTTTGGTCGCAGCAGGTCTTCACCCAAGCCCAGTTCCTTATGCACATATCACGACCACGACCACCCACAAGACCCTTCGTGGCCCTCGTGGTGGCTTGATCTTGACCAATGATGAAGACTTGGCCAAGAAGATCAATTCAGCTATCTTCCCTGGTATTCAAGGAGGACCTTTGGAGCATGTCATCGCAGCTAAAGCAGTAGCCTTCAAGGAAGCACTGGATCCAGCCTTTAAAGAGTATGCATCGAACGTCATTAAAAACAGTCAGGCCATGGCGGATGTCTTCTTACAAGATCCTGATTTCCGTGTCATTTCAGGCGGAACTGAGAACCACCTTTTCCTTGTCGATGTGACGAAAGTCGTTGAAAATGGGAAAGTGGCGCAAAACTTGTTGGATGAAGTCAACATTACCCTTAATAAGAACTCTATTCCTTATGAAACCTTGTCGCCATTCAAGACCAGTGGAATCCGGATTGGGGCAGCAGCCATCACCGCTCGTGGTTTTGGAGTAGAGGAAAGCCGTACAGTGGCTGAACTGATGATCAAAACCTTGAAAAACGCAGAGAACCCAACTGTATTAGAAGAAGTGCGGAACCAAGTCAAAGCCTTGACAGATGCCTTCCCACTTTACGAGGACTAAACCATCTTATGGACATTTACGTAAAAAAAGCCATCATTCATCAATTTAGCCCAGATGATACCGATCTTTATCTAGCAGACAAATTCCTGAATATCACCCCAAAAATTGAGGAATACTTGCGCAAAAAGATTGAGCGGGTCTATTCCGATGAGGCCAAGACCGGCATTTTTAAGGAAGACAATCCATTCCTTGAGATGATAACGGATGATCTCCTAGAAACTTCAGTAGCCTTAGCCAATCGCTGGAAAGAAGAATTTGTCGTCTCTGAGAATCAAAAGACCAACGATTTGGTGTTTATCCAATTCTCAAAAGAAGGGGTGGATCATTTTGCCTTTCTTCGGATCGCCTTACGGGAAACCTTGACACATCTTGGTGGGGAAGTGGATAATCCGATTAAGTTGACGCAAAACAATCTACCTGGCTTTGGAACGGGTGCTGATGAAGCCTTGGTTATCAATCTTCAAAGCCGCAAGTACCATTTGATCGAAAAACGAATCAAGTACAATGGCGCTTTCTTGAACTATTTCTCTGAGAATCTCCTCCAGGAGCAACCCAAGATTTCACCTAAAAAATCGATCAAAGAAATCGAAAAAACAGCCCAACGGATTGCTGAGAACTTCCAACAAGATGATTTTCAGTTCCAATCCAAGGTCAAATCAGCAATTTTCAACCAACTGGAAGAAGAGAATGAATTGTCACCTGAAAAGTTAGCCAATGATTTGTTCGATAACAACTTAACAGCTCGACTCAGTTTTGTCGATCAGGTGAAAGAGACTATTCCAGATCCTGTTCGCTTCGATGAGATTGATGCCAGCCGCCAATTGAAGAAATTTGAAAACCAAAAACTCTCCCTTTCAAACGGAATTGAGCTTTTGGTCCCTAACCATGTTTACGAAGATGCTGAATCAGTAGAGTTCATCCAGAATGAGAATGGGACCTACTCGATCCTCATCAAGAATATAGAGGACATTCAGAATAAATAATGATGAAACGAATAATAAAAATTTTCTTTTGCCTCTTGCTCGTCTTTTTCATATACAAGGGCTATCAGATACACCGGGATGTAAAACAGGTCATGACTTATCGTACCTTAGTGCGTGAAGTACTGGCTGAGGAAGATACTGGTACTAATGAAGATCTGATCCTTGCTATGATTTATACAGAGACCAAGGGCAAGGAAGATGATGTCATGCAGGCCAGTGAAAGTGCAACAGGCCAGACAAATTCTATCACCAATAACAAAGAAAGTATACGCCAAGGAATTCAAACCCTCTCTGAAAATCTGCGAAAAGCAAAGGAGAAGGGAGTCGATCCCTGGACAGCTGTTCAGGCTTATAATTTCGGACAGGATTACATTGAATATGTAGAAAAAAATGGCGGGAAAAACAGTCTTGAATTAGCTCGTAAATACTCAAAAGAAGTGGTTGCACCGAGTCTTGGTAATGTCACAGGGAAGACCTATCTTTATCTCCATCCTATTTCATTTTTACATGGCTCAGAGCTCTACGTTAATGGGGGAAATTATTATTATTCACGTCTCGTTGAAATGAATCAGTTCATCATGAAACTATTTTCCTGGTTCTAATACAAGCAGTCACTCTAAACAAGGGAAGAATCCCTTGTTTTTTTATGGAGCAAACTGTCATCTGTTTATAAAGAAGCTGTAAGCCCGTCATAAGATAAAAAGGATAGACTAGTTGGGAGTCAAAGGGATAAAACCTGCTTCCTTTTTCTGTAGGCTTATATTAAAAATTTAAGTCCTAAAAAAAAAACCAATTTTCATTGGCTTTTTAATCTGTTACTTCGATTGAAAGATAAGGAAGACCTAAGATTTTTCCGAAAATACCTAGAAGTGTTTTCATAGCTGAAGCTTTAATAATAGCTGTTTGACCAGCTTTTACGATCACTTCCTTAGAACGAGTGAAGGCTCCTCTTTGATCTACGTAGACCTTAACCATATCAAGCCCTTCAGGAAGCGGAAGTATAACGGTTTCGTCTTTGCTTAAGTTGGCAACACATTCTCCATTGATATAAACGTTTACCTTCATTAATACACCTACAAGGCCAGTTTGACGCGATACTGTAATTTCTGACATTTTGTTTCTCCTAAACTTTAAAAGTATTTTACTTAATAATTCATAAAAATAACGATAACTTTATCATAGCATTGTTCTCTTTAAGAATCAAGTTAAATCTTATACTAAAGATAGTGTATGTATCTATTAGAATAGATTCTTCAAATTAAGTTTAAATCATAAATAATTACGCTTGAAGAACTTATAAATTTATGCTATTATCATGTTGAAAATAATTATCTCATTCTGTTATAAATTATGAAAGAAACAGTTGTATATACACAAATAATTATATTTTAGCCCTGTTGTAAAATGAAGTGCAACACAAAAGACACGTTCATCTGATATACTAGAATTGCGAAAAACAGCATAAA
>NZ_JAHZQQ010000040.1 GCF_019930045.1 Streptococcus australis | reverse complement strand
TTTGTGTGAATACTTACAGTTTACCCCAATGAAACGCTATGAGTTTTTTTGTTGCACTATATTTTACAATTTATCATTTACAAAACTTCCATAAAAAACGGCAAGTAAGTTAGGGATAAAACCTATTAGAGTAAATAAAGATAACTGACCAGCTTCAATATTATAAACTTTGATTAACCCAATCGACAATGCAATGAAGTAAAAACTATCTGCAATATTTCTAGAAGATCTACCTAATATCAAGTTTTTAAAGTTACTACTGAATTTTTCTAATATCATGTTGATATACCTCGAAATTCATACAATCGATTTGGATATAATTTGTTATATTTAATAATCCTGTCAAGGAATCCAATACTTTGTAGGAAATAATTGCTGCTGCCATATACGATATCGGTGAAATTACACTGTACGGTGTCTTACTATTTAAAATATGATCATCTGATATCATAAAATTCCCATAGAACTCTCTTAAAGAAATAGTTTCTCCAGGAATAATGTGCAAATAGTTTATTACTGTAGATGCGTAGGAACCCACTATAATTGGTTTATTATACTTATGTGCTAAATCATCAAACCAATAGTCAATTTCGATACTTGGAGTATCAGCACAACATAGTGCAATATCAAAACTATATGATTTAAAAAGTTTCTCTAAGTCATTCTTACATCTCAACTGTTTGGATATAGTCACAACTTTTGAATCAGAAATTGCTTGAATATTTCTTTGTATTACCTCTACTTTTGATTTACCTATATCAGATTTTTTAAAACCGCTTTGTCTAGTCAGATTTGATTCTTCTACAATATCAAAATCAACTATAATGAATCTCCCTACTCCTAATCGAGCTAATATTTCCACAACCGTAGAACCAATGCCACCTACACCGACAATTAACACTGTAGATTCTAATAGCCTTTTCTGATACTCACATGGATTTAAGTTTTTAGAAAGATCTATCCATTCAAACTTCTTCTACTACATAATATTAAAACTCACATTATTAAATAAGATAATATAGTTCCAACAATGTAGATATTTCCTTACTAAGTAAAGACAAAATAAGATATAAAAATACGATTTGCTAGCTTAATTTTCATCTGCGAATAATATTAGCTGGACCCGGATCAATTTCTGTAGCCATTTTATGAATTTGAGGTTTCCCTACAATCCCTAGCAGAATTAATCCAATAACTAGTACTGTAGCAATTTTCCTAAACAGACTTCTCATATATCTCTCCTTTAATTTTCTTGCATTTATTTTAGCACTCCAGCATCATGTTGTCAATATATTTTATAAACTTTTTTTATTTTTTTTTATATAACTCATTTTTGTATCTGTGCAATATTAAAAAAACGATGCTCAATTGAACATCGTCTTCATTATTCTGCCATATTTGCAATGTAATGTTCGACTTTCAAAGCCATTGACATATTTTCATCCAATTTATAAAGAAAATGTGCTGTCTCAAAATATTCTTTTACCGAAATCTTAGAAGAAAAGTCCTTACTTACATTTCCCATCAATAAATACAAATCAGCTAAAAGATAAGTTGTTCTGTAAGCCTGACACTGCTTTATAGTAGTTGTGATTTTAGTAATAGCTTCTTCAATATTATTCTGCAGCCATAGATATCTACAAACGTTATAGTTGAACTTAATAAATAGTTCTAACTCTTCAAGTGTATTTAAATTGAGTTGATTTACTTGATACTCTAATGTTTCTCGAATCTCATCAAATCGCGTTAAATCTCCAATATCGTAATAAAAATTGAATAGAGTATTTGAAACTTGGAGATAGTTCATATCAGAAATACTTAACTGTGACAGCACCTTCTCCAATCTTTCAACTGCCTCCTCTTGTTGCCCATAGAAATAAAAATCTATCAGAGATTTTATCCACTCCATATAAAATTTATCTGCTAGAGATAAACGATGAGACTTTACATTTTCTAATTCATATATATATTTCAAAGACTCATAATTTCTATTTATGATAAATGTATGTGCTAATTTCTTAAACTCTGCTAACTCATCAACCTCCTCAACAATCTGCTCATCAAAAAAATAATCCATACTAACTTTTAATTTCTTAGCAAGTGCATGCAAAAAATCCGCCCCCGGAGTGAACTCTCCACTCTCTAATCGACTAATTTGCCCCTGTTTACAAATGCCTTCGGCCAATTCTCGCTGGGACAATTTTAATTCTTTTCGTCTATTTTTTAATCTGGTTGCTAATAATGTACCCACGTTTGGATATTCCTTTTCTAATTGGTTTTGACTTCAATTTTAATTGTAACATGATTAAATTAAAAATTCAAATATATGTCCAGAAAGATACAAATTTTATATAAAAGGTGTCAAATGTTTTTTGATCTACCTCGTCTTCTTTTGAAAATAATCTACTCAAATAATTTCTAGTTTGTCAAATTAAGTTAAACTTTTCATGTAACTCAGAAAAACATATATGGGATTTGAGAGTTCAAGTAATTCCTAAAAGTCTTTGAAATTAAAAACGCATAATATCAGGTATTCAAAAAACTGATATTATGCATTTTATTTTAGTCTAAATTAGGGAAATTATTTCCAGATAAAGTTTTTGGCAAGCCTCTTATCTGTTTAAGGTACATTTCCCCATCGAAATGAGCGAGCTACTCTTATTAAACGATCAAAAGAGTTAGGTTTACCTAATTATGGTTTTCAAATATTCCGCCATACTCATGCGTCTTTAATGCTCAACGCTGGAGCAAATTGGAAAAAACTGCAAGAACGTATGGGACACAGATCTATTTCAACCACAATGGATATCTATGCGAAATTAGATCCTAACCGAAAGAATGAAGCAGTCGATATTTTAATAGAACGACTTGCACAAATTAAAAAAAACTAATTAGAGACTATTATATTTAGCTATAATAAATCACTTTACAATTAATGTAAATTTTATAATGTTACTATAAAATTTTAGGTATACAAAGATCTATAGATACTTTATTGGTAAGATTAATTTTATAACATTACTACAGTTAAAAAAATCCTACATTATAGTTTCAATTGTAAAAAACTCATTATTGATATAGGAATGTTCTCAGAGATTTTTCAACTACTTTTGTACAATGTAAGTCAAATACAAAATTACCTACTTAATAATAGTTTAGAATTTTTTCAAAAAAGGCCTTAATGGTTGAATTATATAATCTTTAACAGTATAATCAAGGTAGTAGCTTTATCAGGAGGTTCTATGCTACAATATAGCGGGTGGCACGGCACCACCAATAAAAGGAAAAATAAGATCCTATCTGCTGGTTTTTCTTATAAAAAATATGAACCTGGTATTAGTAAACAGAGACATCCGAACGACTTGGGTAATGGTGTTTACTTTTTTCTGCCTTTTAATAACGATACTGGTAAAACTATTGCTT
Source organism: Streptococcus australis (assembly GCF_019930045.1). Lineage (GTDB taxonomy): Bacteria > Bacillota > Bacilli > Lactobacillales > Streptococcaceae > Streptococcus > Streptococcus australis_D. Next base: position 15,477 of record NZ_JAHZQQ010000040.1, on the reverse strand, counting down.
CTGCTTATGTAGCAAAGTATAAATCATTTGAACTAAGCAAACCTGGGGTTACGCCCGGATTAGTTAATGCCGAAATCACTATAAAATCTATAGACAATATTTTTATTTTAGATGACCCAACAAACCAAAGTCTATTAGATGAATATCGACAAAAGGCATATATTGAAATTGAACGTGAGATTGCAGGTATTTCAGATAGCGGAGCCAAAAATAGAGCTACTCTTCTTAACCAAAATCAAGGGTTAATTATTGAACTGCTACTTGATTTAGCGTCTCAGTATGGAAAGAATTTTAAAGCCGTACAGTCCAAAACATATACTGATATTTCATTTTTACCAGTGATTAACGGCAAGAATGGAGAAGAAATTTGTATCCGTGATTTAAATTGTATTACAAATATTTTATAAATAAGGAGGCTTTTATGAGTTTATTATCAAACTTTTTAGGAACTGAAGAATTTTCTTTGATGGATTCTCCAATGTTTCAAGAATTAGTTGAAAATATTAAGGCCAACAAAATCTATTCAGTAAACAATGAATTTGATTATTATTTGAATATGTCAGGAAGTCCTAAAAAATATAAAGATGAAATACATTTTACCTCTCAATTAGATAATCAAAATGATTTTTATGATTTGAATTCTATAAATAAAGTAGATGCAATGTCTAAATATATTATAAAAAACAAGAAATCATGTTTTTCATATTTCCCAATAGATTCTGAAAACTTAATTACAACAAAAGAAAGTAGTGAGGTGGCAGCTTAATGTCCTCTTTACAATTTAAAGATTATTTTTTAAATGAAGTATCATATCGAAGAAATCCTAGTTTTGATCAAACAAATAGTACTATTAATTTAAAACCTGAATTAACTGCACAAATTTTAATAAGAAAGTCTGAAAATCTTGCTTACGTTAACTTAATAACAAAGCAAGGAAATATACATTCAGATGATTCTGCTTTTGAGCTTATTGTAGATATTGTTGGAGAATTTTCGTTTATATACGACAAAACAGAATTTGATATTAGTTTTGAAACTTTTCTTAAAGAGAATGGTTTAGCAATTCTTTGGTCCTATATTCGGCCTATTGTATCTGACATGATCACTCGTGGTAATGAGTTCCCAAACTTCTTATTACCTGTCATTAACATTAAAAAAATGCTTGAAGAAAAAGATTCAATCAAGTTAACATACGAATAAAAATAGTGTAATGTTTTTCAAAGATCCAATGACGTGCTTTTTCTACTTTAATGTACATTTAGAAGGTCTTTAGGAAAATATAAATAAATAAGTAAAATTTGTGATGAAAATAAATACACCCAAAGAGTTTTGTATTGTAGTGATGCAAGTTAAAACTCTACCTTTTTCACTACCTTTTTTGAAATAAAAATAATGATTAGGATATTTAAAAGAAGAGGAACTTTAGTGTGAAGTTCCTCTTTTTGTTATTTGTTCTTTTACTTATAAATTGTAATATCTGTTTTGAACACCTCGTATTTGAATGAATTTCAATATATGCTTAATATCAATGTTTCCACATGTTTTTAAGAAAGAAATATTTCATCTAATTGAATAACTTTCAATTGAATGGTGTGAATTTTACCCTAAAAATAAACGAATTGAGCTAGATTTCACCAAAAAGTTCACACCATTTGAATTGTTACTGTTTTGTACTTTTTATAGATTTAGAATTCTTTGTTTTCAAATAGTTTAGTGTCAATGTAAAAAATTACTATTGAATAAATAACAGTTAAAAGTAGTTGAATGGTGTAGCTAATTATCGAAATATTCCTTTCTTAAGACCTGGTTTGGAAAGTATGGGTTTCAGTTGGACTAAAAGCAGCTTAATATCGAGACTTTTCAGAACGATATTTACTGATTGATTTCATAAAATTTGAATCAAAATTTCTTAAATAGATGTAAAGTATCTTACAAAGTTTTTTTAGCAAAGAAAGATTTTGAAAAAGAAACTACCTCAATATATAACATTAGAGTACAAAAATTACAACATCCACGGGGTTCTCTTATCATCTAGTATTTCATTGGCATTTAATGAGGCTATTTCATGTTCAATAATTTTTAATAGATCAGTTTCCTCAAGCAATCGAAGTATTTCAATATTTTTGTGTACTAGCTCCTCATTGGAATCACATATTCCAATTCTAATTGAATGAAAAGCAATTGCATCGTATCGCTTAAGTAATTTTGCTGTATCAACAACTATTGAGCAGATATAACTACACATAGGAAAGTGTTTATAATAAAAATAAACAGTAGATAGATTGGATAGTATTGCAAGCTTTAAGGGTAATATATCATGGAAATTAGAGTATTTTTCTAGTCTTTGAAGTACTAACTGTGTAGTATCTATAATTGTCTCTAAAGGAAGGCAGAAAAGAATAGAATTTAAAATTTTAAAATCTGATTCATACCACGTATCATGATGCTCTAGATCATTCCACAAACAACTTACAAGATCTTTCGTCAGTAAATCCTTGTTGGATAGTCCATGCTCTCTAATTTGAAGTATTATCTTCAAAGAATAGTAAAATTTTTGAATAGAGATATCGTAATTGGTTTTTAGATAAGACTCGCATTTGTTTATAATATATTCAAGTTGTTGTGTTCCGCTAATTGTATGAAGATTACTTATATCATTAATTATTTCAGTATGTTTATTAGGACGATAAAGATTACATATATAATCGAATTCATCAAAACTCATATTGATTTGTTGAAGTAAGAAAGCCATGTTCTCATACTTTGGAACAACATTCCCATTTTCTATCTTAGAAAGAGTTGTAGTAGACAATACATTTCCACACACATCTGACTGTCTTAAATTTTTAGATTTTCGAATTTCTTTATAAATTTTACCAAAATCATATCTCATAATATAACCTCTAAAACAACTTGAAAATAGTTAAAAAAATAATTGGTAATTCTGAATGTATTGTATACTTTAGTTAGATGAAAAGCAAATAAAAAGAAAATATTTTAGGAGGCGATCAGGTGTTATTTTCTCGTGTTCCTTAATTATCACTATGTAATTATATGGGGTTGCTGTTATGTTAGATAGCAATTGGAGGTGAGTACATTGGTTTGTATAACATAAAATTTGTTAGGCTAAATTTTTATAAATTTATTATTGTAGTTATAATTATATACAGCTGTACATAAGTTACTAAGGAGTAGGAAAAATGAAAAAATTATTAGCATTGGGATTAGTTGCTGGTGCAAGTGTTGTGTTGTGTACAGGAACTATCGTTAAAGCAGAAGAAAGAATGACAAGTCAACAGATTGAACAAGTAACTCAAGGTCTTGAGGATGATCAATATGTATTAACCACCCCTGGAGGAGGTGTTATAACTAACAAAGATGGGAGCGATAATTTTCCGTCAGAACAGGTGGCTAGTGAAGGAAAGGTAATGAAAGTAGCTGACTATAAAAAATATCTAGCTACGCAAGATATTTCCCAAAACCAAGAAACTCCTTCTGGCACTACATTCTTTGGTGCTTGGATTCCGACTCGTGTGCATGTCTTATATCCAAATCAAGAGTATCAATCTAATCCGTTTTATGCAAGAGGTTGGCGCTATGGTGAAGAACGCTTTAAACCATCTAGAGGTAGTGGAGACTACTTGTATTGGCAAGCTCAAGGCGATAGTGGTTTAGTAGAAGATGGATATGGTATTTCGGTTGTAGTAAATGATGGTGGGTATGTAGCTGTAAATAGTCGACGGGGAACATTTTTCAAAACATATAATTCTAAAACAGGATCAAGATATAAAGTAAGTAATCCTGTTTAATATAGGAGGTAGAAAGATGGCAAAGAAAAAAATGTTAGTAACTCTCTCAGTTTTATCATTGGGTTTGGTTTCATATGTTTTATTTAAACCAGCTATTGCAGAGACTACTAGTGGCATAACAAGAGAAAACAAAACTATAGAAATTTATAAAGATTTATTAAAAGGTAAATCAGAAAAAGAAATTAATGACTACTTTTCTGATTTACCAGACAGTAAATTGATTATTGCAGATAAATCAGGAGGATATACAACTAGCTTAACTGATGACTATAGTAATCCTGTGGAATCAACTGATGAAAATGGCAATGAGGAACTAAAATCATTCCACGATAAAAGTGTTGCTGCAACAGTTGGTGAAATTAAAGAAGCGTTAAAATAGAAAAAACTAGGTAATCAAAATACTGGTAATAAGAAGGGTTCTACTGAAAGTGTAGAACTCTTTTTATATTACTTGTTAAATGGTTGTAATTGGGATTTTCTTAAGTTGAACTTGTAAAATAGAAGTGTATACATTTTTAATCTATAGTCGTAGAGTTTTAGTAAAACTACAGCCAAATATAGATCTTTTTCTATAATTTACTAATGTCTGTTATAATGGACATTATTTGAAATTTCCATTATAACAGACATTGATACAGTTTTGTAATATTATTTTGGTAAAATTAAAATTATAGAAGGAGGCTAAAACTATGAGAAAAATAATAGGTATACTACTACTTTCATTATCAACCATTTCGTTAATTGCTTGCTCTAAAAACAACTATCAATCTTTAGATGGTGAGTATTATTGGATCTCAAGTGAAAGAAACGAATTGGCGTTTACTATTAAAGGAGAAAATGCTTCCATTGAGCATGGAGAAGCCGACAGCTTTACCATTAACAAACAAAAGAATACGATCGAATTAACTGGACAAAACATTGCGAGTCGAATAGAAGAATATTCATTTAAAGATGGGGTCTTTTCTGTTGATATTAGTGGAGTTAAGCATGACTACTATCTTAAAGGTAGCGAAGCATATAAAAACGCTCTAAAACAATATGGATATAAATAACATTATTCACACCTATTTTACCGAATAGGTGTTTTTTGTGCTGAATAGATTACTTCAAAAAACTTTTAAGCTTATTCTTAACCGAATAGCTTATATTTCATGTAAATTAGCTTAATCAAAGAAATTGGATTATACTTTATAACACAAGAAATCAAAATGTTACCAAATTAGAACGGGAAACAAAATCAGTATAGTTATTTGAGATACCATGAAAAAATTATAAGGCTGATAGTATTAATATCACTATCAGCCTTACAGGTTATTTAACGTTTCAGAAAAACTATAATGTCAAGATTAACTATACAGTATCTAATTCCTTCAAATAATTTTCTATCTTCATCAACATTAAAGGATTGTTATAAATCTTACATAACTCTCTTGCTTCTATATAATAATTTTTGACTTGTTCTTTGTCTAGAAATTTGGCTCCAGCATTTCCTACAAGAATAAGTAGGGGAGCCAGTTGGTAGCTTGTCTGTCTTTGTTTACAGAGTTCAATCGTCTCAAGAGCTTCTTGGATAGCTTCGTTATATTTTTCCTTTGACACTAGGTAGTGAGCGTAGTTGTAACGAACTCTGATGTAGCCAAATAAAAACTCTTGATGCTCAAAATTTTTTGTCTGATATAACTCCATTAAATGAGAGTAGTTTGCCTCATATTCTTGTTCACGACCCACTAAGGAATAGAAATTAGATAGAGTATTCAATGCCTTTAAATAAATCAGAGTATTTGAGGAGACTTTTAATAATATATTTTCCAATGAAGAAATAGCCTCACACTTACTGTCATATTGATAGAAGTCAATAATAGCTTTAATCCATTCAAGGTAAGTTCGGTCTTCTAGTGTTAGAAAAGTACTTCGTTCAATCTCTATTCTATAAATATATTCCAAATCTTCATAATTTCTGTCATCTAATAGTCGAGCAGATAATTGCTTGAAATTAGAGAGGTTAGATTTAATTTCAATTTGTTCATTAAAAAAATAATCTAATGGTACTTCAAGTCGTTGTGAGAGTTTGAACAAAAGGTCTGCGGAGGGAATGAAATGCCCTCTCTCAATTTTACTAATCTGGCTTTGTTCACAAATTCCTTCTGCAAGAGTTTGTTGGGAGAGTCTCAACTCTTTTCTTTTCAATCTGAATTTCTCTGCGAGTGTATTCATTAAAGATAATAAACCTTCCTATTTGCTTAATTTCATTATAAAATTTTTAGTTCAAAATAGCAAGTTAAAAGAATAAATAATTCTTTATAGTAATAAAAAAAAAAAAAAGTTCAAAACGCAATAAAAATAATTGACTGAATAAAATACATATGTTAGAATAAAAATAAGGAAACAGAAAGGGGTTTCATTGCATGAGAAAAAAACGTGGAATTAAAAAATTAGTTACATTTGCATTACTAGGTGTTTTTATGTTTAGTAATACAATTCCTTACCAACAGTTTATTCAGAAGAATAAACAATTGGAGATTCGAGTGCAATCACAAAAGGAGTCCAATGGTCTTGATGTTGGGAAGGCTGATTAGTTGATTAAATGATGAAAATACTAATTAACTATAAGGAGGGACTGTGTTATGGTAACTAAGTATTACAAGTATATTCCTTGGTTGATCTTAGGAGCTATTGGATCTTATGAGTCCGCAACTTATTTTGGACATGGCACATTTGATACGCTGTATTTATCTATTGTTTTTATGATTGTTTACGTAGCTTTATTCATTCTACACGAAAAATATCTGAAATATAAATATAAAGAAATATTTACACATATTATGAGCAATCCTGAAAAAGATCATCATCCCTAGTAAGATATAGCATAATAAAGCCCTAGCAACCAGATTGTACTGACTCCAAAAAAGTTAGGTAAATAGGCTATCCAAAGGATTTAGTTCTGTATTGCACATGACTGAGTCCTTTTCTATTATTTGTATAGAAGTGTATACATTTTTAATCTATAGTCGTAGAGATTTAGTAAAACTATAGCCAAATATAGATCTTTTTCTAAAATTTGCTAATGTCTGTTATAATGGACATTATTTGAAATTTCTATTATAACAGACATTGATACAGCTTTGTAACATTATTTTGGTGTAGTAATATTATAAAAGGAGGCGAGAAACATGAGAAAATTTGTTAGCATATTATTGTTGTCATTATCAATAATTACGCTAATTGCTTGCACTAAAAATAAGCAACAATCTCTGGATGGCGAATACTATTGGATATCAAGTGAAAGAAATGAATTAGCATTTACTATAAAAGGGAATAGAGGTTCAATAAAACACGGAGAAGCTGATAGTTTTACAATTGATCAAGAAAGTAACACCTTCCTTTTATCAGGAGAAGGTAGAGCTGATTCAACAGTAAAATATAAAGTTAAGGATGACACCATTACAGTCGATATATCTGGAATAGAACATGAATATTACCAAAAAGGCAGTAAAGCATATAATAAAGCACTTCAACAATATAATAAGTAGAAATAGAGCGATGAAGTTTTGATTTCTTATTTATATTAGGTTATAAGAAAACACCCTGAAAGATAGTATGATTGATTAAATCTACTGATGTTGTTTTCGGAATAATTGTTATATTAACAAGACAATATGGAAAAAGGAGAATGATTCATGAGTAATATTTTGGTGACAGGCGGTTGTGGCTATATTGGTTCAAGATTAGTTGAAGAATTGCTAAATAATCAAGAAAATAAGGTTGTTGTTTTAGACAGCGGTATATTTGGTTTTGATTCACTATCTGAGTTTTTATATTCAGAACGTTTTAAATTAGTTAAGGGGGACATTCGAATCAAAGAGGACATTTTGAAATCCCTAAATCAAATTGATACAATTATTCATTTGGCAAGTCTAGTTGGAGAGCCTTCATGTGTTGTTGACAAAGATATCGCTTACGATATTAACGTTCGTGGAACAAGAAATCTAGTAGAATGTGCAGTCAAAAAGGGGGTGAAAAATTTTATTTTTGCCTCAAGCTGTAGTGTCTATGGTTTTGGTAAAGATAAGTTTGATGAACATAGTATTCCCAATCCTGTTGATTATTATGCAGAGCTAAAGCTACTTTCAGAGAAAGATTTATTAAATTATAAGGATAAGTTGAATATTATCATATTGCGATTTTGTACCGTTTTTGGTTTATCGAGGAGGATGCGATTTGACTTAGCTGTAAATGTAATGACTGCCTCTGCATTAAATAACGGAGTTATAAATGTTTACGGCGGTCAGCAAGAGAGACCATTTATTCATTGTGGAGATGTGGCCAGAGCTATCAATTTGCTTTTTGAAGAAAGATGTAAAAATAAATATACAGATAACGGTATAGAAGTATTTAATGTTGGTAATAATTCTGAAAATTATAATCTTACTGAAGTAGCTAGCATAATTTCAAAAGCTACTGGAAATACTAAAGTAAACTTAGATGGTTTAAAGGAAGATAATCGAAGCTATAGTGTTTCTTTTGATAAAATAGAGCAGTTGGGTTTTTCATCACTGAAGTCTATTGAAGTTGGAGTAGAAGAAATTGCAAATAGCATGAAATCAGGGTTAATTAATAATCCATTCTGCGATATATATAGCAACGTAAAAGTTGCTACTAAGGAATATTTGAATTAAGGAGTTAGAATATGAAACAATTAGCAATATTAGGTGGGAAACCAGCGTTTTCAAGTCAATTAAAATTTATAAAACCTATGTTTCCTACTTATTCAGAATCAAAATATGAGTCATACTTTAACGAAGTTTTTAAAACTGGGATGCTCTCAAAAGGGAGATTTTTAGAAAAGTATGAGTCTGAGGTGAGCAGTTATTTAGGAGCTCCCTATGTAACTGCTGTCTCTTCTGGGACTATAGGATTAATTTTAGCATTAGAAGCATTGGGAATAAAAAGTGGTGATGAAGTCCTTGTCCCTAGTTTTACATTTTGTGCAACTGTTCATGCAATTAAAAAGGTTGGAGCTATTCCTGTTTTTGTAGATTGCAACTCTGAAACATTTACAATCGAAACAAATAACATTGAAAAATATATCACTCCTAAAACAAAAGCAATTATTGCTGTGCACATATTCGGAGTTGGAGCAGAAGTATATGAATTAGAAAGGGTATCTAAAACCCATAATCTTAAACTTATCTATGATGCTGCTCACGCATTTGGTAGTACCATTGACAAAACACATTTGGGAAACTTTGGTGATATCTCAGTATATAGTACCTCTCCTACAAAAACTCTAGTTACAGGTGAAGGGGGAATTGTCGTAAGTAAAAATAAAGAAATTGATAGCAAAATTAGACTTTTAAGAGAATATGGAAATCCGGGAGATTATAATTGTACTGAGATTGGTGTTAATGCTAGACTTAGTGAGTTGGCAGCTATAACTGGTCTAATGTCATTGAGTGTAATTGACAAAAATCTATCGGAGCGTAAAAAGATTGGCAATTATTATAGACAGTTATTATCTGAAATTGAAGGAGTATCGTTGCAAAAAATACCGGATAACCAAATTAGTACATATAAAGATTTATGCATAGTAGTGCATGCAAGGTCATTTGGGTTAGATAGAGATACAGTTGTTCAGAGTTTGAATAGAGAGGGTATTCCAACAAGAAATTATTTTTCTCCTCCTATACATAAAATGGATTGTTATTCTGAATACAATGATCTTGTTTTAGAAAATACTGAAAATATTTCCAAAAATATAATTTGTTTACCTATGCATCCATTTCTAACGTATGCAGATATCGAAATGATAGTTAATATTTTAAGAAACATTCATATCAATGCTGAAGAGATAAAGAAACGGGTGATACAAGATGCTTAACACACCAACAGAAAATTACGTGTCAACAATTCGAAAAAAGATAGGTAATGACTTGCTTATTCTAGTAGGTTCAAATGTTATTATTGAAAATGAACTAGATCAAGTGTTGCTTCAAAAACGTTCTTCAGGAACATGGGGATTGCCAGGTGGATTATTGGAAGTAGGAGAGACACTTGAACAAACGGCAATTAGAGAAGTATTTGAGGAGACAGGATTAACAATTGAAGAATTGAAGTTAATTCATACTTTTTCAGGGCAGGATTATCATTTTGTTCTGCAAAACAAAGATGAAATCTATGTAGTTACCTCTCTATACAAAGCGATTAATTATACGGGAGAATTGAATGTAAGTTCAGAAGAAACGCTGGAGTTAAGTTATTTCAATTATAACTCCCTTCCTTATAACATTGAACAAGAATATCTTGATTATATAAACTATTATAGAGGACTAAAATGATTGACAAAAAAGAAATATTTATTTTTGATTTTGATAATACTATTATTGAATCACTCCCTCTTTGTTTTAGTTGCTTCAGGATAGTGTTTGAAAAATATAAAAATATCAAGATGAGTGATTCGGATATTGAATCATTATTTGGAGGTAGTGAGGAAGATATTATAAGGAGCCATGTAGAAGAAAAATATGCTGATGAAGCAGTCGAATTATTTTACATTCTTTATGAAAATTTACACGATCATTTTATTGTTCAAAATAAAGTATTTGAAAATATTACTTTGCTATTAAAAAAATTAAATTACAAAGGAAAAAGACTTGCTGTTTTTACTGGTAAGGGGCGAAAAAGTATACAAATAAGTATGAAGAAATTAGAATTAGAAAAATATTTTAATTACATTGTATCTGATGATGATGTTGCTAATTCTAAACCTGATAGTGAAGGAATTTTGAAGATACTTGACCATTATAATGCAACTCCCTCAGATGCGATATTCTTTGGTGATTCAGATGCAGATATTATCTCAGCCAAAAAAGCAAATGTACTAGCTGTTGGTGTCAATTGGTATAAAACAAGAAAATTTACTATTTCTCCTGATATAATATCTAAGAATCCATTAGATATTATATACTCCTGCTGATAGTTGATTTGACTTAACAAAAAAGCCCATTTGGTGTACACTGCAAGTGAAGAAAAATAGCAGGGAGGTAAACCAAATGGACATTTTCCATTATACACCGAATCGCCATCACCTTCAACTCAGTATGCCGCAGCTTCGTAAAGTCTGCCGTGACTTATATCAAAAAGTCGCTCCTGATGAGTTGATCCACCGCAAGAATGTAGAGCAATGCAAGGTTTCGAATGTTTCTGTTTTAACCTTGATGCAATTTCAGGCAGAAATTGGGATGAAGTCACAGCGAAAGTTTTATCAATTTATCCGAAATTTCTTCGGATTCAGGGATTGGAGAGAAGCCGCTTCTATCGCCGTGTTCATTATCTGATGCCCCTGCTTCAGCTGATTTGCCTCTATTTCAATCAGCTGGATTTTGATGAATTAGTCATTATCGACAGCTTTCCAGTCCTCTTGTGTCAGCCGGTTAGAAATCATCAGGCCAAGGTCTTGAATGAGGTGGCCAACATCGGCTACTGCGCTTCCAAAAACATGTGGTTCTATGGTTTTAAAATTCATCTGGCGGTGACAGAGTCGGGCTATATTTTGGATTACTTGGTTACGCCTGTCTCGGTCCATGATATTCAGGTGGCAGAAGAGTTGCTGGATGCCATCCCCTATTCTCCTGTTTTAGCGGATTTGGACTACTTGGGTAAGGAACTGAAAAAACGATTGGAAGCCAAGGGAATAGACTTTTTGACGCCGATTCGTAAAAATATGAAAGGAGCAGCTGAGCACAACAATCCTGCTATCCTGACAATCCGAAGGACCATCGAAACTCGGATCTCTGTCCTAAATGCATTGTTTAACATTGAACATCCGCTTGCTCGCTCTTTAGCAGGTTTGCAATTAGAGATCCAACGGGCTATTTTGGTCTATAATTTAGGATTTTTTATCAACTAGCAACACGGGTATTATATATGATAGATTTTGATTTTAAAGGAGGATTTATGAATTTGAAAGGTATAATCTTCGATATGGATGGAGTTATAGTTGATACAGAGTACCAAGATTTTCTAATACAGAAAGATTTTATCAAACACCTTAATCCAAAATCTAGTTACGAAGATACTGAGCTATTGGTATTAGTTGGTAAATCATATTTTAATCTTTATAGGCTTTTACAGCAATTTATTGAGAAACAATATGATATAAAAACTATAGAAAAAGAATATGCTTCTTTTAGTGATGAGAGATATGAAAAAATTGATTATTCTTTACTTTTTAGAAAAGAAATTCTAAAAATTATTGACTATGCATTGAAAAACGGAATCAAATTAGCTGTAGCATCATCATCAAAATATGAGCATATTAATGAAGTTTTAGAAAGGTGTGACATAAAAAAATATTTTGATGTCATCGTTAGCGGAGAGAATTTTTTAGAAAGTAAGCCAAATCCGTCTATCTATTTAACAACGCTACATAAGTTAGAATTGCAAGCAGAACAATGTATTGCAATTGAAGATTCATACTCTGGGATTGAATCTTCAACTAGCGCCGGAATTGCAACTATTGGTTATTATGATAGCCGATTACCATTTTTTAATGACAAAGCGCAATGGAAAGTTGAAAATATGAAAGAAGTTTTACAAATAATAGAATCACAGAGTCTTTGAGTTGAAAGGCGATGAGGTTCTTGAGGACGTTAGAAAGAAATAAACTTGTTTCATAACGAAATTTAAGGTAGAACTTATCAGGACTCTGCCTTTTTAGGCTCTTTTCTACCATTTGTCAAGTCTGTCAAGGCTTTAAGTAAAAAAATGAGATATGAAAAGGCAACACTTTTCTATACAAAATTTATAAAGTGTTTTTTTTAAAGCGCTGATTCGCTTAGCGATTGGGGTTTGGTAGTTCAGACTGCTGTGAATGCGGTGATGATTCCACCAGTAAACGTAGTCCTTTGTTTTAAAGGTTAGTTCTTTCAGCGAATGGAAGGTTTCTTGGTTGACAAACTCGAGTTTGAAGGCACGGTAAGTACTTTCAGACACGGCGTTGTCATAGGGACAAGCTGCTTGACTTAGAGACCGAGCGATGCCGCATCTCATCAATCAGCTGGTTATCAAACTCCTTACCACGGTCAGAATGGAACAGCTTGACATTGGTAAGCGCGTAAGGAATGCTTTGATTGGCTTGTTTGACGAGCTCTGCAGTCTTGTGCCACCCAACTGACAGTCCAATAATTTCACGGTTAAAGAGATCAATGATCAAACATAAGCCCAACGATTTCCAACACGGACGTAGGTCAAATCTGTTACACTTGCTTCAAGTGGCTTTTCTTGGTCAAATTCTCGAGCCAATAGGTTTGGAATAGGTGCTTCATTTTTTTGAGCTAGTTCTTTATCAAAATAAACAGTATTATAATCCTGATCATTATAAACCGTTGAACCGATACCAGCAGACATTTTTTCGTAAACATGATATTCGTATAGTTTTGCTGATATTGAAACAACGTTCTTATAAGCTTCTTTTTGAACTAGGTTTCTGACATAATTAAGTGCATTATTCTTACCTTCATCTGATAAAGTATTATATAGTCGGACGATTTCGATCTCTGTAAAAAAACCTTTTGGTACATTTAGAATCTGCTCTAGTTGTTGCACTTTTTCTCTAGATGGTTGTTTTACTCCACGTTCCCATGCGGAATAGGCTTGATAGCTGACTCCCAACTGATCAGCAATATCTTTTTGAGTCTTTTTTAGCTCTTTTCTACGAGCTTTTAGTTTTTCTGGTTGATACATCGTTTTCCTCACATTAATAGTAACTTCAATTCAGCTTTTTGTTTTGCCTCTTTGTCTGTTAGCTTATTTTTATCCCAAACATAAGCTATAGATTTTCCTTTATCATAGATGAGCCATACTTTTAGATTGTCACAGCAAGTCTTAATTGTTTTCCAATTCTCTTGGTTTAAAAGTTCAGGATACTCTTGACTAGTCACAAAACTTTTTTTGATCACAGATCGCTCTATCTTATAGATTAGAGAAGCCTGATAGTTTTACAATTGATCAAGAAAGTAACACCTTCCTTTTATCAGGAGAAGGTAGAACTGATTCAACAGTAAAATATAAAGTTAAGGATGGCACCATTACAGTCGATATATCTGGAATAGAACATGAATATTACCAAAAAGGCAGTAAAGCATATAATAAAGCACTTCAACAATATAATAAGTAGAATTAGAGCGATGAAGTTTTGATTTCTTATGTATATTAGGTTATAAGAAAACACCCTGAAAGTATAGATGGAAATCTAACTTTTGGGGTGTTATCAATTTTAAGGGCGTTGAATATGTCTTTATTTTGTGAGTGAAACACGGAAATCATTGTATTTGCTGTAATCAAACTTTTCATTGAGACCTGTTACAAATACAATTGGTGTATAATGGCCCTCTTCCAAAATGAAACCGGCTTTTACCTTGGCAGTGGCTCCCCCAAGTCCAGCAATACCTGGAAGAAGGGCATCAAAAGCTCCAGGTTCGTCTGTTTCCCAGTAATAGATATTACCAGAAACTTGAACAGCTTTTGCTCTAGTCGTTGCTGTACGAATTGGGTTCACATCTGCTTGATAAAAGTTTTGGGACTTTTTCCAAATTTTAGTAACTTTTTAGTAACTCATTCCCCTTCTTAAAATTTAGAATTCATATTTGACAAACCGAAATAAATACAAGTTCGGTTCTAAACCACTAAATAGTACTATCCGTTGTATACTGTTTAATACAATCATTAATCTTTTCCAAGATTGTCACTTTAATTCTTTGGTCTAAGTATATGGAGGTCCACTTATTTTCGGATTGAATCATTTGCTTCCTTACGAATTTCTTAACCACCTAAAAAAGCTGTTTGATCGAACTCAAACAACTTTGTTACACTTGACTTAATAATTGGAGGAAAAACTATTTCTACATTCTACACTTAACTTTAAATTTTGAGATTAATAATACGATCACATTCATTCGCAACCTCCAAATCATGTGTCACTATAACTATAGTTTTTCCATCTTGATTCATTTGCTTTAATAAATGTATGATATTATCTCTATTTGTTTTATCAAGCGACCCAGTTGGTTCATCTGCGAGTACTAAAGAAGACGGTTTTAAAAGGACTCGTGCTACAGCTACTCGTTGTTGTTCACCTCCTGATAATTCCGAAATTTTTGAATCTAGCTTTTCTTCTAGGCCAAGCTTAGCTAATACGGTTTTGATTTTACGTATTTTTTCTTTCTTATTACAATCAACATATTTTAAAGCTAACAATAAATTATACCTTACTGTCTCATTATCAATTAATGCAAAATTTTGAAATAGGTAACTAATCTTTTCTCTTATTATCTTTTGTGACTTTCTAGAATTTATCTTTATGTTTTCATTTCCCTCAAAGGAATAAGCGCCAGAATATTGATCATCAATTAAGCCTATAATGTTAAGCAATGTCGTCTTCCCACTACCACTTGGTCCAACAAGTGCCACAAATTCACCTTCAGATATATTTAAAGAAAAATTATTAAATATTTCCTTACTTCCTATTTTTTTATATAAATTAATAATTGATATCATATTTCTCCTCTTTTCAATTGTTCAGATAATTTTTTTCGTGGTAGTGTACAATAAGTTGTGTAAACACAAAAAGGAATAAATCCTGTATAGTAGAGTTGCAACACATTTACTAGAA
>NZ_JAHZQQ010000004.1 GCF_019930045.1 Streptococcus australis | reverse complement strand
ACAGTATCAAAATCCGAAAAGTTATCAAAGGGAATCCCTAAAATTGTTAATTCTTCTTTATTTACATCAAGAGTCATAGCACACCTCCTTATATAGAGTTATCCTTATTATACCATAAAATCGGTATTTTCACCTAAAGGATAGAGACCAAAAGATATATGTAAGCATATAGATTAATACTTACAGAACTAAAAATATTCCCCTGTTTTTAGTCCAACTGAAACCCATACTTTCCAAACCAGGTCTTAAGAAAAAAGGTAGAGAAAAAGGTAGAGTTTGAATTGAAATACAGTGCAATATATCGCATTTGGCAAAAAGAAAAAACGCTTGAAATCAGCGTTTTTCTTCTGTATTGATTCGTATTGAACCCCTACTTCACTTCTGTAAACACAACGTGTTTGCGAAGTTTTGGTGAGTATTTCTTCAATTGAAGACGGTCTGGAGTGTTACGTTTGTTTTTAGAAGTAAGGTACAAGCGTTCACCAGATTCTTTGTGTTCAAGTGTAATATTTACGCGCATGGTATCTCCCTTCTATTATTCAGCTGATGCAGCTTTAGCGATCTTACGTCCTTTGTAGTATCCTTTAACTGATACACGGTGTGAACGTGAGTAATCTCCAGTTGCTTCGTCAAAGTTTACAGATGGAGCTGTTACTTTGTAGTGCGTACGACGTTTGTTTTTCTTCGCTTTTGATGTGCGACGTGCAGGTACTGCCATTTCGTTTTTCTCCTTTTAAGGTATAAATTCAATTAGGTTTGATTTTCATCAACTTTAACAGTATAACAAAACTTTTTTGTAAAGTAAAGTTACTTGACAAAAAATTGTTAAAAAAATCTCCCACCCCATCAAATGGGACAGGAGTTCTCCTTAAAGGTCTATTTCAAATGGCTCATCAATCGTTTCCGAAACGTATTTGCCATCCTTTTTTCGTTGTTTGACACATTCTGTCAGCAGGTACTCGATCTGCCCATTGACCGATCGAAAGTCATCTTCTGCCCATGATGCGATAGCAGCATATAACTTGGCTGACAATCTAAGTGGAATCTGTTTTTTCTTTTGGTCAGCCATTCTTAATAGAGACTTCCCGTATTAACAATTGGTTGTGCATCATGATTGCCACAGAGAACGACAAGAAGGTTCGAAACCATGGCTGCCTTCCGTTCTTCATCTAGCTCTACAATCTCTCCTTCGCTCAGGCGTTCAAGGGCCATTTCAACCATCCCAACTGCTCCATCGACAATCATCTTCCGCGCATCGATAATGGCAGAAGCTTGTTGTCGTTGAAGCATAACAGCTGCGATTTCTGGAGCATAGGCCAAGTAGGTAATACGAGCTTCTAGAATTTCAAGCCCAGCATCTTTTACACGTGCTTGAATCTCTTCTCGAATACGACTGGCCACAATTTCACTGGAGCCTCTTAGGCTACCCTCATCTGCCTGGCCGTCTCCTGTCGTATCGACATTAGGAGCTACATCATAAGGATAGATGCGGACAATATTACGAAGAGCACTATCACACTGCAATGAGAGATATTCTTTGTAGTTATCCACATTGAAGACTGCTTTAGCAGTATCCACTACACGCCAAGTGACTGCAATACCGATTTCTACAGGATTTCCCAAACAGTCATTAATCTTCTGACGAGAGTTGTTCAAGGTCATCACTTTTAAGGAAATATTCTTTTTACCTGTCTCGATAGAAATACTGTTACCTTCTGCTGTTTTACTGACAGACATGGGTGACTTGGTGGTGACATCACCACTTTGGCCCAAACGGGTGTTATTGGCAGGATTGACAGCGACACAGAAGGGATTGACAAAGTAAATACCCGCTTCTCGAATGGTTCCAATATAATTCCCAAACAAGGTCAAAACCAAGGCTTCTTGCGGTTTAATAATTTTGATCCCCGCATAGCACACCAGACTAGCAATAAAGAGAAAAATACAGGTAATAACTGCAATCGCAAGTGGAAAACCTTCTGGTAGACTAGCAATCGCACTAATAAAGGCTAAAACTAAGACAAGATCCCCAACTAGCAAGCCTATAAGGGCAGCTAAGCCGTTTTTCTTTTGGGTTAAAATTTTTTCTTCCATGGGACGAACCCTTCTTTCTTTGTGATATCTAAATGATATCACTTTGCTTACAAAAGTCAAGATATAACTGTAAATTATTTTAGCAAGAAACCGAGCAAGCTGAATTGTCTGAAAATTCAAGAATTTTCTTCTGTCGTTGGGCCGTAAATTGTGCTATAATAATAAAAAATACGATGAGAGGGAATCAGATGACAGAATTAGATACACGCCATCGCAGTAGTGTCTACGACAGCATGGTCAAGTCCCCTAACCGGGCTATGCTTCGGGCAACTGGGATGACAGATGAAAACTTTGAAAAACCAATCGTAGGGGTAATCTCTACTTGGGCTGAAAACACACCTTGTAACATGCACCTCCATGATTTTGGAAAATTGGCCAAAGAAGGTGTAAAAGATGCAGGAGCTTGGCCAGTCCAATTCGGAACCATTACGGTTGCGGATGGGATTGCTATGGGAACGCCTGGGATGCGCTTCTCCTTGACGTCTCGTGATATCATAGCAGACTCTATCGAAGCTGCTATGGGCGGTCACAACGTGGATGCCTTTGTAGCCATCGGGGGTTGTGATAAGAACATGCCTGGTTCGATGATTGCCATTGCTAATATGGATATCCCTGCAATCTTTGCTTATGGTGGGACCATTGCCCCTGGTAATCTGAACGGCAAGGATATCGACTTGGTTTCTGTTTTCGAAGGGATCGGGAAATGGAACCATGGTGACATGACTGCTGAAGAAGTGAAGCAACTGGAATGTAATGCCTGCCCTGGCCCTGGTGGCTGTGGTGGTATGTATACGGCTAACACCATGGCGACAGCGATCGAAGTCCTTGGTATGAGCTTGCCAGGTTCCTCTTCTCACCCTGCTGAATCAGCTGATAAAAAAGCCGATATCGAAGAAGCAGGTCGTGCAGTTGTCAAAATGCTTGAAATGGGACTAAAGCCATCTGATATCTTGACTCGTGAAGCCTTTGAAGATGCGATTACAGTGACCATGGCACTTGGTGGTTCAACAAATGCGACCCTTCACTTGCTTGCGATCGCTCACGCAGCTAACGTTGATTTGACACTTGAAGATTTCAATGATTTCCAAGAGCGTGTGCCTCACTTGGCAGACTTGAAACCTTCTGGTCAATACGTCTTCCAAGACCTTTACAATGTCGGTGGTGTACCAGCCGTCATGAAATACCTTCTTAAGAATGGTTTTCTTCATGGGGATCGTATCACATGTACTGGTAAAACGGTGGCTGAAAACTTAGAAGCCTTTGCTGATTTGACACCAGGTCAAAAAGTTATCATGCCACTTGAAAATCCAAAACGTGCAGATGGTCCATTGATCATCTTGAAAGGGAACTTGGCTCCAGAAGGGGCGGTTGCCAAAGTATCAGGTGTGAAAGTTCGTAACATCACGGGTCCTGCTAAGGTCTTTGACTCCGAAGAAGCTGCCATTGAAGCGGTTCTTTCGGATGAAATCGTGGACGGCGACGTTGTTGTTGTGCGTTTCGTAGGACCTAAGGGTGGTCCTGGTATGCCGGAAATGCTGTCCTTGTCATCCATGATCGTTGGGAAAGGCCAAGGGGACAAGGTTGCCCTCTTGACAGATGGACGCTTCTCTGGTGGTACGTACGGTCTCGTTGTTGGACACATCGCGCCTGAAGCTCAGGTCGGCGGTCCAATCGCCTACCTCCACACAGGGGATCTGGTAACAGTTGACCAAGATACCAAAGAAATCACCATGCACGTCTCAGACGAAGAGTTGGCGAAACGGAAAGCTGAAACAACCTTGCCACCACTATAT
The DNA here is from genome assembly GCF_019930045.1 of Streptococcus australis. GTDB lineage: Bacteria > Bacillota > Bacilli > Lactobacillales > Streptococcaceae > Streptococcus > Streptococcus australis_D. The sequence continues at coordinate 60,946 of NZ_JAHZQQ010000004.1, read as the reverse complement.
AGCCGTGGGGTTCTCGGTAAGTATGCCCACACGGTATCCTCTGCTTCACGCGGTGCCGTAACCGACTTCTGGAATATGGAACAGTCTGGTAAACAATAAGATAAGAAAAAACTCACTTTACTGATTTGTAAAGTGAGTTTTATTGATTTATCTCGGAGGAAGACCAAGGGCGATGCGCCCGTATCGGCTGATTCGTGTAATTTTCCAAGCTGGCGACCAGGTTACTTCTACTTTGACGTCTTCGATACCGTCAATTTCTTTTAGGCGGGCGACGATTTCGATAGGCAAACTTTCCGCACAGTCACAAGCGGTATCGGTAAAGGTCATGACTACCTTGCAAGTCCCTTCCTCATCCAGATCCAACTCATAAATCAAACCGAGGTTGTAGACATCCAATTCAACATCGGTATCAAACACAAGCTCTAACTTCTCAATCAATTGTTTCTCCAGTGCCAAGGCACGGTCGTTAATCTTGATATCCTCTCTCATCTCGCTATCCTTTCCCTCCTTTGATGAAGACTATTTTCTCACAATTCTGACAATAATGCAAGTTCACCTAGAATGAGATCGAATGACAGCTAAAAATCAAACTATCCGTCTTAAGACTGATTTAAAATTACAGGAACTTATCTTAAGTTTTCTTTAAGTTTTCCGATTTATACTAGTACCATCAAATGAAGACCTCCTAACTTTGTTTGATAGAAAATCCTAAACTTTTTCATAATAATCTCCCATAAAGGCCACCAAATTCGGTGGCTTTTTTCTATGTACCTTGGCGAACGTTAGTGAGCTTAGGTACATTGATGCAGTTCGAACGCTAGTGAGAACTACGTTCCTTATTTTTTTACGAGCATCAGCGAGTTTAGGTACGTTGACGCAGTTTGAGCGGAGATAACTAGACTCCTATAAAAAGGATGTGTGAAGAAAGTTTTAAAACCTTCAAAAATTTTTTTCAGCTCTATCTTTCTATTATTTCCTATATTTGTAGGCGAAATAGCTATTTTACGGGCTTTGTCCCCCGATAATTCCTTTTGCCTCCTCCAAGTTCTTGTGCTATAATGATACGGATACTGTTCATTTTAACAAGGAGGCGCATTATGAAACAAAACCATTCACGTTTTCTCATTCCAGGGATCCTTTTACTAGGAGTGGTCTTGCGGGCCCCATTTACGACCCTCTCCACTGTCTTATCAGATATTGCTGCTAGCTTTGGTGTCGAGGTGAGTTCTCTTGGCCTCTTGACGAGTCTACCCCTCCTAACATTCGCTATTTTCTCTCCTTTTGCTACTAGCTGGGCGAGACGCTTTGGGATTGAGCGACTCTTTCTCGGAGTCTTGATCCTGATGACGATTGGATCTGCTCTACGCACCATCAATCTGCCTCTCCTCTATGTGGGAACTCTTTTGATTGGTGCTGCTATTGCCTTTATCAATGTCCTTCTACCAAGCTTGATCCAAGCCAATGAGCCAAAACGTCTTGGCTTCTTGACAACCCTCTATATCACTGCAATGGGCTTGTCTACTGCAATAGCTTCTTCTGTCGCTGTTCCTATCACTCAAGCCACCTCTTGGCAAGGTCTGGTTTGGGTGCTGACAGTCGTCTGTGCGCTCGCTCTTGTGATCTGGGTCCCCAATGCTCGTCACAATCATTATTTGAAAAAAAGCTCTTCTTCTAATGAAAATAAGACTAGCTGGTATAAGAATGGTAAGGTCTGGGCTATCATGCTCTTCTGTGGTCTACAATCTCTCTTATTCTATACCACTATGACCTGGCTTCCTACCATGGCGACCCAAGCCGGCATCAGTCAAGCCAATGCAGGAATTTTAGCATCTGTATTCACCCTGATGAGTCTTCCCTTCTCTATGACCATTCCAAGTCTCACCACCAGCCTTTCTGAACAAAGCCGTCGCACCATGCTGATAACAACTGTTTTAGCTGGTTTTACTGGAATTGCCATGCTGTTACTAAAGACAGACAACTTCATTTACTGGTTGATCCTGAATATCTTGATCGGAAGTTTTACGAGTATCTTATTCCCTTACCTCATGGTTACCTTCTCCATGAAGTCTAGCTCTCCTGAGAAAACTGCTCAGCTCTCTGGACTAGCTCAAACAGGAGGATACGTCTTTGCTGCACTTGGGCCTATCTTATTTGGTTCAAGCCAACAAATCTTCCACTCTTGGACACCTGGTATTTTAATCCTTCTTGTCGTTGCTTTGTTTATGAGTATGGCTCTCTATCAAGTAGAAAAATCTGATATCATCCTTTAATCCACTAGGTCCCATTGAGTAATGGGATCTATTTTTTATACAAAAAAAGAATCAGGACATTCCTGATTCTTTGCTATATCTTAATTATTCGTAAAATGATACGTGTACGTGGTCGTAGTGATTTTCTGTTACGCTACCACGGTCTGGCATTTCATTCCAAGTGTTTGCTGGTCCATAAATGTTGTTTACTGGAGCATAGAAACGTTGTTTCCAGATGATGTAAGAAATTCCATTTTCTTGCATGTGATCAATCGCATATTGAGCTACTTGGTCACCGATTGCTGAACTTTCTGGAACCATAACGTCGATCGCAAGACCTTTACCGTGATCTTCTGGGTCACCAGGACGGTAACCACCGATGTCAGTCAATCCAAGTTCATTTATTACTTGTTCTTTGAATTTAATTGCTTGAGGTTGAAGACCTTCATTTGAAGTTGGAGTTGCTGTTGAAGGAGTTGAAGCTGTCGTATCAACAACTGGTGCTGGTGCACCATATTGTGGTGTTGAAGCAACCGCAGTAACTTCTGGTTCTGCTGGGACTTCTACGACTGGAGCTGGTTCAGCTACTGGAGCCGCTGGTGCTTCCTCAACAACTGGTGCTTCTACAGGAGCCGCTACTTCTGCTGGCGCTGCAGCAGGTTGTGCAGGCGCTTCTTCAACAACTGGTGCTGGTGCTTCCTCTGCTACTGGAGCTGCTGGTGCAGGTGTTTCAGCTGATGCTTCTGGGGTTGGTAAGCTTTCTGATACTTGCTCTGCCACTGCTGCTACAACTGCAGGTGCTTGAGGGAGTTCTACAGCTTGGTTGCTTTCATCTGCTACTGGTTTTGTCAAATCACCCACTGCAACAGTTTGGTTGTCCACTTTGATTTGGTTGTTTGTCAAATCAGCAGAAGTTGTCACAGTTGCGTCAGCATTGCCTGCTGTAGGAGTTTGGATTTCTACACCTGTCACTTGATTTTGATCATTGACAGTTGTTGTCAAAACAGTTCCTGGGAAAATCAAATCAATGTTGCTGATTTGGTTCAAGTTTGCCAAAACAGTTACGTCAACATTCAAAGCTTCCGCAATCGTGCTTAGGGTATCCCCATATTTGATGGTGTAGGTTTGTTTGTTTTCTGAAGTTGAAATATCTGCACGAATTTCATCTACAGAACGGGCAACCCAATCCCCATTTGATTCTGCTTTACCAGTTGTAAATGGCAAGACCGCCATAGCAACAGTCGAAGCAATTAAAGCCTTTTTATTTACTTTCTTCATACGTTCTTTCCTCGTTTTCTTATTATCGGAGATTTATCTCCAGACAGATACATTTAATATTCTACCACATTTTTTGTCTTTAAAATGGCTCTTCTTTTCTTTTAATCTAACTGACCCTAATTTGTAACATTAGTCCTTTCTTGTTACAATCTCTTAACAATTAACGACAGTTAGTACTATTTGGATAATCAAACAAATTCATTGTATCAGAAGCCTTTGAGAGCCCTGAATGAAGGGATTTTAGAAGATTTTTCAGTTGAATAGAGGCTAAAAAACACCCCAAGTTCGTGTCCTGTAGACATCACTTGGGGTGCTATTTTTAACGGCCTGTATCTTATTAATTGAACACGCCCTAAATGCTGTGTGCAAAACGCAAACTGTAATAGTACTAACTTCAAAGGCACAGTAGCTGATTGGATTTTTCTCTCGCTTTAAGAGCTCGGAAAAATCCTAATCAGCCTTGTGGGGGCAGGACAACGAAGCATTCTATACAACAGTGCTTCTGTCCTGCTCCCTATTTTCCTTTGAGTTGCTTAACGGCTTTGTATCTTATTTGACCTTCATCATTCGGACCAGGTTGGCGCGTTCGGCTTCTTCGAGTTTCATTTCGATATAGTAGATGGTTTCTTTGAGGTCTGGAATCGTCGCATATTCCAATCCATTGACTCGACGGCGCGTTTTTTCAATCTCATTGGCCATGAGCTGACAAGTTTTTTCAATCTCTGCTAAGCGCAACAGGTCTGGAAGGAGCTCTTCCATTTCTTGAATGGTATTGTCCATCTGGCTATTGGAAGCCACGTAACTGTAGACCACATCTCCCTCATCGTCTCCATATGGATTGTCAATATGGGCATGCATCTTGGGCACGCGCACACTCATGATGTTCTCCGTCTCGATATGCAGGCTGACTTCCCGCGTCGGAACTGCAAAGATTTCCTGGACCATGAGGTCGTTTTCCAGACATTTGGCCAGGACAAATTCTTGCATATTGCCAATGAGAGCGGCTTCAACCTTCTGACGGAGGCGGTCATTTTCACGGACCGATTCGATGAAGCGTCGCATGAGCTCGTCTCGTTTGTCCTTGAGAAGTTTATGCCCTCTGGTTGCCGTTTTCAGACGCTCTTTGAGGGTGTTTAACTCCATCCGAGTGGGTTTGACATTTAATCGTGCCATCTGACTTCCTCCTTTCTACTCCTAGGCTTGTGCTTCCTGAGAAGTTTTTGGGAGGTATTCGTCAATCATGTCATCCTTGATCCGCTTGAGCTCTGTCCGTGGCAAGATAGCCAGCAATTCCCAACCTAGATCCAGACTTTCTTGAATGGTCCGATTGGTAGTAAAGCCTTGGTTGATGTACTCCTTCTCAAAGCGATCGGTAAACTTAACATAGAGCTTGTCTGTATCGGACAAGGCGGATTCTCCAAGCACCACGGCTAACTCTTTGGCTTGTTTCCCTTGGGCGTAAGCCGCAAAGAGCTGGTTCATGGTCGCCGCATGGTCTTCCCGAGTCTTGCCTTCACCAGAACCCTTGTCCTTCAAACGAGAAAGGGATGGAAGAACATTGATCGGTGGGCGGTAACCACTATTGTAGAGATCGCGGGACAGGATAATCTGACCCTCTGTGATGTAGCCTGTCAAGTCAGGGATAGGGTGGGTGATGTCATCTTCTGGCATGGAGAGGATCGGAATTTGGGTCACCGATCCCTTTTTCCCAACCAAACGTCCTGCACGTTCGTAGAGGGTTGAGAGGTTGGTATAGAGGTAACCTGGATAGCCCCGACGACCTGGAACTTCCCGGCGGGCAGCAGATACTTCCCGAAGGGCCTCACAGTAGTTGGTCATGTCCGTCATGATGACCAAGACGTGCATGTCTTTTTCATAGGCCAAATATTCTGCCGCAGTCAAGGCAATCCGAGGAGTCGCAATCCGCTCGATAGCTGGGTCGTTGGCTAGGTTGATAAAGAGGACAGAGCGGTCAATAGCTCCTGTTTCCCGAAGGTCGTTCATAAAGAACTCGGCTTCTTCAAAGGTAATCCCCATAGCCGCAAAGACCACGGCGAAGTTTTCTTCGGAATTAAGAACCGTCGCCTGACGAGCAATCTGAGCTGCCAACTCCTTGTGAGGGAGACCAGAACCTGAGAACACGGGGAGTTTTTGGCCCCGAACCAAGGTATTCAAATGGTCAATGGCTGAGATCCCTGTCTGGATAAATTCATCCGGATAGTCCCGCGAAACAGGATTGATGGCTTGGCCATCAATGTCCAAGTACTTCTCTGGGATAATCTCTGGACCACCGTCGATCGGTTTGCCCATCCCGTTAAAGATGCGGCCCACCATGTCTTCAGACACAGGGAGTTCTAGGGGACGTCCGGTAAAGCGAACCTTGGCTTTTTCCAAATTAATCCCGCTAGATCCTTCAAAGAGTTGGACCATGGCCTTGTCTTCTTGGACTTCGAGGACTTGTCCCTGACGGGTTGTTCCGTCATGGAGCTTGATTTCTACGAGTTCATTGTAGTGAACCCCCTCGACCTGATCGACAATCATCAAGGGGCCAACAACTTCGCTGACAGTACGGTATTCTTTAATCACGCTCATTGTCTACTCCTCCTTTTGCGACGATTTGGTGTAGGGTTTCTACGATTTCTTCTTTCAAGGCTTGAATGGTTGCCAACTGATCCTCATGGATGAACTTGCTCCGGGCAATGCGGTCTCGAAGAGCTACGGTTCCTTCCATAATTTCTGTGAAGTAAGCCCCTAATTCTAGTGCTTTTTGACTTTCTTGGTCAAAGGTCAAAATGTTGGTCAACAAGGCCACCTGCTTGCTGAAAGAAGTATAGGTGTCCACCTCATCAAAGGCATTTTGTTGCAGGTAGTCTTCGCGGATCATCTTGGCCGCATTCATGGTCAAGCGGTCCTTTTCAGACAAGGAATCCAGACCAACCAGGCGAACGATTTCTTGCAATTCACTTTCTTTTTGCAACAGGTTCATAGCACGGGTCACTTTTTCAGACCAGCTGATTTGTTCATGTAAATCGATATAGCGACCAACTTCATCCTGATAAAGGGAATAAGAACTCAACCAGTTGATAGCTGGGAAGTGGCGACGTTGGGCCAATTGAGCATCTAAGCCCCAGAAAACCTTAACAATTCGCAAGGTATTTTGCGTTACCGGCTCTGAAATATCTCCACCTGGAGGGGAAACGGCACCGATCGCCGTAATCGAACCTTCGCGCGCAGTAGTTCCAAGTGTCTTGACTCGACCGGCCCGCTCGTAATATTCGGCGATCCGGCTACCAAGATAGGCTGGGTAACCTTCATCTCCGGGCATTTCTTCTAGACGACCAGACATTTCACGGAGAGCTTCTGCCCAGCGCGATGTCGAATCGGCCATGATAGCAACAGAATATCCCATGTCACGGAAGTATTCCGCAATGGTGATCCCTGTGTAGATAGAAGCTTCCCGCGCTGCTACTGGCATGTTCGAAGTATTGGCAATCAGAACCGTCCGTTGCATGATGGATTGACCGGTCGTTGGATCGATCAATTCTGGAAATTCATTCAGAACGTCCGTCATTTCATTTCCACGTTCCCCACAACCGACATAAATCACGATGTCTACATTGGCAAACTTGGCCACCTGGTGTTGCACAACGGTTTTTCCAGCTCCGAAAGGACCAGGAACAGCTGCAGCTCCACCTTTCGTAACAGGGAAGAAGGTATCAATAACCCGTTGACCTGTGACCAAAGGCTCTACCGGAATCAGTTTTTGTGCAAAGGGACGGCCTCGACGAACTGGCCATTTTTGCATCAGGGTCCCAGTAAAGAGGCTACCATCTGCCTGCTCGATCTCATAAACTGACTCTTCCACTGTGTAAGAACCTGCTTCGATCTTGGTCACACGTCCACTAACACCAAACGGTACCATGATACGGTGCTCCACCATATTGGTCTCTTGAACCGTACCGACGATGTCTCCGGCAACCACCTCTGTCCCTTCAGTCACGCTTGGTTCGAAGGCCCATTTAGTGTCCCGATCTAGATTTGGAACTTGCACCCCACGAATAAGGAAGTCACTGGCAGTGACTTCTTGGAAGCGTTCCAAGGGGCGTTGGATCCCGTCAAACATCTGAGAAATCAAGCCTGGTCCCAACTCGACAGAAAGGGGGGCTCCGGTTGTGACCACTGGCTCTCCTGGACCGACTCCAGACGTTTCTTCATATACTTGGATAGAGGCTTCGTCCCGCCGCATCTCAATAATTTCGCCAATCAAACCAAGATCGCCGACCCGGCAAATGTCTTGGATATTGGCCTCCTGCATCCCTGATGCGACCACCAAGGGACCGGAAACTTTAATAATTTTTCCTTGAGTCATGTATTCCTCCTGGGAATCCTTTGTTTCTTTGTTTTACTTTTGTGCTATCTCTCTTAGAGCTTGCTTTTGTTGGCCATTGGCATCGAAATTGCTTGGATCCAACCAGGCTTCGAAGCGCTGTTTGATAGCTGGCCATTCTTGGTCAATGATAGACAACCAGTCTGTATCACGGGTACGACCTTTATAAACAACAGCTTGACGGAAACAGCCTTCATAGGTGAACCCTAAGCGCTCAGCTGCTTTGCGAGATGCTTGGTTTAAGGTATCGCATTTCCACTCATAGCGGCGGTAGCCTAAATCTTCAAACACGTAGCGCGCTAACAGATACTGGGCTTCCGTAGCCATGCGTGTTTTTTGGAGCGCTGGTGAGTAGGTCACTGCTCCGACTTCGATCACCCGATTAGCTTGATCGATCCGCATCAGAGAGAAAGTCCCCAAAGCCTTGCCTGAATCTTTGTCTACAATCGCATAGTAAAAGCGACCTTGATCTGTCATGAGATCATCTAATAAGCGGTCCAACTCCTCTTCATTGCGGGCAGGGCCTTTGAACAGAAAGGTCCACATCGCTGCTGGAGAGTCCGGCCCGTAGACATGATAAAGATCTGCTCCATGTTTTTCTTTTGAGAGGCGTTCGATCACAGTATAGCGACCCTCGATCCGCTCAATAGCTGGCAGACGCCCTGGTGTAAAATCAGGCAGTGCATCGCCAATCGCTTGGCCAAATTCATTTGTTCTCATAAAATATCCTGTCCAACTGCTTTTTCGACATTGTCTCGAATTCGCTGCCGTCCCAGTCCAGTCGTTCCCTTATGAGTAGGGATCAAGATGACGGCTGGGGTTACTTGGCGATCATAGTGGGCAATGGTATCTGGGATTTCCTGAGCCATATCCTCCGTCAGATAGATGATGCCAAAATCTTCTTGGCTCAAGTGACGTAAGGTATTGATGGTTTCCTGAGCCTCTGCTACGGGAAAGGTCTGAAAGCCAATCATTTGAAAAGGAAGGATGGCATCTCGGTTTCCCACAACGGCAATTTTTTGCGTTTTACTGGCCATAGATTGGTCTCATCCTTTCTTTTATTTTGTCAATCGGGAGCTGATTATCCAGACCCGTCAAGACCAAACGAAGGTTCTTCACCTCCAGCTCTTTTCCAAAGAGATAGCGAGCTAAAGGCAAGGGCCCATCTGTCTCAAAGGAAGCTTGTTCCAATATTCGGTACTTAAGCACATGCTCCAGGTATTCCACTGTCTCAGCAGTTACTCTGCCTGCTCGCATCTGCTCCTCATACTGTGTCAATTCCACATCATAAGGCAAGGGATTGACTTGTTGGAACCAACTGATGAGGTTGCCCTGCTCGACGCACTGGATGACTTCTCTTGCTGAGAGGGTCCCTGCATCGGACAAGAGTTGCTTCATAAAGCTGTTCGGTTTTTTCAAACTGAGGGCTCGTTCAACTGTGATGACATTGTAACAATCAATGGTCAAGGTGACCAGAGATTCTAAAAGTGGATGGTCCAGATCTTTCGCCAAGCGTTTGAGATGATCAAAGTAGGCCAGATCCATGCCGATTTCCAGAACCCGAATATCCTGATAGTCGACATATTCCTGCCAGGTCGCTGCGACTTCTTGAGCCATAAACTCTGGGCAGTTCTCTGAAGAAAAGGTCTTGGCTACTTGTTCAAGAACCGCAAGCGAATAGGGCCCTGCATCCAATAATAGGAAGTTCAAATCCCGCCCCGTTGCTCGCTCTTTCAAGAAGACCTTGAGATTGTGATAGGTGTACTTGAGGGCAAAGAGGTCGACTACCGCAGGGTTCGGAGCTACCTGATAAGCCCAATCGTACTCTGCCAGAAGGTGCTTCATCAAGGCTTGCTCGACCACTTGGACTTGACGCAGTTGATCTGCCTCCAAGGCATAGGCCGTCCCTTGCAAGAGATTAGCACGCGCTTCTGCATCGGAGCTATTCAGAAGGGCATCAAACTGAGCCGGGCTCAAAAAACTAGCTTCACGTACACTAATCCCGGTATTTACTTGAGAATACGTCCGTTCACTCATAGCCCCTCCTAGTTTTTCTCTTCTTTAAAAATGCTGGCTGCCATATGGAAGCTCTGCTCCTCCCGTACAGCATCAACCAAATCACGGTAGAGGTAGCTGGCATCCACTTTGCCAAAGGAAAGGACAAAACCAGCCTCTTGGGCAAGTGTTTCTTTAGCTAATTGAAGCTGTGGATAGGCCTCTATCAAATCCTGACGATCTTGATCTGTAAATTTTTCTGCCGTCACAGCACCCAGTGTTAAGACCATTGCTTGATCTGCATAGCGAGGAAGAACGCGGTGAAGAAATGCGAGCTCTTCTTGGCGTGACCAAGTCGCCATTTTCTGGTAGGCATCCGCAAACAACTCTTTTAAGACCCGTTGCTTGGTGACCAATGTCGATTGGCGCTTTTGATTTTCTATTTGTTGGCTTTCACGTTGCAAGCGGCGCTCAATGGTTTGCAATTGAACCGCCCGTTGGTGTAACTTTTCTTCTACCAAACGAGCTTCCTGCAACTGGGACTCTTCTTGAACCTTAGCCGTTGCTTCCGCTACTAATTTCCGACCTTTTTCATGGGCCTGTTCAAGGATGGAATCCTTTAATTGGGAATAATCCGTCATTGTTTTTATTTCCTCCTTTGGAGTTCTTCGCCACCGATAATTGACGAAGAGAACATTCCTCTTCTTTGACTGAGGTGTGTCTAGATTAGCCGACGCGAAGAGTCAAAAGGAAGGACACAACGAAGGCCAAGATGGCATAGGTTTCAACCATGGCCGCAAGGATAACCCCTTTCATCATGTCTTCAGGGCGTTTTGCCAAGATTTGCATCCCAGCAGTTGCGACATTTCCTTGGTGTTTTGCTGAGAAATAGCCGACAATCGCTACTGGAAGGGCTGTGAAGAAGTAAGCAACTCCTGTTTCAAGAGCCATATCTGGTTTAATTTGCAACCAAATCAAGATCCCGATAACGAAACCGTACAAACCTTGTGTACCTGGCAACAATTGCAAGATCAAGGCTTGGGCAAATTTTTCTGGTTGTTCTTTCAAGAGTGCGGCAGCTGCTTGACCGGTCTTACCAACACCGAGAGCTGAACCCATTCCACTAAGAGCCACTGCAATGGCTACACCAAGTGCTGCAAAGAAGGCACCCCCATGGGTTGAGAAATATGAAGCTAAAGATTCCATGAATATACTCCTATAAAATTTTTTATGATTGATTTACTGAATTATTTTTTTGTTTTGACATAGCGTTCCGACGGTTTTAGAGGTTGGAAGGGTTTGCCACCACCCTCGTAGAACTTACCAAAGAACTCGACAAAGATCAAACGCGCTCCATGCACATAGCCTGATAAAAAGGACAGAAACATGTTGATGGCATGGAGGAGGACAAAGAGGACAAGGCCGACGGTGAATCGTCCCAGGGTTGGGAAGAGATTGACAATCAGGTTAAAGGCTGAACCGATGCTGGCCCCTGATAAACCAAGCGCCATCAAACGAGTAAAGCTGACCAAGTCTCCGACATAGCCACTGACGTTGTAAAGATTGAAGAGACCTGCTGCAAGTCCTGATAATTTCTTGGCACTGACAATGGACACGACCAAAATGCCAATCGCATTGAGAATGGCTAGCCACTGGCCAATGGGGACTAGATAGGATAAACCTGGTAGGATGTTTCCGACTGCTAAGAGCATCAAGCCTAACAAGATCAAGACCCAGGCAAAGCCTGCGTTGTAGGCTTCCGTATAGTCTTTCAGGCGAACGTTTTTCATTCCACCTAGGAAGAGACCGACCAAAACGGTGATGAAACCAAAGACAACCGATAGGATCAAGATAGTCATGGCATTGGTCGTCGTACTGATCAAAGCAAAGGGCATCTCAAAGCCGAAGAAGGAACCGTAGACGACTCCCCAAAGGGCTACCGAGATTCCTAAAAGGCAGAAAAAGCGAAGGTTTTTTGCTGCGCTCGGCTGAAGCTGGAAAGCTTTTAGAGCAAAGCCAGTTGCCAGCGTCAACAAGAGACCATAGCCGATATCTGCTACCATCATGCCGAAGAAAACAAAGTAGAAGAGAGAGACGATTGGGGTCGGATCTTTCTCGTAATACTTGGGCAGAGCATACATTTCCGTCACTAACTCGAAGGGCTCCACCAAGGCATTGTTTTTCAGTTTGATGGGTACCTGGTCCCATTCTTCTTGAGCAACTTCACGCGTCTGCAAGACGACTTGGCTCCCAAATTCCCTTTGAAGTTTGTCTTTTAAAGCTTCTAGTTGAGCTGTTTCGATCCATCCCTCTATGGCAACCAAATGGGCTGTACTGGCAAGAGAGCCTTTGGCCTCTTCCCGGGCTCCTAGACTCAAGACATAATCGAGTTGGTACTTGAGTTGGTTGAGGTCTTCCTTGGCTTGACTGAGCGTTTCCAAAGTAGCTGTTTCGACAGCACCTTGTTCTTTGATCTCTCTCTTGAGTTGCTCCAAACGTTCTTTTGGTAGCGTCTCTCCTTGGTAGTCAAACTCTTTGAAATGCGAACTGGTCAGCGTATCTTGAAGGTCTGTTAAATCCCCAGACTTATACAAGACTACCACCCCATGCTCCGTTTCTGAGCTGAAGACCACATCGACCTCTACATCAGGGTGTGCTAGCAAGGCTTGTCGCGCCTGATCCTGTTCACTATTCGGAATGGTACCGATTAAGCCACGAACATAACGGAAACGCTTGAGCTGGTCAGGTGTTGTCGTCAAGGCAGCCCATTTTTCTAAAGAGGCGATTTCTTCTTGGGCTTGCTGGATACGATCCCGAGCCTTTGCTAAAACAGCCAATTGTTTTTGTACGGACTGTAAAAGACGTTGCTCATCACGGATGACCCCATGAGACTCTAAATCGTGAAAAGACAAGGACAAGGGAGCTTCTTTTAGTTTTTCTAATCCCTTCTTCTGAGGAATAAAAGGCTCCAGGGCCTGTATGGCCTTTTCTAACTGCTCTTCTCGACGTCTTAGTTCATCCATTCTTAGAGCTGATCCTTTGGACCCATCACTCGTCTGAAAGGCAACTTGCCAATCCTCTTGCTCGCTCAAATCATAGATTTGGACGGATTCCTCTGACTGGAGCGACAAGAGAAGCTCGTCCATTAGATTTGTGGGCAAAACCAGAGAAAGGTGTTGCATTGGACTAATTGCCATAGGTTGCTACCACCTTTTCTACAATTTCGTCTACCAAAGCTGCACGCTTATCTGTCATGGCTTGCTGCACCTTTTCGTCATTGCGTTGACTGGTCACTGCCAGGTCAGCTTCCAAGCTAGCAATCGTTGCTTTCGAGGACTCTTCCCGCTCTGCGACCAGCTTAGCAGTCTCTTTGTCATAGGATGCTGCTACCTCCTGTAGGTGATCACCTAGCTGTTGGCGCAAATCTTGGACCTGATCCTCGTAACTTGTGACAACGGCTTCTGCTGCCATTTCAATCTCTTGCATCATTTCGAGAGTTGCGTTGGCCATCACTCCACCTCCTTACCTCTTCCTTTATGAGAAGGAACAAATTCTTGTGTAAATTATAACATATTTCATAAACTTTTTTCAGCGTCTTTCCTTTGTTTCCAGAGGTTATTTTTTTAACAAAGGTGATTCAAAAAAGATGCGGATTCTGTTCCTTCTTTCAGTCGTTCGCTGGTCGTATTCCTTGTATATCACAGCTTTTTATGTTATACTGTGAAATATATTATAGGATTTTCTCCAGGTGTAACCTAGGTTGAAAGGAGGACTGCTGTGAAACAAGATCGTGATCTCCGAAGCATTATTAAGAGCCATCAAGAAGAAATGACGGAGCTAGAGTTAGACATTGCCCGCTATTTTTTATCTCCTGAAGCGCAGCAACACTCTCTTTCCTCGTCTAGAGTGACAGAACTTTTGCATGTATCAAAAGCCGCTTTGACCCGTTTTTCCCAAAAGTGTGGCTTCTCAGGCTACCGTGAATTTATTTATCACTTTAACGAAGAAACCAAATCTCAAAAGCAACAATCCCCGCACGACGAATTAACCCAGGATGTCTTGCGTCGCTACCAGCAGGTCCTTCAGGCTACAGAAACCCTAGCAAAAGATGACCAAATCAAAGAAGTCGCTAACTTAATCACTCAAGCAGATCGGGTCTACTTCTTCGGAAAAGGAAGTTCGGGTCTAGTCGCCTCCGAGATGAAACTTCGCTTCCTACGATTGGGCGTTGTTTGCGAGGCCTTAACCGATCAAGACGGCTTTGCATGGACGACCAGTATCTTGGATAAATCCTGCCTGGTCATTGCCTTCTCTCTATCGGGAACTACCCGCTCGATTATCCACAGCCTTCTGGATGCTAAAGAAATGGGAGCAAAAACCGTTCTTCTTACTGCTCAACCAGACGCTATCAAAGATGACTTTACGGAAATTTTACCAGTTGCTCCCCTACCTGGAAGCACCTATATCGACCGTATTACGGCAACCCTTCCCTTCTTAACCACGATTGATTTAATCTATGCTCACTTTCTCGAAATGGATCGGGAGCGTAAAGAAAGAATTTTCAATAGCTATTGGGAAAGATAAATTGCAAGAATAAGTGCAATTTATCATTCTTTAAAACGAGCAAATATCTTTTCCATCAATCCAACCTGTAGGAAGGTCAGGCTAGAAAAACCAATCAAGAAGAAGACCATGAGTCCTAGTAAAAAGCTTAAGACAGAAGTCACAAACACCATAGCTACTAGCAACAAGAGAGCCCCCATAACGAAGAACCATGGGAAATACAAACCGGATACAATCAGAGCTTTTTGTAGACACTCTGTCCAAGTCAATCGATAACGCGCCGCAATTGGATAGGCCGCTAGCATGACCAGAACTAGGAAGATAAAGAGCCCTAGACAAACAGCTTTTAACACCTGCATTGGCAAGGCTGTCTGGCTCCAAAAGAGGAACAAGTCAAAGAGACAGATCCCTGAAATGAGCAACTCTATCCCTCCGAGCTGAAGGCCCAACTTCCAATTTTCACGAAAGGCGCTGATGTAGGTCCGAATGACTGGTAGGCGACGCTGGTGTTTGATGGCAAAAACCGTTTGATACAAACTAATCTTTGCGATCCCGATGGTGACAATCGGCAGACAGCTCAGCACAAAAAGAAGATTGACTGTGACTAAGTCCGCTATTTTCTCGCTGATTCGCATCACCAGATTGTCAGTATTAAAAACTGTTTTGATCAATCCTGTTTCTCTTTGTGACATACCGTCTCCTTTCTGACTCTCTTAATCGATTAAAATTTTCACTAAATGTTTTCGAACGACTTCTTCTTGATCCGCATAGCCATTGGGCTGATGAGGTTCCCCTGGGAAGAAAATCGCAAAATTATGATACCCCAGATGAAGTGGATAAGACTCCTGGCAATGGACAAAACCGATGTCCGATGCTTCATCAAAGGCGAGCGCCTCACCTGTCACACGAGATCCATAACTCGAAAACTCATGTCCTTCTACCAAAAAATGCAAATCGGCATATTTTTTGTGATGCTCAAAGCGATTGCTTTCTTCTTTATTGAGGGTGTTTTCTTGAACGACGAGAAAGACCTTATCTCCATCAATGTCGTATCTCCCTAATTCAAAAGAATCCTTCCGATGCTCATAGAGAAAATCAATGGCCTGATCTAGATTGGGATGGATCCCTTTGTAAAAGGTGATGTTTTTTAAATCATCAAATATCATACACTTTTCCTTTCGACACTTCTTAGCGACAAGAAAAGAAAACAAGTGATTTCTTCCCTAGCCCCTTCTAGGGCACGATGAGGTGTGGAGCTCGCAAAATCCCACACCTCTCAGCCTAGAAAAAAGTATCTGTACACAACTATCATTTGTCCAAGCAGACGACTTATCCTTTGACCGCTCCCATGGTAATCCCTTGAGTGAAGGATTTTTGGAAAACCAGGAAGACCGTAACGATTGGCACCGCAGCCAAAGCTGCTCCAGCCATGATCAAGCCATAGTTGGTGGCCATTTCAGCCTGCATGGTCGCAACCCCTAGTGAAATAGTCAAGTTTTGACGAGAGGTCAGCATTACCAATTGCATAAAGTAGTCGTTCCAGGTGTTGATGAAGGTAAAGATGGCAAGGGCTGCAAATCCCGGCTTGACAATTGGGAAGGCAACGCTCCAGAAAGTCCGCAACTCTCCACAACCATCAATCTTAGCAGATTCTAAGAGTTCTGTTGGGATGTTTTCACTAAACTGCTTCATCAAGAAGACCCCGAATGGCCATCCAACCAATGGTAGAATAACCGCTGCTAGAGTATCATGGATTCCCATAAAGTTGATAATACGTACCAATGGAACCAAGACAACTTGTTTTGGAAGGGCCATGGCTGCGATAAAGACAGCAAAGAGAATTCGTTGCCCATAGAAGCGTTTCTTAGCCAAGACATATCCTGCCAAGGAAGAGGTCATACACACCAAAAGCATGGTTGCTAGAGAGATGAAGACACTGTTCCACAACCATTGCAAGGCTGGGTTTTGTACCATCAACTGTTGGAAATTTTCCATGGTTGGTGTCTTTGGCCACCATTGAGGTGGGATCATAATGGTATCTGGCTGAGACTTAAAGGCCCCTGTCAAAATCCAATAAAATGGGAAAATGAACAAGACTGTCAAAAGGAGCAAAATGATCGTTGAAATCACTGTAAAGGCAGTGATGGGTTTCTTTTGTGTTGGTTTCATCTGAGGCTCCTTTCTTTAGTATTCTACGTCGTTTCCGAGGATCTTGAATTGCGCAAAACTGATAATAGCAATCATCACCGCAAGGAAGACACCCATGGTGTTGGCATAACCGTATTCAGAGAGCTTAAAGGCTTTTTCATATAAGTAGTACATGAGGGTACTCGTTGAGTAGTTTGGACCACCGGATGTCAACAATTGGATCAAGGCGAAACATTGGAAAGAGTTAATGGTCGTAATGATCGCAATATAAAGAGTTGTTGGCAACAAGCTTGGCCATTTGATCTTCCAGAAAACTTGAAGTTCTGTCGCACCATCGACACGCGCTGCTTCTACGAGAGAATTATCAATATTTCCCATAGCAGCGATGTAGAGGATAATCGGTTGACCAACAGAGGTGGTCAACAAGATGATAATGATGGCCATCAAAGCCCAGTGCTTGTCCCCCAACCAAGAAATGTTTTGGTTGATGACATGTCCAGATTTCAATACAAAGTTCAAAATCCCTGATAGCGGATCATAGATCCATTTCCACACAACCGTTACCGCTACACTCCCTGTAACAACTGGAAGAAAGAAGACGAAGCGATAGAAGGAACGCGCAATCGCATTTTGATGATAGGTCTGAGAAGCCACAAACAAGGAGAACAATACTACGATTGGAACGGATCCGATAACGATGATGACAGTATTGATCAAGGACTTGATAAAGACCTTATCCGCAAACATGCGGGAGTAATTTTCAAGACCAACAAATTTGAAGGAGGTCATCGAGTAGTTGAAGAAACTAGTGACAAACCCCATAATCATTGGTGCTAATACAAAGACAATAAAGAAGATTAAAATGGGTGCTAAGAATGCGTAGGAAACCAGCGTCTCCCTCATTCGGATTTTGTTTACCTTCACAATAAGGCACCTCCTGATGTTCTTTTTCTATTTTTCCTTGATTCCTATGTGGAACGGATGGCACTGCCCCTTCCTACATATGATAATTAGGAGAGCGAAAACACGAAGGCCCCCTCTTTCAATCTACACATGGAGATAAGAAATCGAGGGGGCCTATGCTTTCTTATTTCTATGAAAGGATCATTTGAGTTTCATAGATGATCTATTTTTTCTTGATCGTTTCGTTTGCTTTTTCAGTAAAGGTCTTCAAAGCTGGTTCTGCTTTTTCATCCCCGTTTGAAACAGATTGCAACATTGGGAACCAAAGTGTACGCATTTCTGCAAAGCCATCGATTGTGTTGTAGTATGGTGAGTAGTATTGAGTCCAAGTGCTGATGGTTTCCATCCGTTTGTCATCGTACAACTTACCAAATGAGTTACGAACTGGGAATGCTCCTGTACGAACAACGTCTTTTGGACCCCATTCTTTGTCATCAGCAATAAATTGAATAAATTTCTTGGCTGCTGCTACTTTCTTTTCATCCTTGTTATTGAAGACCGCAAATCCATTGACAAGGTATTCCAATTTAGGTTTTCCTGAATCAGATGGGAATGGTACTTCCACAACTTCTACTTTACTTGCTTCCAACAATTTCGCTTGGATACCGTTTTGTGATGGTGCCCACAAGATGGTGTAAGAAGTTTGACCGTTAGCGAAGTTTTGGATGTCTGCTCCACCGTCGAATTGGGAACCATTCATCATCAAACCATCTTCAATCCATTTAGAAGCTTTGTCTAAACCTTTGACAAATTTTGGATCATCTGTTGTATACTTGGTTACTTTTTCATCTGTTACAGAACCACCGTAAAGGTTAGCGATAAAGGCACGAGTACCTTGGTCTCCACCTTGACCGTTACTGAAGAGTGATCCTGGTGTGTAACCTTTGTCTTTCAAAGCTTTCAAGACTTTTTCAAAGTCGTCTGTTGTCCAGCCTTCTTTGACAAGGTCTAGAACTCCTGCATCTTCCAACATCTTCTTGTTCATCGCCATGTAGAATGGTGCTGAACTGATTGGGTACATGTAGGCAGTGTCGCCAGCTTTACTAGCTTGGATGATATTGTCGTTGTTGACATCTTTTACAAAATCTTCTGTAAAGAGGTCGTTCAAGTCAGCCAATTTACCATTTTTACCGTATTGAATAATCCGCCCTGGTGCGTCAAAGAGCACGTCTGGAGCAGTTCCAGCTTCGATAGCTGTCGTAATCTTTTCAGGACCAGATTTGAAGTCGATGGTTTCTAGTTTGACTTTGATATCAGGATTGGCTTTTTCGAAGGCTTCGATAATTGATTTTTCGTAGGTTCCTACACCATCATCAGCTTTCTCTTGAGTAAAGACTGGGAAGGCCCACCAAGTGATTTCTGTTTTACCAGAGTTATCGCTTGAAGATTCAGACTTAGATCCTCCTCCAGATCCACAAGCTGCAAGTGCTAGCACCGCTGCACCAGCTACCAACGAGCACAGTACTTTTTTCATTTTCATGTGATTTCTCCTCACGTTTGCGGTAAGATTTCTCTTACTTAGTATATCCTCACTGAGGACGGTGATTATTAAATATTCTCATTTCTACTGGATGATTTCTCTCTTCCTAGCTTCCTCCTTGTCTCGTTTTACTGTTCTTTTTTCTATTTTAAAGCCGCAACGAAGCGTTCTGTAATTTCTTTAGGTCGCGTAATGGCTCCCCCTACCACAAGCCCTCTGACACCCAGGTCATGAATTTCTTTTGCTTGTACAGGATAGTGAATCTTACCTTCCGCAATCACATCGACACCCGCTTGGCAAAGTTGGCGAATCAAGTCAATGTCAGGTCCGTCTACTTTCGGGCTGTAATCTGTGTAGCCCGATAAGGTTGTTCCGACAAAGTCAACCCCTGCTTCGACAGCTGTTAAGCCTTCTTCAAAGGTGCTGATATCTGCCATCAAGAGTTGATCAGGATATTTCTCCTTCACTTGCTGGATAAAGTCGACAATCGATAGACCGTCATGACGCGGACGTTTGGTACAATCCAGGGCAATCACTGCGATATCTAATTCGGCCAATTCATCTACTTCTTTCATGGTAGCAGTAATGAATGGTTCTTCAGGAGGATAATCTCTCTTGATGATTCCGATAATCGGAAGCTTTGTCACTTCCTTGATCTCTTTGATATCACGGACACTATTCGCCCGGATTCCAACCGCCCCTCCTTGCTCAGCTGCTTTGACCAAGAGAGGAATCACACCTCCTGCCTCTGTGTAGAGAGGTTCATGAGGAAGCGCCTGACAAGAAACGATAATGCCGTCTTTGATCTGTTGAATTAATTCTTCTTTTGTGATCTTGGACATACATTCCATCTCCTTTGTTTATTACGTCAACTCGAGTACTTGTAAGGTTATTATATAGTATTTTTAAAGCGCTTACAATATTCTGGAGCCATTTTGATTATAGTTTCATATTTTAAACTATTCTTCCATTCCTCTGAAACTAGTTTCAGAGATGCTAACATTCTAAAATTTTTTAAGAAATTTTTACCATTTCCAGATTTTTATACGAATAGTATAAGTGACCAAACAAAAAGAAAGGATGTCCACAGATGTACTATACTCCCATTATCATCCCATGGTTTTTGTATTACTTCTTCCGTAAATAAATAAGGAAAGGGAATACCAAACATGAAACAGAATACCAAAGCTTTTGTTTTATTGATCTTGCTTTCATTGATTTTATTTTAAACAAAAACTTGAAACGTAAGTTAAACACTGCATTGGCTATTTAACCTTATCCTTGTTGCATCTAATCAGCTTAGCTGACACAAGATGAATAAAAGGCTACCCATACAAGCTAGCTCTATTGGAAAATTACCCTAGCTTTGCTTCTCAACAAAAATTAGGATTATTAAAATATGAGATGGCCTATCCACACTATAATCTTTGCAATCATCATCGCATTAACTGTTCTACATGATGCACACCTGATTGCGTTTCAACCACAGATTAATTTAGCCATTGCGGCTACAATCTATCTAGCAGTTGATGCTAGATGGCGACAAACAAGAAAGAGGAAAAGTAAATGACAACAGAATTCACACAAAAATTCACACCCTTAACAGAAGAAGAATTGACACAAGTCGATGGGGGAGCTATCCCATTGATCGCTTGGATCCTTGCTCATCCCTATCTATCTGGCTCTATTGCTGGTGGTGTAACAGCTGTCGGAACTGCCATTTGGGGAGCATTTAAATAATTAATTTGAAGGAGAAAAGCAATGATAGACCAAGTACAATTTAAAGATCTCACGCATGAAGAATTAAGTGATATTAATGGTGGAGGACTCCCTTTTCTGTTAGTTTTCGCTTACGGTTTTTCTTCTGCTTATATCGGGACAACAAAACTGATCGATGCATTTCATAGTAATATGACACGGAAATGGTAAAGGAGGAGACCTATGAGTCTGGTATTTATCACCCTCATCCTTTTGACAGGATACTGCATTCTTGATAAAAAAGCACCCAAACAGGTAGAAGGGTACTTTCCTAAATTTGCTATTGCCTTCATGGTCACTTTCACCATTCTGAACGAGGCAATTGATTTACTCTACACAATCTTACATTAAGGAGGACACTTATGGATACAAGCATCCATTATACTTGCCTAACAGAAGCTGAACTGGCGACCATTGATGGAGGAGCCTCCGTCTTTGACTCGGCAAAATTCATCGTTCAAACATGGAATATTTTATACAATTCCGGACGTGATTTTGGCCGTAGTATCATCAATGGCATCATGCACTAGAAAGGAGCAAGCATGAAACTCGAAGAAACACGTTTTAGAAGCTTGTCCGAGCAGGAACTCAGCCATGTAGATGGTGGATCCGTATGGATCACTGTTGGACTAATCGCAACTCCCCTACTCATGGGAACCTTCGCTGGCGCCTTTGACGAATACGCTCGCAAACGAGGCAAATAGTAACACTTCTTTATCATCTCACTAAACAGTACAAAAAATCCCAGCTATCATTCTATAGCTGGGATGTTCTATTGCTAAAACGATCTTTTTAAGCAAAAAAAAATGAGGCTGGGACAAAAGTCCTAGCCTCTCAATTATTTTTTGATTGTCGAGCAAGACGCAGTGGTTGAGTGGGCTCTACCACGCTGATTTCATCAGCTTTTACAGCCCTACTCAACTGTGCGGAGGTGGGACGACGAAATCGAATTCTAACGAATTACCGATTTCTGTCCCACTCTCATTTTTCTCTTATTTAGGTAATGGAACCATCCAACTTCTTAGCTGAGGTCGTTATCAATAATGACTTTCAAGGCATTGTTTTCGCCAACATGTTTGAAGATTTCGTATGCCTTTTCTGCTTCTGACAATTTGAAGTGGTGGGTCACCAACTTCGTCGCATCAATCTTACCAGATTTCAATACGTTAAGAAGCATCTCAGTTGTATTGGCATTGACCAAACCAGTGTTGAGCGTAATGTTCTTGATCCAAAGGTCATCAAGATTGAAGCTAACTGGCTTCCCATGCACTCCGACGTTGGCAATATGACCGCCGACCGAGATAATATTTTGGCAGACATCGAAGGTAGCTGGATAGCCCACACATTCCATCGAGATATCAACACCACGACCATCGGTCACTTCATTGATAAAGGCCTTGATTTCATCAATATCACTTGAACAGATGGTATGAGTAGCTCCAAACTTCTTAGAAGCTTCGAGACGTGATTCTGACAAGTCTACCATGATAATGGTAGCTGGTGAAAAGAATTGTACGGTTAAGAGAGCTGCCAAACCGATTGGCCCTGCACCAACGATACAAACGTTGTCTCCAGGTTTCACGTGAGAAGGGAGCACTCCAATCTCATAGGAAGTAGGCAGAATATCAGAGAGCATAACCAGGGCTTCGTCATCTACAGAAGCTGGTGCATGATAAAGACTGCCGTCTGCGTGAGGGATATGGACATACTCTGCTTGGGTACCGTTGATCAAGTGGCCAAGGATCCAGCCCCCATCTTCACAGTGGGAAGGCAAACCACGCTTACAGTAGTAGCAAGTGTTACAAGCTGTTACGCAAGAGATGATAACCTTGTCTCCCACCTTAAAGTTCGTAACCGCATCGCCGACTTCTTCGACAATCCCAATTCCTTCGTGACCCAGGATGGTCCCTTCTTTACAAGCTGGAACATCACCACCCAAAATATGGAGGTCTGTTCCACAAATGGTCGTTTTCACTAAACGAACAATCGCATCAGTTGGTTTCTTGATCACCGGTTTTGGTTGATCAATCAACTGAAGATTTCCTGCGGATACATATGTTGCTGCTTTCATAAGCGACTCCTTTTTTGTTGGTTTTATCAAACCATTTTATTACAGTTTTTACTTTGTGAATATTATAACATACAAAGTAAGCGCTTGCAACATATTTATTAGATTTCTTTAAAAGATAATTTTCGATCACAAAAATCAATTTCTATCGTTAAAACAAAGAAAAATCCCCCGCTCTTTTGAGCGAGGGATAGCTGATAAACATTATTTGTTCAGTAGCGTCTTATTTACGACGTCCTGGACGTTCTTTGTAACCATAGTATGCATCTTCGATGATTTCTTGCATGTGGTCTACCATTGGAAGACGTGGGTTAGCTGGTGAACATTGATCTTCGTAAGCAAGGAAGGCCAATTCACGAGAATGTTTCTTCCATTCTTTTTCATTGATTCCTTGTGCTTTGAAGTTCATTTCGATACCTACGCGCTCACCGAGTTCGTAAACAGCTTTTGCATAAGCTTCAACTGCTTCTTCTGGTGTAGAGCATGGAAGTCCTAGCATACGAGCGATGTCTTGATACTTCTCATCTGCACGGTAGTAGTTGTACTTAGGCCATGTTGCTGTCTTAGCTGGGCGTGTACCGTTGTAGCGGATAACGTATGGAAGCAAGATCGCATTGGTCCGTCCGTGGATGGTATGGAATTGCGCACCAATCTTATGGGCCATTGAGTGAGAAATACCGAGGAAGGCATTGGCGAAGGCCATACCTGCGATAGTTGACGCATTGTGCATCTTTTCGCGTGAATGGAAGTCCGCGTTCTTCACTGAGCTTTCCAAGTTTTCAAAGACAAGTTTGATGGCTTGAAGGGCAAGACCATCTGTGTAGTCACTGGCCATTTGAGATACATAAGCTTCAGTCGCGTGAGTCAATACGTCCATACCAGTATCTGCAGCAACAGATCCTGGAACTGTCAATACCAAAGCAGGGTCTACAATTGCCACAGTTGGTGTCAATGAGTAGTCAGCGATTGGGTATTTACGGTTGTTTGCTTTATCAGAGATAACGGCAAATGGTGTTACTTCAGATCCTGTACCAGATGTCGTTGGGATTGCGATGAATTTAGTCTTCTTACCAAGCAATGGGAATTTGAATGCACGTTTACGGATATCCATGAATTTTTGAACAAGGTCACGGAAGTCCACTTCTGGTTGTTCATAGAAGAGCCACATTACTTTAGCCGCATCCATTGGAGATCCACCACCGAGAGCGACGATAGTATCTGGTTTGAAGGCACGCATGATCTCTGTACCACGTTCAACAGTTGTGATATCTGGATCTGGTTCAACGTCTGCAAAGATTTGGTAAACTACCTTATTGCGACGAAGGTCAAGCTGTTCGATGATACGATCAAGGAAACCAAGCTCTACCATAGCGTGGTCTGTAACGATCATGACACGTTCAACGTCACGACATTTTTGTAGGTATTCAATTGAATCACGTTCAAAGTATGTTTTTGAAGGAAGTTTCATCCATTGCATGTTATTTCTCCGGCGTCCGACTTTTTTGATATTCAAGAGGTTGATGGCACTAACGTTGTCCCCAACAGAGTTGCGTCCGTAAGAACCACATCCAAGTGTCAATGATGGCAAGAAGGCATTGTAAACATCCCCGATACCACCGAAAGTCGAAGGAGAGTTGCAGATCACACGAATGGCTTTAACTGCTTTACCAAATTCTTTGGTCAATTCTTCGTCAGCTGTATGGATGGCAGCTGAGTGACCAAGACCGTTGAATTCAACCATTTGGCGAGCTTTGTTAATTCCGTCTTCACGGCTTTCAGATTTCAAGACAGCGATGACTGGTGACAATTTTTCACGAGTCAAAGGCTCTTTTTCACCAACTTCTTTACATTCTGCCGCAAGGATATTGGTTCCTTCTGGTACAGAGAAGCCAGCTTGTTCAGCGATCCATGCTGCTGGTTTCCCAACGATGTCCGCATTCAACTTCGCACCCGCACAGTTTTTGCTGTTGGCTTTTACGCCGAAGCAGAACTCTTCCAGAAGGGCTTTTTCTTTTTTGTTAACAAAGTAAGTGTGGTAAGATTTGAATTCTTCAACAAACTCATCGTAGATTTCTTTATCGATGATGACCGCTTGTTCAGACGCACAGACCATACCATTGTCAAATGATTTAGACATGACGATATCGTGTGCTGCTTGGCGGATGTTAGCTGATTTTTCAACATAGGCAGGAACGTTTCCGGCACCGACCCCAAGAGCTGGCTTCCCACATGAGTATGCTGCTTTAACCATGGCGTTACCACCGGTCGCAAGGATAGTCGCAACTCCTTCGTGGTTCATCAGGGCACTGGTTGCTTCCATAGATGGTTGCGTAATCCATTGCACACAGTTTTCAGGAGCTCCTGCTTTAATCGCTGCATCGCGGACGATTTGTGCCGCATGAGCAGATGATTCTTGAGCTGATGGGTGGAAGGCAAAGACGATAGGGTTCCGTGTCTTCAAGGAAATCAAAGCTTTAAAGATTGCTGTTGAAGTTGGGTTGGTTGTAGGAGTGATCCCGCAGACAACTCCGACAGGCTCAGCAATAAGGGTCAAACCAGTGACGTCATCTTCTGAAATGACACCAACTGTTTTCGTGTGACGCATGTTATTTACTACGTGTTCACAAGCGAACAAGTTCTTAGTCGCCTTGTCTTCAAAGACTCCACGACCAGTTTCTTCATAGGCATGAAGAGCGAGCTCACCGTGTGCGTCAAGAGCTGCTACAGATGCTTTCGCCACAATGTAGTCTACTTGCTCCTGATCCAATTTGCGCATTTCTTCAAGCGCAACAAGTGCTTTTTGCACCAACTCGTCTACGTGTTTTTCAGCAGCGAGTTTCTTTTCTTCAGGTGAGAGAGTTTTTTTATCAGCCATTTGATGCTTTCCTCCAATGTTTGAAACCCTTATCCTTTTCCGGAACTTTTTCCTGTTTTCAGAAACTTTCAAGAATAGTGTAAGAAATTTCGATTTGTTAATTTTTTCACAATATTATTGTACTCTATTTTAGAAAATTTGTAAATAGTTTCACAAAGATTTTTTTAACTTTTTTCCATGAACCCTCCTTCTCCTTCTATACAGGAGTATTTTCAAGAAAAAATTGAAGGATTTTTTTGAGAAAGCACTTCAATTTCACAAACAAATATTTTCACGCAATTTTTGTAAGCGTTTTCTTAATTTTACTAAAAAAAGCAATTTTCTTCAAGTGAAAATTGCTTAAGTCGTTTAGTAATTTTTACGGCTTAACTGGCCCTCTACTTGCTTGATCAACTGCTTCTTTTACGACGTTAGCGTATAGATTTCCCCCAACATCGATGGAGCCATCTGATTCTAAACCAAAGTGGACACTATCCGTTCCAGCCCAGATAGCTGGATTTTCGACAGCAACTTTATGCCAGTCCGCTACATAGACATAATCGTATTTTTTAGCTAACTCTAGCTCATACTTTCGAGTCTGAACGGTGACGCTCTTGCTATCATTAGCTTCACGCCCATCATATGGGGTCACAAAGATTAAGCGATGTCCTTTTGGTAATTCTTGAACAAACTTATCCAACAATTCTTGATAATTATTAGAAGAGTTGGTTCCAAGTGCGATTACCACGTTCTTGAGTAAGACTCTATTGGCAATATCTGTTTCATATACTTTTAAGCCCGAGTCCAGATTGCGGCTCACCAAAGCATCTAATTGGATATCTGGCAGTACTTGTTTCAGATAATCTGATGCCCGGAGGTTTACAGAATCCCCGATCATGGTCACGCCATCTGATACATTGTAGGAAGTCGCTGAAGCATTGTCAACTTGGGCACGCGTGATCTGCATCTTGCTGTCAGATTGACGAAGCCCTTCGGTAATCAGGTTTTCATCAAAGGCTCCGACGCGTGGCGCAAAGAGTGCAATCCCAAACATGAGCAAGGTCAAGGGAATCGCGCTGTAAAAGAGTGGTTTCGTGAAACTTCTGAGATCCATAGTGATGCCAAAAATCTTTGGTTCACGTCCAGCCAAAGTTGGTTCAATAATATAAAAACTTAAGGCAGCAAGACTAAAAGATACTAGTGTTGTTAGCAGAGAAGCCCATCCATTGGTCATTAATTGAGAAAAGATGATGTAAAATGGCCAGTGGAAGAGATAGACCCCATAACTTGTATCCGCAATAAAGGTAATTACTGCAGGCTCCTTCTGATCTGGCGTCTTTTCATGAAGGACACGCGTCATCACAATCATCACAGATGCAGCAAGAGTCGCTACTAAAAATCCAAATAAATAGGTCCAAACACTATCAAAGGGAAGGATAAAGGTCAAGACCAACAAAACTAGAAAAGCACCCGCTAAAATCGCTAATGTCTTCTGTAGAGACAACTTCTTCACTAATTGAGTAAGATTTGGGCTGGTCGTCGTAATCCCTGTCACTGTCGCTAAAGCACTCCCCACAAAGAAAGGAAAGACGTGAGCGATACTAGAAAAGTAGACATTGGACAAATTCTTGGTGACCAGTGCTCCGACAAAGAAGGTCAGGAAGGTTACCAAAAAGAGACCTGTCGAAGATAGGAAGATATAGCCTCTATATTGGCCAACTGACTTAGCTTTTTTACCCAGAAACCAAGCCAAGAGCGCCCAGAGGACGTAGTAATGAACTTCAAGAGCCAAACTCCAAGTATGAATGAAAAGATGGGGGATGAACTGACTTTCGTAACTTCCGCCACTTAACATCTCATAGAAGTTGGTCACAAAGCCAAAGACGGCCGCAATCTGTGTCCCAATCCCAGCAATAAAGTCTCGTCTGACCAAGAAGGTAAAAGGCATGACCAGCAAGACCATAAAGACTAGAGGAGGAACAATCCGGTAGAAGCGTCGTCTAAGGAAGCCCTTGAGATCAATTTTTTGATGACGGGCAAACTCATCGATCAGAAGAGCCGTGATCAAAAATCCTGAGAAAGTAAAGAAGATATCGACTCCAATAAATCCACCAGGAAAAACTTTTTGGAAGAAATGGTAGAGAAGAACGAGAAGGAGTCCCGTTATCCGTACCAATGAAAACCATTTAATTCGCATTTTGATAAATTCCTTGTTTAAACGTTCCCTTATAGACGACATTTTGTTCTGTCGTCAAGGTTCCCTGGCCTTCAGGTTGGCCATTGACAAATTGCCCTTCATATTTCCAACCAGCCTTGGCTGTAAAGGTTCCATAACCACTAAAGGTCCCATTGACAAAATTGCCCTTGTAGGTGTCTCCATTCTCAAAGGTCACCGTCCCTTGGCCATTCATCTTGCCTCGAACGACACTTCCGTCGTAGCGAATAGCTCCCTGATCGAGGGTCAACACACCTCCGAAAGGAATGGAGGAAAGAAATACCCACAAAGCAGACAGAACAATAATCCCCAAGGACAATCGTTCAATATTCTCTCTCGTAACATAGACCTTATAGGTCTTATATAATTCTTTTATTTTTTCCATATTCTGATCATTCTTTTTATCTTCAACCGGTTAGTCCTTTAAGAAGCAAGTCTGAAACTAATCTTCTAATCGTTTCGACCACTCTTGACAACCAGCTAGAACTCGACGATAGGTCTCTTCGAAATCTCCTGTGTACCATGGATCTGGGACACTTTCTCCTGCAAAGAGATGAATCTTATGCTCTGTTCCAGGCGGTGCCATTCGTTTGAGGTCAGCCACATTGTTTTCATCCATTCCTAAAATCAGATCAAAGGTATGAAAATCTTGGTCACTGATTTGAAGGGATGTTTTAGAAGCATCATAGGGCACGCCATGACTACGAAAAATCTTTTGAGTCCCTTGGTGAATAGGGTTCCCGTGCTCCCAGTTAGAAGTGGCACGGCTTTCAATCTCATACTGGTTGGTCAAATCCTTCATGACAAACTCCGCCATAGGGCTCCGACAAATATTTCCTAAACACACAAATACGATGTTTTTCATGACAGCACCTCCTTTCTATTATAACAGAATGTAAGAAAAATATAATCTGCTAAAATTATAATTTTGAGGCAAGACGAAAAAAGCCTGTCCACCGTTGAGGCGGGCTGACTTTCTTTTTTATTCAGGCAGGATGATCTGAAGGGCTGGCCATTTGCGTTTCCAATCTTTCTTTTTCATGCGTTCTGTATAAACCGCCAAACGCTCTGGGCTGGCTAAAAAATGTGGTGTCGGCTGAACGATAAAGTCTTCGATATCCCTGGTCCCATAGGGGAGAAAAAGCTCCAACTGACCATCTTTCCTTAAGCGAACCGCAAGTGCCGTACACTGCTCAGGGTATTTGGAAACAGCATCACAGGCACTGTTGTAGGGAGATGTCCCTGGGCTATGTTGGTGCATGTAGACTTGGTTTTTGACTTCCCAAGCGTACTGAGGGTAGGTCTTCTTTAATGTCTGCTCGATCTGCTGAGTCTCCTCATAGCTGATCGCAGGGTCATAAAAGACCAGATCCAGATCCGTCGTCGCATCAAACCCTGATTTTCCAGAGAGCTGGTTCCAGATGAAATTGCGCACCGCACCAGCTGCAAGCCAAGCGTCTGCCAGGTTGAGATCCCGAATAATGGCCAAGACAGTCATCATCTCTTGGTCCGCTTGGATTTGCTCTACTATCGCTTTTTCCGTCAGCATCTTCTTTTAGTCTCCATTGTAGGGATAACCCAGGTGTTCATAAGCTTTGCGGGTCGCCACGCGCCCTGTCCGGGTCCGCATGATAAAGCCTTTCTGAATCAAGTAAGGTTCATACATGTCTTCTACGGTCTCGCGTTCTTCAGCAATATTGACCGATAGGGTCCCAAGGCCGACCGGGCCACCTCCGTACATTTCAATCATAGTGCGCAGGATCTTTTGATCGACATAGTCCAGCCCTTCATGGTCCACATCCAGCATGGAAAGGGCCTTGTCGGTAATGGTGTCATCAATCAAGCCATCGCCCATAATCTGGGCAAAATCGCGCACCCGTTTGAGCAAACGGTTGGCAATCCGGGGAGTCCCACGACTACGAAGAGAAAGCTCTTCAGCGGCTTCGTGGGTAATCTCCATCTCAAAAATCTCGGCGGTCCGCTCGACAATCTCTGTCAAATCATCTTGCTCGTAGTATTCCATATGGCCCGTAATTCCAAAGCGAGCGCGCAAGGGATTGGACAGCATACCCGCTCGAGTCGTCGCCCCAATCAAAGTGAAAGGAGGGAGGTCTAGATGGACACTCCGGCTAGTCTCGCCAGCACCAATCATGATATCGATGTAAAAATCTTCCATAGCACTGTAGAGCACTTCTTCGACTGACATAGGCAGACGGTGGATCTCATCGATAAAGAGAACATCGCCCGGCTCTAAGTCATTAAGGATAGCTACCAAGTCACCAGCCTTTTCAATGACAGGACCGGAAGTCTGCTTTAGATTGACGCCCAGTTCATTGGCAATGACAAAAGCCATCGTAGTCTTCCCTAGTCCCGGAGGGCCAAAAAGAAGGACATGATCCAGCGCCTCATCCCGAAGCTTGGCTGCCTCGATAAAGATTTTTAGCTGGTCTTTAACCTTATCTTGACCAATATATTCATGTAAATATTGCGGGCGTAGCGTCCGTTCAACGGCCTCTTCATCGCCCATGATTTCATTGTCTAAAATTCTACTCATACAGTCTATTATAGCAAAAAATGATGCCTCTGATGATTTAAAATCATATTCTATTTGATCTATCACTTATTATTGATTGTCGGGTGTTAGGAATCGATTTCTCTCTTAAACTACCTCGTTTCTTTTTAAGGAACATACCTAAACTCGCTGATGCTCGCAAAGAATAAGGAACGTAGTTTTCGCTCCACCTAAACTGCGTCAATATCTCTAAATTCGGTTGAACTCTCTGAGTTCACCTCATTCAATTTTCTAAAGATCGCAGTTCTCACTAGCGTTCGAACTACGTCAACGTACCTAAACTCGTCTACGTTCCTATCAGGCTTGGTTAGATGAAATAGGTTTAGTAATAATTACATAACGCAGTGGTTGATTGGTATCTTTGTTCGCTCTTATAGCTCCAAAGATTACCTAATCAACTGTGCGGGGGTGAGACAACGAACAATTTTAAAAAATTGTTCTGTCTCACTCCCAGAAAAAAAGCCACCGGTTTTGGTGGCTCTTATAGGGAGATTATTATGAAAAAGTTTTAGGAGTTTTATCATTCAAAGTTAGGAGGTCTTTGATGATGGTATTAGTATACGATAGGAAACTTAAAGTTTCCTTATAGTTATTTTCAAAAAATATTTTCTAAAAAAGAGGAGGTTTCAAGCAAAGATTTCACATCCTTGTTTGGCCACTCCCCTGTCCTCATTATTTCTTAGCGATGGCATGATAGCTGCTCTTGCTAGTGAAGACTTGACCTGCTCTCAAGATGACTTTTTCAGCTTGGTCGCTATGAATGGCATCTGGCACTGTTTGAAATTCGAGGGCCAAGCCATTGTGTTGAACCATTGGTTTGCCTTGAAGATGAACGGTTTCATCTACAAAATTGGCAGAATACACCACCAAGGATGGGGCTTCTGACTTGAAGGTCAAAAAGCGTCCAGACGGCTGATGATAGAAGAAGCCTGCATTTTCATGCCCTTCTGGTAGAGCGAAAGGATGATCCAATCCTTCTACCAGGCGGATTTGCGGATCCGAATCCTTAAAGAGATCCTCTAACAACATAGCTTGGTAGAGATGCTGAACGATCGGACTTTCTCTATCCACAGTGTGAAGAGGGACGCCATCTGGGTGGATAGGGTAAAGCCCCTGATGATTGATCTGAAAGACATGGTCATTAATCGGCTGAGTGAAGTTTCCAGACAAGTTGAAATAGCTGTGATTGGTCGGATTGACTAAGGTATCTTGGTCTGTTTCTACCCGGTAGCTAATTTCCAGCTCCCCTGCTTCCGTCAAACTATAGGTCACCCAAATCTTGAGATTTCCAGGGAAACCACCGGTGCCATCCGCACGTTCTGTGTACAGAGTGATTTCTTGGTCCGTTACCGACTCCACGCTAAACAAGGCGCTGTCCCAGCCAGTCGATCCACTGTGGTTGCAGTTGGCGCAGTTATTGGCTTCTAAGTGATAGGTTTGTCCATTGAGCTCAAAGCTGGCCCCTGCAATCCGACCCGCGACTGGACCAATGCTAGCTCCATACTTGGGGCTATTACCAACATAGGCATCAAAATTGTCAAAGCCCAATACAATGTTGGCGAATTGATCATGCTTGTCTGGTGTTACATACTCTATAATAGTAGCTCCATAAGTCATGACAGACAATTGATACCCCAGGTCATTTTCCAGACGATACGCTTCTACGTCTTGACCATCCAATTGACCAAATAGATATTTTTGATAGTGTTTCACAAGTTGTCTCCTCCAAGATCATTCATTCTAGTGAAAAGGGTGAATCACCACTCCTTGTACAACACGGTTGACCGTTCCAGTTGGTGATGGCGTATCTGGGCGATTTTGAACCTTGAGCGACGTCAAGAGCGAAATCAATTGACCGTAGATAATGTATGGGAAGGCACGGTAGATATCCAGAGACTCTGCTGATGCTTCTACCAACACTTCTCGTACATGTTCAATGCCTGCTGCTTGGCCGGTCAAGAGAACGACCTGACGAGCAATCTGATCTCCAGCCACTTCTCCAACCAAATCTAGATCATACTGGCGTGTATAAGGATCAATGGAGCCAAAGACCAAGACCAGAGTCTGAT
This sequence comes from Streptococcus australis, assembly GCF_019930045.1. Classification (GTDB taxonomy): domain Bacteria; phylum Bacillota; class Bacilli; order Lactobacillales; family Streptococcaceae; genus Streptococcus; species Streptococcus australis_D. The sequence continues at coordinate 28,347 of NZ_JAHZQQ010000004.1, read as the reverse complement.
CATTGATGAGGGATTTCGGTCCATGACGGAAGCCGACAGGACTCTCGTACATGGTCGCAATTTTACCGGCAGTTAACTCTAAAATCTTGAGCTGGGCTTCATGAGCTAGGCCAAAGAAAGGTCCTGCTCCTAGATAGATGACGCGCTCGAAATCTAAATCGACAACTTCCTTGACCTCGCGATCTTTCTCCAAGATCTGCTCTGACAGATGAATCAATTCTTCCACTCGTTTTTCCTTGATTTTTTCCTCACTTGGATCAAAGACCAAGAGGGCTGTCAAGAGCATAGAGGTAAAGCTAGAAGTCATGGCGAAGCCGGCATCATTGGTTTCTTTTGGTTGTAAGAGCAAGAGATTACGCTCATCTCCGTGGGCCTGCTGGGCCAGCTTTCCTTCTTCCGCACAGGTAATGGTGATCTGATAAAGTTCATCAACTAAGTCTTGGGCCAGCTGCACTGTTGCGACACTTTCAGGAGAGTTGCCACTTCGTGCAAAGGAAACCAAGACCGTCGGCACTTCTCTTTTGAGATAGGTTTGTGGATGCGCCACGATATCGGTCGTCGCAATGGATTGAAAATTCCAGTGCTGTTCATCGTGCACTTCCTGCAGATAAGGAACCAAGGTGTCCCCCACATAAGCTGAGGTCCCTGCACCTGTCAAGATAACCTTGATGTAGCCATGACGCTTCCCAATAGCCTCCAAAAACTCTTTGATTTCTGTGCCTTTCTCTTGATAGAGACGATAGGTTTCTTTCCAAACTTCCGGTTGCTGATAAATTTCACGCGTCGTAATCTCAGCTCCCAGTTCCAGCAGTTCTTCTTTTGTATAATCTAGCATGCTTCTCCTCTTTTCTACTCGCCTTATAAGCGGTAAGAGGCCGAGACAATTGTCCCAGCCCCATTCCGAATGTTCAAGCGGTTTTCGCTATCATATTTTACTCATCCTCGTCGTCATCAAAGTTGGATAAGAGATCATTAACCTTCACGATGCTTTCTTGTGCACGCGCTGGATAAGCTTCTTCTCCTCCGACCAGGCTGTTATTAATAAATTCAATTACCATTGGCAAGTTCATCCCTGCATAGAGGTCAATGGCACGCCCTTCAAGGATCAGACGGCTAACCGTATTACAAGGAGTGCCTCCCAAAAGATCCGCAAAGACAATGTAGTCCTCAAAGTCTGCAACACAGGCTTCAAACTTGGCTGTAAACTCCTCAGGACCTTCCTCTGGCAAGAGGGCCACGGCATGAATGTTGTCTTGTGGTCCCATAATCATTTCTGTGCTGGCCTTGAGCTCTTCACAGAAGCGACCATGACTGACCAATACTAGGTGCTTTGCCATACCTTACTCCATTATGCCATTCCAAAGAAGAAGTGGCCAAATGCTGAGAATGCGATTGCTGCAAGGATGATGAGCAAGATAGCTTTTGTAGAGTTCATACCCTTACGTCCAAGCAACCAGTAGATTACACCTGTGATGATAGCTGGTACCAAACGTGGGAAGATAAGGTTGAGCATATCTTGAATTTCAATCGCTTTGTCCCCAATGTGTGGAGTCCAAGAAACTTCAACACCAATCATGCTGGCAATCAAGGCACCAACCATGAAGATACCCAGAACGGCAGCTGCATCGATCAAAGCTGTCAAGGTACTTTGCATGTTGTTGATGAGGTTAACCCCTTCTTTATAGGCAAATTCCAATTGTTTCCAACGGAAAATGTCATAAGCAACTGCCACAGCGATCCACAATAAGATACCGGCTGGGTTTCCTGCAACAGCCAAAGTTGCTGCGATTGAACCCATAATAGCTGGTACCAATGATCCAAAGATTGAGTCCCCAAGAGGAGCGAATGGTCCCATGAGACCTGTCTTGATCCCGTTAACTGCATCTTTAGAGTTGACACCATCTTTTTCTTCCAAGGCCAAATCAAAACCAGTGATAATAGTGTGGAAGAATGGTGAAGTATTGAAGAATTGCGTATGCAATTTCATCATTTCTTTCAATTCAGGCGTACCGTCTCCATACATTTTCCGCAATTGTGGAAGAAGCATGTAAAGGTAACCAGAAGCCTGCATCCGTTCGTAGTTCCAACCCAATTGGAAGGTGAAGAGGCTACGTTTGTTGATTTGTTTGAAATCCTCTTTAGTGAGTTTGTAGTTCTTAGAATTCGTCATCTTCAATTTCCCCGCTTTCTACATTGCTTGCTGGAGCAGCTACAACCGTACGTTGGCTGTTTTTAAAGTGTTGCACTGCAAGGAAGATACCGATAATGGCAATACCAATCATAGATACAGATTTGAAGTTGTTTGTGAAGGCAACCATTTGTTCTTTTGGAAGTTTTGCAAAAGCATCTGTTCCAAGCATTGCTGAAACGGCGTTACCAACACTTTGAACATTGCTATAAAGCACTGTCAACATTGCTGTTAAGCCAAAGCCAAGTGCTAAGTAGTGAAGGTTACGACGAACAGGAAGGTAACGAAGCAAGATCGCAAATCCAAGACCTGGAAGCATTTGACCAGCAAGTTTCAGACCGTTTGCCAACCATTGTACATTAGCAAGACCTGTAACAACAGTTTCTACGAAAGCTCCACCAAAAGCAAGAGCGAAGAAAACTGGGAGAGCTCGAGAAAGAGCCCAAGGAATCGCTCCAAGAAGGTAGTTGCGTTCGATACCTTTGTAGTCAAAGCGGTCGATTGCAGCATCTACACGGTGAGCGAAGTAAGTTGTAGTCATACGACCAAGAATATCAAAGTAGGTCAACAAAGTTGCTACTGGCACAGCGATTGTAGCAATAGCAAGCTCTGCATCAATCCCTTGTGCTACTGAGAAAGCAGTCGCAAGAACGGCACCAGAAGTCGCGTCAATACGAGAAGCTCCACCAAAAGTACCAACACCGAGTACTGTCAATTGAAGAGAAGCTCCGATAAAGAGACCTGTCTTTAAATCCCCCATGACAAGTCCTGTAATGAAACCAGCAAAGACTGGTGATCCTGCTGATGAAACAATCGTCAACTCATCACAGATTTGATAAGCTGAGTACAAAGTAAGTAGTAAAATTTGCCACCATTGTATCATGACAATTTCCTCCTAAAATTTTTCTTTTTATTTATAAACTATTTGAGCAACTTCAAGAAGTCTTCAACTGGATCATTTGGAACCATTTGAGCAGTTAGCTTAACTCCTTTTTCAGCTAGCTTGTGGAAAGCTTCCACATCGGCATCCACCACGTTGATCGAACGAGTAACGGGACGAGTCTCGTCTGACTGAGACATGTTCCCTACGTTTAAGGTTTCAAGTGGCACCCCTGCTTCTACCAAACCGAGGAAGCGGTCTGGTTTGCGAGCTACGATGAAGAGACGTTGACTGTCATATTTTCCAGCCAAGATATTTTCTGCAGCCTTTGCTACTGGCAAGATACTGAGCTTGACACCAGGTGGTGTCGCTAATTTCAAGCCACTTTTTTCGATATCATTTTGAGCGACTTCATCATCGATCACCATGATACGTGAAATATTTAGTTTGGTAGTCCAAAGGTTGGCTACCTGCCCGTGGATCAAACGTCCATCGATACGGCATCCTACAATAGTCATAAGTTTTCCCCCTTTACTTCTTTGAATGTAGGTTGTGAAACAAGTTTTAAGGTCTCCTTCCAAGTGCCCTCTGTCTCAAAGACGAGGATCTCATTTTCCCCATCTTTGAGAAAACCATGAGGGATGTAGAGGGAGAGTGTTGGACCGACTTCCCAGAAACGACCGATATGGTGGCCATTTACAAGAACGATCCCTTTTCCAAATCCAGTCATATCAAGGAAGGTATCCTCAACCTGATCTAGATGAAAAGCAAATTGATAAAAAGCTGGTTGACCTTCTTGCCATTCTTTCGAAAAATCCAAGCGATCCAGCTGGCTAAAATCAAGCGCATATTGTTTCCAATGAAGCTTGAAATGAAGATCGATACAAACCCCTGTTCGGATTCCTTTTCGTTGGGAATCCGCTAAAAGTTTGTGCCCATAATTGACTCTTCCCATGTTTTCGATCAAGAGTTTTAGGTTTGTAATCGTTTTCTTTTCTCCGTTTAAAAAAAGATCTTGACCGATTTCTTCTTGGTATTGAGTGGCAATCAATTGATCATCGGCATAAACCTGTACCCGATCACGCGCATCGATGATACGCACGCGCTCTTCTTCCGCATCCATTTCCACTTCTGTCTCATAGAGCAGATAGCCTAATGGGTGGTCGATTTCTTCCATGGTCTGTGGGTAAAGACTTTTAGTGACTTGAGCAATCTCGTTTAAATTGCCGAACAAACTAGTCTTTTGGGTCAACTCCAATGTTCGTTCAGATAAACTCGACTTCACAAGCGGATCCATCTGTGGATACTCTGGATAGTAGGTCGCCATCATCTGCTTGACTGCATCGTACTTAGGAGTCGGGTTGCCCTGCTCATCTAAGAGAGCGTCATAGTCGTAGGATGTCACCTGCGGTAGATCCACGGTCCCTCGTGCTGAGCAACCGTTCATAAATCCGAAGTTGGTCCCACCATGAAACATGTAGAGATTGATAGAGCCTTCTTGTAAGACCTCATGGACTGCTTCTGCCAACTCTTCTGGATCTCGCTTGATGATGGGTTCTTTCCAACGATTGAACCAGCCATCCCAAAATTCCATACACATGAGTGGCCACTTTTTGTCATGCTCCGCAAAGAACTCTTTCATCTGAGAGAAATTGTAATTTGCTCGCGAACCAAAATTACCGGTTACAAAGAGTCCATCCTCAATCAAAGTCCCTGCTCGAAGAGTCGCCCTCCAAGGTCCATCAGAAGTAAAGAGTGGACAGGTAATGTCCCGCTCGATCATTAGATCTCTGATCGCCCGAAGATAGGCTTTGTCTTCGCCGTAAGAGCCGTATTCATTTTCTACCTGCATCATGAGGATATTGCCCCCACGATCCAATTGGTACTTGGCCACACGTGGCAGGAGTTCGTCGTAATAGCGAGCCACTTCCTCGAGAAAGGCCGAATCTGATGAACGAATCCGAAGGTCTTCTTCGATTAACCAGGCTGGCAAGCCCCCAAATTCCCACTCCGAACAAATAAACGGTGATGGACGGAGGATCACATACAGATCCAACTCTTGAGCCACTTGGATAAAGTGCTCCAGGTCCAAATTCCCTTCAAAGTGAAAATGGCCTCTTTGTGGCTCATGAGCATTCCATGGAACATAGGTTTCAACAGTATTGAAACCTAGAGCTTTTAGGTTATATAAGGAATGATACCAATCCTCACGATCGATCCGAAAATAATGAATTGCACCAGATAAAATCTTAAAAGGTTGATCATTTAAATAAAAATCTTCACGGATTTCAAATGCCCCCATACTGAGAACCTCCTTCTAAGAAACCCTTTTCATTTATTAATATAATATATTAACGAAAAAATGTCAACCACTTTCAAAAAAATATGTTAAAATAATATTAACAAGAGATATCGAAAAAAGAGGTGAAGTACATGGCAATCCCAAAATACCAACACATCAAAGATGATTTGAAGCAACAAATTATCTCAGGTAAATTTGAAAATGGAGATAAATTTTACACAGAAGCCGAGTTGATTAAGATTTATAATGTTAGCTCGATTACTGTTGTTCGTGCTTTGAACGATTTGGCTAGTGATGGATACATCGTCCGCCAACAAGGAAAAGGAACCTTTGTTTCGCGCGCTAGAAAACACAAGCTGGTTGAGTTTTCAGACGTTGAAACCTTCCCTATCCAAAAAGCGACCGTAAAAGTTCTCTCTATCAAGCGTGGCAACGCACTGAACATCTTGGATAAACTAGGACTTGCTCCAACTCAATTCTATTATAAGATTGATCGGACCCGTCATATTGGTGAAGATACTTATATCTACCACCAGACTTATGTCCCAGAGCAATATATTAACCCAAATTATCCGAGCTTAGATTACTATAGTTCGATTTATGATCGCTTTAAAGAAGATTATCATATCCATATGAATGATGAACACTTTGAAGAAATCAATGATATTGTATTTCCAACACCAAGCAAAATCGCTTCTGTGTTGAATATCGATGAAAACTTCCCAACTGTTCGTCAAGTGAAGACGACAAAATTGGAAGCAACCGGTCAAATTCTCGAATATAGCGAAACCTATAAACGCGGCGACTACTATAAAATCAAATTTATCTCTTGTGATCGTGATCATTGATCATTCAAAGTCTGGGGTTTGGCCTCAGACTTTTATGATACAAATTATAGCATGAAAAAATAGTTCCTAAAACATGTAAAACGAATAATCTATAATTAGTGATAGACTTCCTATAAATAGTTTAATCAGTCAAAATTTATTATGATAAATTCAGGGTCTAGAGCACCTGATTTAGACAAAGAAAAAGAGAGTGGGACAGAAATCGGTAATTCATTAGAATTCGATTTCGTCGTCCCACCTCCGCACAGTTGAGTAGGGCTGTAAAAGCTGATGAAATCAGCGTAGTAGAGCCCACTCAACCACTGCGTCTTGCTCGATAATCCAAAGACGAAAAAAGGCTAGGACTTTTGTCCCAGCCTCTTTTCGTCTATTTTTCAAATTCCCGTTTTTAGTTGCGATTAGTCTCCCAAACCGATGCGTTCGAAGATCTCATCCACACGTTTGGTGTAGTATGTTGGGTTGAAGATTTCGTCGATTTCTTCTTGACTGAGGCGTGAAGTCACTTCTGGGTCTGCTTCAAGAAGTGGTTTGAAGTCGACTTGGTTATCCCATGATTGGGCAGTCTTCGGTTGAACAAGGTCGTAAGCTTGCTCACGCGTCATGCCTTTTTCAATCAAAGTCAACATAGCACGTTGGCTGAAGATCAAACCAAATGTAGAGTTCATGTTGCGGATCATGTTTTCAGGGAAGACTGTCAAGTTCTTAACGATGTTTCCGAAACGGTTGAGCATGTAGTCAATCAAGATGGTTGTGTCTGGTGCGATGATACGCTCAGCTGATGAGTGAGAGATATCACGCTCATGCCAGAGTGACACATTTTCGTAAGCTGTGACCATGTGACCACGGATCACACGCGCAAGACCTGTCATGTTTTCAGAACCGATCGGGTTGCGCTTGTGAGGCATGGCTGAAGACCCTTTTTGACCTTTGGCAAAGAACTCTTCCACTTCACGTTGCTCAGATTTTTGAAGACCACGGATTTCAGTTGCCATCCGCTCGATAGAAGTTGCGATGCTCGCAAGAACTGCAAAGTACTCCGCGTGAAGGTCACGAGGAAGGACCTGTGTAGAGATTTCTTGAGCACGGATACCCAATTTATCGCAGACGTATTTTTCAACGAACGGTGGGATGTTGGCAAAGTTACCAACCGCACCAGAAATCTTACCAGCTTCCACACCAGCAGCCGCATGCTCAAAACGCTCGATGTTCCGTTTCATTTCGCTGTACCAAGTTGCCAATTTCAGACCAAAAGTTGTCGGCTCAGCGTGCACACCATGCGTACGACCCATCATGATAGTGAACTTGTGTTCTTTCGCTTTGTCAGCGATAATGTTGAGGAAGTTTTCAAGATCCTTGCGGATGATATCGTTGGCTTGTTTGTAGAGGTAACCATAGGCAGTATCTACTACGTCAGTAGAAGTCAAACCATAGTGAACCCACTTACGCTCTTCACCAAGTGTCTCAGAAACCGCACGTGTGAAGGCCACCACATCATGACGAGTTTGTTGCTCGATTTCCAAAATACGGTCGATGTCAAAGTCCGCTTTTTCACGAATCAAAGCCACATCTTCCTTAGGGATTTCTCCCAATTCAGCCCATGCCTCGTCAGCCAAGATTTCCACCTCAAGCCAAGCACGGTATTTATTTTCTTCAGTCCAAATGTTCGCCATTTCTGGGCGACTATATCTATCAATCATGTTTTCTTTTCCTTTCTTTTGATGTTTCACTTATTTGGGGCGGACGTCAGTAGCTTCCTGCGGAATCTCATGACTAAATCTTGAGCCTCTAGTCTCAAGATTTCCGTCGCTTACGCTTTCCCCACGGCGTGAAACATCCGTTTAACGAACAAAAGTCGTTTTATTCAAATTCTTCTTTCCCAATCCACACAGATGGGTAGTGATCGAGTGTATTCAAATCCGTATCCAGAGGCAGATCATAGATGGCTAAATAGTTTTCAGGATATTGTGCAACTAGCTCTTCATACTTAGCTCTCACTTTTTCGTGATTGCTACTAGCATATAAGACTTCGACGACTGCTCCAGTCTTCTCTTTTTCAACAAATGCATTGACGATGAGTTGAATCATAAAACCTCCTAAATCGAAATGCCCTTCATGTTTGCTTCCAGAATAGGCATCTTGACACCTAACTCTTGACCAGTCAGATAAACACTTTGACAACAATAGAAGATGTCCTGTTTGTCATTGTGCAAGGTCATGATTTTTCGGGTCAGCTCATTTTTCGCAAACATGATTTTCATGGCTTTGCCGGCTATCCAAGCGGGAATTTTGTAGGGCAAGAGTTCGGCTTTGTAAAGCTTCAAATTCACGCCACGCGCTTCTACGACTTTAAGAGCTTCTCGAATGGCCTTGATGGCCAATGACAATTCCGAAGAACTATTCATCAAGTTCAAAGCCAATTCTTCTGGATTTTCCAGATTTCCCGAACGTGCAGCTGTCGAAGTAACACCTGCGTTAATCGCCATGTGAATCCAAATCCACTCGACCATATCATGAGGTACTTCCCACTTCAAATCTGCAGAAGTCAGTAAAGTCGTCAGATCAGCATAGTTAGAAATGTGTGCTTTTTGCTCACCTTCTAACATTAAATGGTCAAACAAGACACCATCCAAATGATCCTCTTGCATGTGACCACCCGCTGTCGGAAAGGCCAGAATATAGTCATAATCTCCTGCCCACTCTTGGACCTCTTTTCGAGTATCCCAGAAATTGCAGAAGAAAACAAGGGTACCTTTGATATTATTTTTTTGCAAGGTCTCCACAGCTTCTTTGACAAACCCATGGCGCACACTGAGAAAAATAAAATCATATTCCGAATCGACTTCTGCCACACGAACCTCATAGGTGTCGTGTTTGTTCTCACCTTTGGAATGATAACGGCCATCTAGCAGATCAACCAACAACTCCTTGGGAGCATTGTTTTTCTTACTATCTCTCAGTACGTGTTCCACTTGATGACCTGCTTTTTGAAAGGCGTAGGCATAAGTTGTCCCGATGACTCCAAGTCCTAGAATCGCTATTTTCACTTAAAAATCAATCCCTTTCCAGCAGTGGTTGTCTGGCTTCTCTTGTCGATTTTCGCCTGCGACAAGCCTAGTCAACCTTGCAGGGGTAAGACGACGGACCTTATAACTGGGGTCCTGTCTTACTCCCCAAACTCTTCAACCTTATCTGGTGCATCACTAAACAAAGTCACATGTCCCATCTTGCGATTGTGCTTTGCTTCTAGTTTACCATATAAGTGGAGGTGAGCGCTTGGATTTTCTGTCACATATGTTTCAGCAGCCTCGACGTGTTGGCCGAGAACATTGAGCATAACAGCTGGTGCATGGAGGTGAATAGCAGGAAGTGGTGCTCCGAGAACGCCCAAGATATGCGTGTCAAACTGTGAAAAGTCACAGGCTTCAATTGAGTAGTGACCTGAATTATGTGGGCGAGGCGCGATTTCGTTGACGATAATGTCATCAGCTGTCGCAAACATTTCCACGCAAAGAGTTCCAGAAAGGTTGAGTTGTTCTGCAATTCGCACTGCCATGGCCTTGGCTTTTTCAGCTAGACTTTCAGAAATGCGAGCGGGCACAATGGTTTTTGAAAGAATGTTGTTGCGGTGGATATTTTCCTGAACGGGAAAGACTGTCACGTCCTTGCCGTTACCTGACACGATGACCGAAATTTCAAGGTCAAAGTTGACGAACTCTTCTAAAACGCAATCTGCTGAATCAGCTAAAGCATAGGCCTCTTCCAAATCTGCTTCTGAACGAATGACCTTCTGACCATGGCCATCGTAGCCACCGGTCGCCGTCTTGAGGACATAGTTTTTAGACAGGTCGATATCTGCCAAGTCTTGGCTTGAGGTCACGACCTTGTAAGGTGCTACAGTGACTTGGGCCTTGTTAGAAAGAAAGTCCTTCTCAAAAATACGGTTTTGGGAGATGCGGAGTAGGTCTGTCCCTTGTGGAAGCTGACCATCCTTGATAACGGCGTCCAAACCGTCAGCATCCACATTTTCAAATTCATAAGTGAGAATATCACAACGCTCTGCCAACTGACGAAGAGCATCCACGTCGTCGTATGGGGCTACGATGATTTCTGCCACGCGAGAGGCTGGGCAATCAGCTGCTGGGTCCAACGCGATAACCTTGTGTCCCATGTAGATAGCTGAGATCGCCATCATCTGACCGAGTTGACCACCACCGATGATACCAATGGTTTTAGTTGAGCTCATTTGTAGACTCCTCTGCAATTTTTCCTTGTTCTTCAGCAAAATCCGCCAAAGCTGTCGCAATAGCCTGATCCTCTACTGAAAGGAGACGAAGGGCAAAGAGGGCAGCGTTAGTCGCACCGGCTTCACCGATTGCCATGGTTGCGACTGGCACTCCACCTGGCATTTGAACGATAGAATAAAGAGAATCCACACCGCTAAGGGCACGAGACTTGACAGGTACCCCGATAACTGGAAGGGTTGTTTTAGCAGCAACCATCCCTGGCAAGTGAGCAGCGCCACCAGCACCCGCGATGATGACCTTGATGCCACGGCTACGTGCTTCTTCAGCATGTTTGAACATGAGGTCAGGCGTCCGGTGTGCGGAAACAACTTTCTTTTCGTAAGCGATGCCGAAGTTGTCAAGGACTTCAGCAGCTTTTTGCATGGTTGCCCAGTCGGATTTTGAGCCCATGATGATGGAAATTACTGGTTTCATTTTTTATCCTTTTTCTTCCTTTTTTGACAATCACCTTAGCTCGCTTTCGCTCGCCTTTTACGACCTACGGTCGCTAATTATTTATTTGCCTTACTACCGATGTCGTTTCGGTAGAACAAGCCTTCTGTGTTTTGTTTGTCGAGTTCGTTGTAGATGATATTTTGACCTTCTTTGACGGTGTCTGCTGTTGTGACTAGCATGTAAACACGTCCTCCGTTTGAAAGAAGGTCTTGCCCATTTTCAGCAAATTTAGCTCCTGCATAGTAGGTGATGATGTCACCCTCTGTCTTAGCTGGAAGCTTGACACCCTTCTCATAAGCGAGTGGGTAGCCGTTTGATGCTACAACCACACCTAGTGTCACACCCTTGTCCGTCCAAGTGATGGCTGGCTCTTGGCCATCCAAAATGTCCGTGATGTTTTGTGCAAAGTCAGATGTCAAACGAGGCAAGATGATTTGCGTTTCTGGATCTCCGAAACGAGCGTTAAACTCGATAACTTTGGGTCCATCAGCTGTCAAGATAAGACCAGCGTAAAGGACACCAAGATAAGGACGACCTTCTTTGATCATGCCTTCAAGAACTGGCTTGACAATGGTGTCAACCGCTGTGTCAACCACGCTCTGTGGCAAGTGAGGAACTGGCGCATAGGCACCCATCCCACCAGTGTTAGGGCCCTTGTCGCCATCATAGGCACGTTTGTGGTCCTGAGCCGTTGGCATGATGTAGAACTTGTCCCCATTGACAAAGGCAAAGAGAGAGAATTCTTCCCCGTCAAGGAATTCCTCGATGACCACACGCGCACCTGAATCACCGAATTTATTGTCCAACAGCATCTCGTGAGCGGCTTCAACTGCTTGCTCAACTGTCTCCGCAACGACAACACCTTTCCCAAGAGCAAGCCCATCTGCCTTGACGACGATTGGAGCGCCTTTTTCTTCGATGTAAGCCTTGGCTTCCTCGAAATCTGAAAAGGTCCCATAGGCTGCTGTCGGAACGTCGTACTTGACCATGATTTCCTTAGCAAAATCCTTAGACCACTCTAGCTCAGCCGCAGCCTTGGTCGGACCAAAGGCTTTGAGTCCTGCCGCATTGAAATCATCCACGATACCAGCTGCAAGGGCATCATCTGGACCAATAAAGGTCCAAGCAATATCGTTGACTTTTGCGAAGTCAATCAGCTTAGAATGTTCGGAAATTCCGATATTGATCAAATCCAGACCGTCTAATCGCATCCCGTCATTACCAGGAGCCACAAAAACCTGCTCAACGTTTGTAGACTCCAACAATTTCTTGGCAATCGCATGCTCACGACCACCAGATCCAACAACCAAAAGTTTCATCTCGAACCTCTTTTGCGAATTATTTTATTAAATTATATCATAATCGTTCGTTTTATTCTAATATTTCAAGGAATATCCGATGATTTTCATTAGAAAACAAACTTTTTTCATTATTTTTTAAATTTCTGCTCCTTTTTACGAATATTATAATTGAGACCTCTAATATTTTTTAAAAAAGGAGTTTTATGCAGAGAATGAAGAAACTACTCTTAGCAGCTTGTCTTTTCTGGACAGGAGCTTCACAAGTTGCAAGAGCAGAGCAAAACGTCAATTATATCTACAAGGAAAAAGGACAATTAGTTGTCCACCTCGGGACCGTTCCAGACCGCTTCCAAAGCGTTAGCGTCCCCATTTGGTCCGAGCAAAATGGACAGGACGACCTCATTTGGTATCCTGTTCAACGAGGTGAAAATGGATTTGATTTGCGAGTGCCTCTGACCAATCATTTGGATCAAGCAGGACTTTATCACATCCATGTCTACGGGATTCATTCTAACGGAAATATTGAAGGACTGTTTCCTCTACAGACAATCATTGAAGAAAAAGATCTGGCTTCTTCCCAACCCAAGATTACAGTCCGACCTAGCACTGCACAGCTATTTGAGATCCAACTCCAGCTTTTTGAGGATGTGGAGAAGGTCTTCTTTCCCATCTGGTCTGAACAAGATGGCCAAGACGACCTGATCTGGTATCCCGCAAAAAGAACGGCACCTGGTCGCTACCAATTATCCTTCAATGCCGAGAAACATACAGGGAAAGGAACCTTTCATCTCCACGTCTACCAAAAAGACAAGGGGCACTTAAAAGGTTTACTTGCCACTGAATTTCAGGTCGAGCGGGCTAAACCTGCTCCAATGCTCACCCAATCGGATAATTACTATCCCGTCGGCGAATGTACCTGGGCAGCCAAAGAGCTGGCTCCTTGGTCACAAAACTGGTGGGGAAATGGTGGCATGTGGGCTACTAGTGCACGCGCTGCGGGCTTCCGGACAGGAAATACCCCAGAGGTCGGAGCTATCGCCTGTTGGGATAATGGAGGCTATGGCCACGTTGCAGTCGTGACGGAGGTCGAGCATGATCAAAAGATCCAAGTGAAGGAAGCTAATTACAATGGAAATCGGACCATCAACAATTTCCGTGGCTGGTTTGACCCCACGAATATTGTCTGGGGAACGGTCAGCTATATCTATCCAAATTAAGGAATTCCTAACCAACAATAAAGGCGCTCATCCATCGATGAGTGCCTTTTTAGGTTAATGTCTGAAGTGACGAACACCTGTAAAGATCATGGTTAAGCCATATTTGTCAGCAGCCTCGATCGACTCTTGGTCACGGACGGAACCACCTGGTTGGATGATCGCTTTGATACCTGCTTTGGCGATTTCTTCCACGTTATCCGCAAATGGGAAGAAGGCATCCGAAGCAAGGACAGCACCATCAAGACGGTCTTTCGCTTGATCAATGGCGATACGGACTGAAGCCACACGATTGGTTTGACCAGGGCCAACACCAAGTGTCATGTGGTCGTTAGTCACGATAATACCGTTTGATTTGACATACTTGATTGCTTTCCAAGCAAACTCAAGAGCAGTCGCTTCTGTCTCAGTTGGCTGGCGTTTGGTTACCACTTGCCAGTCAGCTGGGCTTTCTTTGATCACGTCTTGGTTTTGAACGAGGAGTCCACCGACAACACCTGTGTATTCTGCTTCCACTTCACTAGCATCTTGTGCGTCAAATGGCAAGGCAAGGATACGCAAATTTTTCTTTTTGTTGGTCAAAATGGCTAGCGCTTCATCCGTATAGCTTGGTGCAATGATGATTTCAAGGAAAACACCGTGCATCTTCTCAGCTGTCGCAGCATCTACCTCACGGTTAAGAACGACGATTCCACCAAAGATAGACACTGGGTCAGACTCATAAGCGTAGTCCCAAGCAGTCTCGATGTCATCAGCTTGACCAATCCCACATGGGTTCATGTGTTTGAGAGCTACAACCGTTGGACGTTCTTTGAAATCGCGGATAATACGGATAGCAGCATCCGCATCGCGGATATTGTTAAAGGACAATTCCTTACCGTTGTGCTGTTTAGCCGATGCAATAGAGTAATCCGTCGGCAAAGCTTTTTGGTAGAAATCAGCGTCTTGTTGAGGGTTTTCCCCGTAACGCATAGCTTGTTTGAGATCATAGGTCAGAGTGAGTTTTTCAGGTTTTTCTTCACCCACTTGAGCTGTGAAGTATTCCGCAATCAAGGCATCGTAGGCTGCTGTGTGACGGAAAACCTTAGCTGCCAACCGCTGGCGAGTTTCGTAAGTGGTTTCGCCCTTGGCTGCCAATTCGTCAAGCACAACAGCATAGTCAGCAGGATCTACCACAACTGTGACGCTAGCGTGGTTCTTCGCTGCTGAGCGAAGCATAGAAGGACCACCGATATCGATGTTTTCAACGGCATCCGCATAGGTCACGTCTGGTTTGAGGATGGTTTCCTTGAATGGGTAAAGGTTAACCACCACAAGATCGATCAATTCAATCTGATTGTCCTTAGCAGCCTCTAGGTGACTATCGAGGTCGCGACGAGCAAGAAGACCACCGTGGATATTTGGATGGAGAGTCTTCACACGACCGTCCATCATTTCTGGGAAACCTGTCACATCATCGATGGCAATGGTGTCTACCCCAGCCTTGTCAAGGGCCACTTTGGTACCACCTGTTGAGATGATGTCCCAACCGAGTTTTTTGAGTTCTTGGGCAAATTCAACGATGCCCGCTTTATCTGAAACACTAATTAGTGCGCGTTTAGTCATTCTATTCCTCTTTCTTTAGATCCAAGCGCATAGCGACTTCGTTATTTTCTTCTATAAATCCTGTTTCCTGAAAACCCAAACTAGTCAGCAGGTACTTCATTTTTTCATTTCCAACTACATAATCTGCGATAATATGATTGCAAGCTCTATCCATCTGAGCCTCTTTGACCAGAACTTCCAAAGCCTTTCGTCCATAACCTTTTCCTTGGTACTGATGGCCAATCATTATCCGCCAGATAAAGTATTCCGCTTCATCCTTGTCTATTTCCAGCAGGAGAAAGCCAACCACTTGCTCATCCCAATAGATTGCCATGGGAAACACATCACCATTCTCTCGGTAGAGCCATGCATCAGCTAAAGAACGCACATTTGGAGCTACGAAATGTGCTCGTTCATCAGCTTCAGATATTTTCAGATCCAGCACTGCCTGAAAACTGCTCTCATCTACTAATTTCAGATTAATCATTTTTCTCCTACCAAGATTACACAATCAAAACTTGATTTCCTTCTTATTTCCTCTCCACTCCCAAATGTTCCAACACCTCTGGATAGAGCTTGTACTCTGTTTCGTGGATGCGAGTTTCGAAAGTATCAAGGGTATCACCTTCAAGGCGTAGCACACGGACTTGTTTGATGACCTTACCTGTGTCCACACCAGAATCCACCCAGTGAATGGTCACACCAGACTGGGGCACGCCAGCATTCCAAGCATCTTCAATACCATGAGCCCCTGGAAATTCAGGGAGATAAGCCGGGTGAATATTGATAATACGGCCTTCATAAGCTGCTAGCAAGGTTGGGCCGACGATTTTCATATAACCCGCCAAACAGACTAGGTCAATCTCGTGCTCATCCAAGAGCTCGACAATGGCTCCTTCGTAGTCTGCTTTGCTCTCAAATTCCTTGAGTTCAAAAGCATAGGAAGGAACTCCAAGCTTTTCGGCACGCTCGAGCACATAGGCATCACGATGGTCTGAAAAGACAAACTCCACTGGAAATTCTTCAGCAATCACCTGAAAATTTGAGCCATTACCAGAGGCAAAAACCGCTATTTTTTTCATTTGATGATAACACTTTCGTTTTCTTTCTTGACGATCCGACCGATTTCATAAACAGGTTCGTAGAGAAGTTCTTTGACACGTTCAACATGTTCTGGTTTCACTGCAAGCATAAGCCCTACACCCATGTTGAAGATTTCAAACATTTCTTCATGTTTGATTTGGCCATATTTTTCAAGGGCTTTGAAAATTGGAAGAACTGGAACCTTGCTTTCGTCAATTTCAGCAGCCAAGTCATCTGAGAACATCCGTGGGACATTTTCGATGAAACCACCACCTGTGATGTGGGCAACACCGTTAACCAATTCTTCTTTGATGAGTGGCAAAGCTGCTTTAACATAGATACGAGTTGGCTCCAAAAGAACGTCTTTAAGTTTTTTTCCTTCAAGTTCTGGGAGAACTTCTTCACCTGTGTAATCCGCAAAGACACGACGCACGAGTGAGTAACCATTTGAGTGGATACCGCTTGAAGCAAGTCCGAGAAGGACGTCTCCCTCTGCTACTTTTGAACCGTCGATGATTTGAGATTTTTCTGCAACACCGACAGCAAATCCAGCCAAATCATAGTCGTCTTCGCCATACATACCAGGCATTTCAGCAGTTTCCCCACCGATGAGGGCCGCACCTGCTTGTACACAACCTTCAGCCACACCAGCAACCACTTGTTCTAGCTTAGCTGGTTCATTTTTACCAGTTGCCACATAGTCTAGGAAGTAGAGGGGCTCCGCGCCTGCAGCGATGATGTCGTTGACACACATAGCCACACAGTCTTGACCGATGGTATCGTGCTTGTCATACTTGATGGCTAACATGAGCTTGGTTCCAACACCGTCAGTTCCTGAGATCAAAACGGGCTCTTTAACACCTGTTTTTGAAAGGTCAAACATGCCACCGAATCCACCAAGAGCTCCCATGACACCTGCACGCTCTGTACGTGCTACGTGTTTTTTGATCCGTTCAACAACTTCATAACCCGCTTCAACATCCACACCAGACTGCGCATAAGCATTTTTATTCGTCATTTTATTCATTCCTTTTCTTTTGCACTGTTCTTAATAGAAAGAAGTGTGTTCTTTCAAACTTTCTACATAGCGTTCTTCGTAGTCATATAAAGGCGTTGGGTATTTCCCATCGAAGTAAGCAACACAAAGACCACCGTTTGGTGCATCGGTATCAATGCCAATAGAATCAATCAAGCCATCAATGGACAAGTAAGTCAAGCTATCCGCACCGATAATCTCACAAGTTTCCTCCACTGTATGATTGGCTGCGATCAGCTCCTCACGGCTCTGAATATCAATTCCATAGAAACACGGATAAGCCAAAGCTGGGCTGGCAATTGCCACATGGACTTCTGTAGCACCTGCTTCTTTCAACAATTTCACAATTCGACGAGAGGTGGTTCCACGCACGATAGAGTCATCAATCATGACAACCCGTTTGCCTTTCACGACACCAGATACGGCAGAGAGTTTCATTCGCACTCCTTGTTCCCGCAATTCCTGAGTCGGTTGGATAAAGGTCCGTTGGATATACTGATTCTTGATCAAGCCCATTTCATTTGGCAAACCAGATTCTTCCGCAAAGCCCATGGCAGCACTGAGAGAGGAGTTGGGAACCCCCACCACAATATCTGCCTGGTTCTTAAATTCTCGTGCCAACTGAGCTCCCATCCGCTTTCGAGCCGTATGGACGTTGACCCCTTGGATATTGGAATCAGGACGAGCAAAATAGATATACTCCATGGAACAAATCGCCAGTTGCGTATCATCCGTATAGCGATCATAAGTAATGCCATTTTCATCAAAGATAACGAGCTCACCAGGGTGCACATCTCGGATCCATTCCGCTCCAATAACCTCAAAAGCACAGGTTTCAGAAGAAACAACCAAGGCTCCATTAGCCATTTTCCCGATAGAAAGAGGACGGAAGCCATTGGGGTCTAAGGCTGCAATTAGCTTATCTTCAAACAGCATCAGATAAGCAAAACCACCTTTGACTGTATTAAGAGCTTCCTTGATTTTCCCCATAAAGGAAGGGTTGTGACTCCGTCGAATCAAGTGGGCCAGTATTTCTGAGTCAGAGGTTGAGCTAAAGATGGCTCCATTTTTTTCTAATTCAGATTTGAGCGATTGGGCATTGGTCAAATTCCCATTATGGGCCAGACCAAACTGCGTATCTTGAAAGCGGAAGAGGAAGGGTTGGATGTTATCCACAGACGCTTCCCCCGCTGTCGCATAGCGAACATGCCCGATAGCAGAGCTTCCTGTTAATTTTTCCAAATTTAATGGATTCCGAAAGACTTCTGAAAGAAGGCCTGTGTCTCGATGGCGTCTCAGGGTTCCTTGGTCATTAGCCAGGATTCCTGCTCCTTCTTGTCCCCGGTGTTGGAGACTGTGAAGCCCAAAATAAGTGAGTTTCGCAGCATCTGGATGTCCCCAAATCCCAAAGACTCCACACTCTTCATTAAGAGATTTTACTTCGTATGTCATGTTGTATACCTTTTATTTTCCAGTAAAATATTGAACCGCTGATGCAAAAAGATGCTGGTCTTTATTTCCTGGAATATTTTGGAAGAGACCGTCTTCAAAACGTTCTGAGTGACCCATCTTCCCAATGATTTGACCGTTCTTGCTGGTAATCCCTTCAATCGCATGGACAGATCCGTTAGGATTGTATTTAGAATCCATGCTTGGCTTACCTTCGAAGTCAACGTATTGGCTAAAGATTTGACCATTGTCACGAAGCTCTGCGAATTCCTCAGCTGTCACGACAAATTTACCTTCACCGTGTGATACTGGGATGGCATGGATGTCACCAACTTCTACTCCGGCAAGCCATGGTGAGTTGGTATTGGAAATCCTTGTTTCCACCATCTTAGCCACGTGTTGGTTGGCATCATTGTAGAAGAGAGTTGGACTCGTACTGCTTGCATCTTCAAAGTTACCGTATGGAAGAAGACCTGATTTAACAAGAGCTTGGAATCCATTACAGATACCGATGATCAAACCACCACCTTCGATGAAGCTATCGATGGCCGCACGTACTTTTTCATTGAGCAAGATGTTAACGATAAATTTAGCAGATCCATCTGGTTCATCCGCAGCTGAGAAGCCACCGGCAAAGAAGATAATGTTTGCTTTTTCAATGTTGTCAACCATGGTGTCAACAGACTTGACAATGGCTTCTTCATTCAGTGTGACAAATGGTACCAAGTTGACTTTGGCCCCTTCTTTTTCAAAGGCCTTAGCGGAGTCATACTCCGAGTTGGTACCTGGGAACACCGGAATGTAAACTACTGGTGTCTCAACTATTTCTTTGGCTTTAATCACGATATCTGATGCCACTGCAGGTACTTCTTCTAGTTCAGTAGCCTGTTCAAACTCAGTAGGGTAAACTTCTTCCAACTTACCTTGGAAGGCATTGTCAAGTTTGTGTCCATCGAGCATTACACCGTTGACAAGCAGTGTAAAGTCTCCAACTGTTTGTCCAATCTTCTCAACACCTTCAATCTCTTCTGGTGAAGTGAAGATGAATCCACCCAATTGGGCTGTCAAGCTGCTGTCAAGGGCAGCTAATTCAACAGTGGCACCGATATGGTTCCCAAATGTTGCAAGGGCAAGGGCTTCAAGGACACCACCATATTTGACAGCTGATGCTGCTGTCACTTTATGGGCAGCTTGGATAGCTTCAAATTGAGCAAAGTTAGACTTGATAAGATCAAAATCAATTTCTTGGGCCAAAGCTTGACCTGGGATGTAATAGATATTTTCACCAGAAGCTTTAAATTCTGGAGAAAGAACCTTACGGCTATCTGCTGTTGTCACCCCAAAGGCTACCAAGGTTGGTGGTACTGTCAATTCTTCAAAGGTACCAGACATCGAGTCCTTCCCACCGATAGATGGCAAACCAAGTTGAATCTGAGCTTCAATGGATCCAAGAAGAGCTGCTACTGGTTGACCAAAACGCTCTGCCTGTTTATCCATCCGTTCGAAATATTCTTGATAAGAGAAACGAGCCTTAGACCAGTTGGCACCAGCAGCAACCAAACGGGCAGTTGCTTCGATGACCGCATAAGCAGCACCATGATATGGAGACCATTCGGCGATATAAGGGTTAAACCCTTGCGCCATAACAGAAGCAGTTGTTGTCACACCATGTTGGACTGGCAATTTCTGTACAGAAGCTTCCGTTGGTGTGATTTGGTAGCGACCACCGAGTGGGTGATTGACTGTTGAACGACCAACTGAACTATCAAAGATAGTTTGTAACCCTTTTTGACTGGCATGGTTCAGGTCAGCCAAGACTTCAAGCGTATCCGCTTCAAGGGTTTCAGCAGATGTTTGACGTTCTTCTGGAAGCTTGACATCCTTGTCAACCACCTTAGCATCTACAACCACACGTACACCGTTTGTATCAAGGAAACGACGTTCCAAATCAACGATGGTTTCACCATTCCAGTGCATGACAAGATTTGGTTTCTCCGTCACTGTCGCAACGACAACAGCATCAATATTTTCTTTGTTACATGCTGCAACGAAGGCATCTACATCTTCTGGACGAACCACTACAGCCATCCGCTCTTGAGATTCAGAGATAGCAATTTCTGTACCATTCAAGCCTTGGTATTTCAATGGCACTTTGTCTAGATCAATTTCAAGACCATCAGCCAATTCACCGATAGCCACACAGACACCACCAGCACCAAAGTCATTTGATTTCTTGATCAGACGGGTCACTTCCCCATTACGGAAAAGACGTTGAATCTTACGTTCTTCGATGGCATTCCCTTTTTGAACCTCAGCACCAGCTGTTTCAACAGATTCAACTGTTTGAACTTTAGATGAACCTGTCGCACCACCGACACCGTCACGTCCAGTCTTACCACCGAGTAAAATGATCACATCGCCTGCTTCAGGTTTTTCACGGACAACATTTTCCTTAGGAGCCGCACCGACAACTGCACCTAGCTCCATACGCTTAGCAACGAAACCTGGGTGGAAGTATTCACGAACATAAGTTGTCGCCAAACCAATTTGGTTACCGTATGAAGAATAACCGTGAGCCGCTGTTTTAGAGATCACTTGTTGTGGCAATTTACCAGCACGGGTTGCTGAAATTGGAGCTGTAATATCACCAGCACCTGAGATACGCATGGCTTGGTAAACGTAGGAACGCCCTGACAATGGGTCGCGAATGGCACCACCGATACAAGTAGCCGCTCCACCAAATGGTTCAATTTCCGTTGGGTGGTTGTGGGTTTCATTCTTGAACATGAGAAGCCATGGTTCTTTGACACCATTGACATCCACTTCAATTTCAACTGAGCAGGCATTGATTTCATCAGACACTTCCATGTCATCCAAACGACCATTAGCACGCTCATAACGGCCAAAAATAGTCGCCATATCCATCAAGGTTTGAGGTTTTTCAGTACGTCCCAACTCATCACGCATGGCAATATACTTGTCATAAGTCGCCTGCAATTGTTTTTGGAATTTAGAAGCTGAGAAATCGATGTGTTTCAACTCAGTCTCGAAAGTTGTGTGACGGCAGTGGTCAGACCAGTAAGTATCCAACACCTTAAGCTCAGTCTCAGTTGGTACCCGTCCAATGGACTTAAAGTAATCTTGAATGAAGAGAAGGTCATCCACTTCCATGGCCAATCCTTGCTCAGCTTTATACTGTGCAAAATCTTCTGCCGTATATGTTTCAAAGAAATCCAAGCTTGGAATGGTCTTGTCAGACTCAGAGAAATCCTGTTTCGCGATGCCAACAGTGATATCTTTGAAACGAGAATCCACTGGGTTCAAGAGGTAGTTTTTGACAGCTTCCAACTCATTCGCATCAATATCCTTGTTAACCAAGTACAATTGTGCTGTATTCACTGTTACATCATTTGAACTACCCAACAACAGCAAAGCTTCTTGTGAAGATGCCGCCCGTTGGTCAAATTGACCAGGCAAGCTTTCAATGGCAAAGAAAGCATGCTTCTCAAGATCAGCCTGAACCGCAGCTTCATCCAAAACAGTATCGGTCACCTGCTCAGAAAAGATGTGTTTTTCCGCACGCGCAAACAAATCTTCTGCCAAATTAAAGACATCGTAAACCTGAACAATCCGAAGATCTTTCAAGGTTTTCAACTGAAGATTATGCTGTAATTCTTTTACTAATGAGTCCGATTTCACACGAAAATCAGCTTTTTTCTCAACGAAAATACGTTTATCCATTTTAGTTCCTTTATTTCTATTCAAATAGGCTCTTGAAGACGAAGGCTTTCCCTTTCAAACAGATTACTTCAAGCCCTGCAATTTTTCTAAAACGACCTTGTAAACATCTGTCAAGCTACCAAGATCACGACGGAAGACATCCTTGTCCATATGGTGCCCTTCAGCATCCCAAAGGCGGCAGTTGTCTGGTGAGAATTCATCTGCCAAGATAATCTTGCCATCCTTATCAAAACCAAATTCCAATTTGAAGTCAATCAAGCGAAGACCAATTTGTGCAAACCAATCTTTCAACAATTCATTGATACGACGCGTTTCTTCCTTGATATAAGCAATTTGCTCATCATTGGCAATATCCAAGAACTTCACATGCTCATCATTGATGAATGGATCGTCCAACTCATCATTTTTGTAGTAAAATTCAACGATTGGAGTCTCCAAGTCCAAACCTTCTTCAACGCCAAAGCGTTTAGAAAAAGAACCCGCCGTCACATTACGAAGCACAATTTCCAAAGGAATGATTGTCACCTTCTTGTTGAGTTGTTCTGTGTCAGAAATACGTTCGATAAAGTGAGTAGCCACACCCGCAGCATTCAATTTTTCAAAAATAAGAGACGAAATCTGATTGTTGAGCACACCTTTCCCCTCAATGGTCTCTTTGCGAGCTCCATTCAGCATGGTGGCCTGGTCCTTATAAACGGACTTAATCACATGTTCGTCTTCTGTACTATAAATATCTTTTGCTTTCCCCGTATAAATTAATTGATCGGACATCTTCTTGTTCGCCTTTCATCTTTTATCCTTTTCAGTGTATCACAGAGAGGTTGTTTTTTCAAGTTAAATCCGTATCTTGTTCGCTTGTAACACAAAAATAATAAGAGATTGAATCAAAAAGATTCAACCTCTTATTTTTAGATGCTTGTTTGTTCGTAAAATCCGAACCTTATTTGCTTGTTTTCTTCAAAACGTAGTCTACCATATCTCCAACAGTTGCCATGGCATCAATGTCTTTATCTGGGATATTAATTTGATAGGCTTCTTCCAAATAAATAATGTATTCCATGAGATCAACGGAATCCACTTCCAAGTCTTTTCGTAAATCCAAATCCAAAGAGACCTCATAGTCAGATCCCTTATTATCTTGAATCAACCCTTCAACTAGTTTAAAAATTTCTTGATGACGACTCATTTCTCTTCCTCCAATTCTGATAATTCAACCACAGATTTACGAATAACATCTGTTTCCAACATGGTCCGGATCTGGCGGATCGTGCTATAGACTGCCTTGGCATCACTAGAACCATGGGTTTTCACGACAGGGGCTTGCAAGCCAAACAAGACCGCACCTCCAACATCTGAATAATCCAAGGTCTTTTTCAAACCTCGTAGATCATTCTTCAAGAGGAAGGCTCCAATCTTGGCTTTCAACCCACCACCACTAAGGACCGTTTTCAACTGTTTAAAGAGGCCCAGAGCAGTTCCTTCCATAGTCTTAAGGACAGCATTACCTGTAAATCCATCTGTAACAATGACGTCAGCAACTCCATCCATCAAGTCACGCGCTTCCACATTTCCTACAAAATTGAGAGAAGGATCTGCTGCTAATAATTGATAGGTCTCCTTGCGTAGGGGATCACCCTTGCTTTCCTCTGTTCCGTTATTTAAGAGACCGATACGAGGCCGCTTAATGCCACGGACATTCTCTGCATAATAGGCTCCCATAATCGCATATTGGTGCAAGTGTGTTGGCGTATTTTCAGCATTTGCCCCCAGATCCAACATATCATAGCCCTTCCCATCAAGGGTAGGAAGAGTCGACATCAAACCTGGACGATCGATGACCTTGATCCGACCGACGATGAAGTAACCAGAGGCAAGAAGAGCCCCTGTATTTCCTGCAGAAAGCATCGCATCCGCTTCTCCATTCTTAACTGCATGCGCTGCTAAGACCATGCTGGCTTGCTTTTTCCGACGAATCGCACGAGTTGGCTCATCATCTGAGTTGATTTTCTCATCCGTATGGACGATCGATACCCGCTCAGTTGCTGTCAGGTATTGCTTAATTTTAGCCTCATCCCCATACAAAATGACTTCAATATCCTTAAATTCTTGTATGGCTTGATTGACCCCTTCTACCAGGGCCTGTGGAGCATGATCTCCACCCATTGCATCAACTGCAATTTTTTTCATTTCTTACCTCCAGACTGATCTTTTAAGATCTCTCCCCAGCTTCCTAGGGAATCAATAAATTTCTTAGATTTTAGATGAATGCCTACATATTCATCATAGAGTTGGTCTAGGCACTTTCTCAACTCTTTCTTCATCTCATCATGGATGGAAATCGTCTCTAACTCACTAAATTTCACAGCTTGAAAACGATCCAACAAATAGAGGGCGTTTGGATCCCAGTGCGCTCGTCTTTCGTCACGATTATAATGATCTGGGCAAAGGACACCACCCAAGCGGAATGAAAAATCAAAAGGCAACCCCACTCGATGACAGACACAACACTCATGGACGTTTAAGGCAACACCAAATCGGGATAAAATCTGCATTTCAAAAATATTGGTCAAGATTTCATAATCCAAGCCCCGATCCATCAATTGCAAGGTCTGCTCTAAAAAAGCAAATAAAGCTGGATCAGGTTGACGATCCTGTATACTAGCATCTGCCAAGGCCAGTATATAGGTTGCGTAGGAAAGACGAAAAAGATCTTGATTAATCCCTTGGAAACTTTGAACCTCATGAATATCTTCGATATAGCTGAGTCCGTCATCATTGATTTTCAGATACATATCCGCTAAAGTCAACGGTTGGATCATAGAATTCAACCGAGAACGATTGGCATGTTTCACGAAAAACATGAGCTTGCCAGCTTGCTCTGTAAAGATTTTAACCAGCTTATCGTCCTCTCGGTAATCCCGATGGTAGAGGACAATGCCACGACTCTCAATGCTCTCCAGCATGTTCTTTCATAAACTCCTTCAACCGACTCATCGCTTCTTGGATCACTTCCATACTTACTGCATAAGACAAGCGCACATATCCTTCGCCGTAAGGGCCAAAAGCCATTCCTGGGATAAAGGCAACAGCCTTTTCTTGGGCTAGGAGCTTCAAAAAATCGAAGGAGTCTTGGTTATATCCTTGTGGGATCTTAGCAAAGATATAGAAGGCCCCATCTGGGCGGATGATATCAAAGCCCATGGCAGACATTTCTTTGATGATATAATCTCGACGCTCTATGTATTCCCGTTTCATCGGCTCTGCGTCGTCTTTACCAACCGTTAAGGCTTCAATGGCTGCATACTGGTTCATGGTCCCCGCCGCAGTCACCAAGTACTGATGACTCTTGATTAAGTGAGCTGTCAAGGGAGCCGACGCAAAGATAAAACCGAGTCTCCAGCCTGTCATGGCATGAGACTTAGATAAGCCATTGATAATAATGGCTTGGTCCCGTAGATAGGATCCCAAGGAAACGTGAGACTGACCTGTATAGGTTAGCTCTGAATAAACTTCGTCACAAACGACAAAGATTTCATATTTCTTCAAGACTCTAGCCAACTCCTGCATCTGCTCCTTAGAGTAGGTGACACCTGTCGGATTAGCTGGGTAGTTGAGAATAACCGCCTTGATGCGATCTCCTTGCTCTTCTATGGCCTTTTCTAAAGCCTCTGGACTGAGGATAAAGCGATTGTCTGTCGTATCGATTTCGACGACACTAGCCCCCATCAGTTTAATAATAGGTTCGTAACCAGGATAAGCTGGTGCTGGTAAGAGCACTACATCTCCCGGTTCCAATATAGCGGTCAAGGTCGCAGAAAGGGCCTCCGTTGCCCCAATCGTGACCAAAATTTCATCCTCTGGTCGATACTGTAGGTTATATTTTTCAGCTACAAACTGACTAGCAGCTTCACGTAGAGCTAGCAAGCCACTCATCCCCGTATAATGACTCTGGTTGGCGTCAATAGCTGCTTTTGCTGCTTCCTTTACATGATCTGGCGTTGTAAAATCTGGTTCACCCAAGGTTAAGCGTAAAACACCTGGAATAGAAGAAATGGCTTGGTCAAACTGACGAATCAAAGAAATCTCGATTCGATTCAAATTTTGATTAAACCGTTTTGTTAAATCCATAGCCACCTCCAAAAAAGTTCTATCACCATTATACTATAAATGGAAAAGCATCGCAAAAAAGGGGCTAGTCCCAACTAAAATGATACAATAATGGCCTTTCTCATCAAAAAAGGACTTAGCACATGCTAAATCCTCTCATTGAATAAATTTTACCAAATCTTTTCTATTCTTGACCACGTGTTGCAACATAATTCAACTGATCACCATGTTTCGCCAAGAAATCCTTCATTTCCGAATCCGGAATTTGACGAAGGTAGAGATTGGAACGGATCGTTTCATCTTCTTCGCGACAAGTAGACAAGACTAGGTACTTATCAGAAGCATTGATTTTAATATTTGGATTTTTTGTACGCGCTGACTCATAGATGTTTTTCAACTGGGTAGTGAAATCTTCATCATCTGAAAAGCTGGTACGATAGAAAGCTGTTGTTTCAGGAACAATGACCAAGCCCATTGCTTCATAATAATACTTGCGCTCAGGTGTTTCAATAACTACGTAAGGGTGCTGATTAAAGTACTCTTGGTTATCATAGAAATTAACATCATTAAACATGCGATGATCTGCAACTTTACTGCCACGTGCATGACCAAAGAGCCAAGTCAAACGATCGCTAAAGTCCTTTTTGTTATCTGTATCCATGAAAACAGTTCCCATAAGAGGTTCGTTTCCACCATCAAAAGTTTTATCCAAATAAGTAGCATTGTCCCCTGTTTGAACAACAGGCTCATCTAACTCAGTTCCTGGTGCATAAACATAACCAATTGTTTCTGGATTAACCGCAGTTAATTGGGCAAAACGATTTTTTAAATAATCTTTTTCTTCTTGACTTGGTTCATATTTAGCTGCTTGTTTGGTTGAGCTTGTACTAGTTGACTTTTTAGCTGTGCTAGAAGATTTTCCTCCCCCAAATGGATTGAAGAAAATAAAACCAGCAACAATCACGACGACTGCAGTAAGAGCAATAATGATTCCAACCAATTTATTTGAAGCTTTTTTCTCAGCTCTTTTCATTTCGTTGATCTCCTTATGACGATTTTTTCTCTAAAAAATATCACTGAGCCCTAGGACTCAGTGATATTCGTTTCGAGCTAATTAATAATCAAATTATTTAACTGCGCTTGTTTTTGGAAGAGTTTTACCAGCTTTAGCATCAGCTTTAACTAGGTTACCGTTATTGTCAACAGTACCAATAACGTTACCTTTTTCGTCTTTAACTACAACGTTACCATTTTCATCTGTAGTAACAGTAACATCTTTACCAGTTTGAGCTTTGATGTCTTCTGCAATACGAGTAAGGTTAGGTTTGTTATCTTCTACACCAGTTGGATCGTTCCAGTAGTTACCTTGGCTTTGAGCTGCTTCACGATATTTTTGTTGAAGAACTTGGATGTAACGGTTGCGAACAGTATTGTAAGCTTCGTTGTAAACACGATCAAAGTCTTCTTGAGCGCGAGCAAGTTTTACATCATGGTCATGACCAGTGTAATCTTTAGCCGCATCAAGAGCTGCTTGAGCTGCTACTACTGAAGGTTGTTTTGCAACTTCTGCACGAATTTCTGCATCGTGTGCTGCCACTTGTGCATTTGCTTCATCAGCAACGTCACGTTCAGAAACATATTTCTTTTGGATCAATTGGTTAGATGCATTTGGGTTTTCACCTTGTGCAAATACAGGTGCTGCTGCTGCAAAAAGTGAAAGAGCTGCTACTGATGATAATAAAACTTTTTTCATTGTTTTATCTCCTTTTTTCATGATAAATTGTAAAATATAGTGCAACAAAAAAACTCATAGCGTTTCATTGGGGTAAACTGTAAGTATTCACACAAACAGAACCCGAGGAAAAACTATGAGCT
>NZ_JAHZQQ010000039.1 GCF_019930045.1 Streptococcus australis | reverse complement strand
TAGTAAATGTGTTGCAACTCTACTATACAGGATTTATTCCTTTTTGTGTTTACACAACTTATTGTACACTACCTAATGAAGTGATTATTGATAAAAATAGTTAATAATTGGTTAAACAAAATATATAACTCGTTTATAAATTTATAGAAATGAACCATTATAAATCTCCTCTTAAATATTGAAAAAACCATTGGCAGTGGACATACTTTAAGACTATATATTTCTGAAACTAGTTTCACAATACAAATATTGACATGCAATTATTAATTGGTGGATTTTAAGTTGACATCTACAAAGGTTAATGTTAGAATACATTCAAAAATATATTTGAATGAGGTGTTTTATGATTCAAAATATTGTTACTTCAATAATCCTGTATTCTGGGACAGCCGTAGACTTACTTATTATCCTAATGTTATTTTTTGCCAAAAGAAAAAGCAGAAAGGACATCATTAACATCTATTTAGGACAATTTCTAGGCTCTGTTAGTCTAATATTCCTAAGTTTGCTTTTTGCATTTGTCTTAAATTATATTCCTAGTAAAGAGATTTTAGGTTTACTCGGTTTGATTCCAATTTTCCTAGGCCTCAAAGTTTTGCTTTTAGGAGATTCTGATGGAGAAGCTATTGCAAAAGATGGTTTGCGAAAAGACAATAAAAACCTGATTTTTCTAGTCGCTATGATTACTTTTGCAAGTTGTGGCGCTGACAATATTGGTGTCTTTGTCCCATATTTTACCACCTTAAATTTAGCGAATTTGATAGTGACTTTACTTACTTTTCTAGTCATGATTTATCTCTTGGTTTTTTCTGCCCAAAAATTAGCACAAGTCCCTTCTGTTGGAGAAACTTTGGAAAAATATAGCAGATGGTTTATTGCCGTTGTCTATTTAGGATTGGGGATGTATATCCTGATTGAAAACAACAGCTTTGACATGCTATGGGCTGTGTTAGGCTAGGAGAAAAAATTATGAAAAAAGATAGTATCTGTCAAGTGGATGTTATAAATCAACAAAATGTTACAACCGCAACGAACTACCTTGAAAAGGAAAAAGTCCAAAAATCACTTCGCATTTTATCAAAATTTACCGATAATAAACAGATAAATATCATCTTTTATCTCCTTGCCGTCGAAGAACTCTGTGTCTGCGATATAGCCTGTTTATTAAATCTCAGTATGGCATCTGCCTCCCACCATCTTCGTAAACTAGCCAATCAAAACATCTTGGACACTAGAAGAGAGGGGAAAATTATATATTATTTTATAAAAGATGAGGAAATCAGAGATTTTTTTAATCAACTAGGATAACAACTACTTTTACTACTTTTCCATGATTATAGGGAGATTATATATGAAATTTTTTGATGAAAATTACTCACAAGAAATACCTACTCGTATCAAATGTTTAAGAAAAAAGTATAATTTAAAGCAAAGCGACCTAGGTAATGCAGGTCAAGTTAGCCAAGTTGAAAAGGGAGGAATTTGAAAGGATTTGTATCTTTTATTTTTTGTTTCATTTATGCCCTATGCTACTGGAATAGTTAGTAGTCATTTCATGAATCATACGGCACAGCTCTTTTATGGACTGATCGTTATTGTTTCAACGGTAGTAAACTGGTTTTTACATAAAGTAATTGATAAACCCAATATAGATCAGAAAGAATTACTTGAAGCTACCGCACAATATAGGAAGTTATTGATACCTGACCTAATAATTAAAGGAGTGGGATTGATTCTATACTTAATTCTCTATCCTCCGATTATGATGTATAGTGTTTTAATTGCGGCATTTTACATCATAACTTTAAAAACACTATCCGAAAAAAGAGTGAATAACTAAAAAACGGTGACCAAAGTTAGGTGTATTATTTTAATGCTTAGAGACCTAAACTATTCCCCTATTTATAATCTATTGATTCATATTTTATGAAATTAATCAGTAGATATCGTTCTGAAAAACCTTGATAATACGCTGTTTTTAGTCCAACTGAACCCCATACTTTCCAAACCAGGTCTTAAGAAGGCTCGTAAAGCATTACAATTTAGTAAACGTTAAAACTTATTTACACTTATTGAAAGCATTTCGTATCGAATATACGGGATGCTTTTTTGATACCTTGAGATTGATAATTAGGAATCTCGTTGAATGGTATCGGGAAAATGAAAAGATTCGTCGATAATATCCTATTTCTTCGTGCTTTAGTCTAATACCTATAATGTAAAAAACTCTAGCTATCAGGTAGTTGATAGTTAGAGTTTTTTCTATTCATATGATTTAATGAGATTAAATAAGGCCTCTACTTCTGATGACGGTGTGGCTGATTTGAGATAAGCGTAGTAAACTGTAAATGTAATCTGGTCCTTCGATATTAGAGGGATTTTTATTAAATCATCATCTTCAACAGAAAGTGCGATATCAGCCAGTAAACTAACGCCAATCCCTTTCTTTAAAAGTTCTTTAAGAATGACAATGTCATCAGTCTTAAAGAATATTTCTGCCTTGTTTTGGTACTTCTGATTAAGCAGTTCAAAAGCTTTCAGGTGAACAAAGTGTTCGTCTAAAAGTATAAAGGATTGATTTACTAAATCTTCAAAAGTGAGGGAAGGAGCAGTAGCAAGAGGATGGTTCTTAGATAAAACGACATACAGTTCTTTATGAAAGAGTTCATGTGTCTCTATTGAAGGATGATTGAGTGGTTCAATCAAGCCGAGTAGGCTTGCATCAAGGTCTCCCTTGAGGAGAAGATTTAATAACTCTACGGAGCCACCGCGGATAGGGCGTACCTTTTTTAAAAAATCGAATTTATCTTTTTCGTTTAAGGCAGCAAAGAGATACTGAATGATAATAGGAGGGAATCCTACAGTAGAGTATTGTGCCAAGGAGCGATTAATTTCTTTGCGAGTAGAAATAACCTCAGATAAGATCTTTTCTGTATGCTTTAGAAGGATTTGCCCTTGAGGAGTGAGTTTGAAGGAACGATGTGAAGGATCATGGTGAATCAATTTGCAATTAAAAGATTCCTCTAAGCGCTTGATGGCATAAGAAATAGATGGTTGACTGACTTTATGTAGTTTTGCTACTTCCGTATAGGATTGAAGCTGGCAGAGGTCATAAAAATATTGTAGATCTTTTAAATTCATATGGGCTCACTTTCATTAATTGGAGAAAAAATAAGTGGAAATCACCAGATAAATAAATTTTATCCGTATCCTACAATTTGACTATACGATTATTTGCTGGTTAAAATGTAAGTGAGTCAGGAATCTCAAAGATTATCTAAGATACTTTCAAAAATGACCAACATCTTTTCTCGTTTATCAATAGGGAGCTGTTTAATCTTCATGTTGATTCTTTTGAGTGAAAGACTGTCAGTCTTATCAGAGGTTGATTCAAGACTATCAAAATTGAAAAATTCCTCTGGGGTCATCTCTAGGGCATCAATCACTTTTTCAAGACTGTGAATGGTCAGATTCACATTTTGGTTTTCGAGTTGGTTGATATACTTAAGCCCAAGTCCCGCTTGTTCCGAAAGTTCTTCCTGGCTCATTTTGTTTTGTGTTCGAAAATATTTCACTTTTTGGGAAATATAGTGTTGTAAATAGTTTTTAGTTGTCATATAAATAGAATACAAGTTTTGCATGACAAAAAAACACATTAAAAAGCACAAAGTATTGTTTAAGGAACTTATGTGATATTAATTTTAATCAGGGTTGCCAATTTGTATGATTATTTTGCTATACTTGAAACTTTTAGGAAAGAGTGATCATCGAGAGTTTCATGAGTTCAGGACTTTATAAAATTTAACAACTTGAAGTATCATCAATAATAGTGTTTTAAGTAAAAAAGAGCTTATTAGAAAATTGTTCTCGTAGACTCATTATAACATATACGTACATAATCGTATTTTTTAAACGACAAAGTTTTCCAAACAATTCATTTAAGTAGTATAATAGAAGTAAAAAGGAGGTTGCACTATGACTGCACATGATATTTTAAACAATCCTTTCCTTAATAAGGGAACTGCCTTTACCTTAGAGGAGCGAAAGGAACTAGGCCTTATTGGTTTACTGCCACCGTATGTTCAAACGATTGAAGAACAAGCGGCGCAAACTTATGCACAAATGCAAACAAAAGCCAATGATTTGGAAAAGCGTCTTTTCCTAATGGAAATTTTTAATACCAACAGGACTCTTTTCTATTACCTCTTTTCTCAACATTTGGAGGAATTCAATCCAATTGTATACGATCCAACCATTGCAGATACCATTGAAGGCTATAGTGACCTCTTTGTAGATCCCCAATATGCGGGATATCTTGATATCAATCATCCTGAAAATATTGAAGCCACTTTGAAAAATGCTGCTGGGGATCGCGAGATTCGTCTCATTGTTGTAACAGATGCAGAAGGAATCCTTGGAATCGGTGACTGGGGAACAAATGGTGTCGATATTTCTGTTGGGAAATTGATGGTCTACACGGGTGCTGCTGGAATCGATCCTTCTATGGTTCTTCCTTTAGTCATTGATGCAGGGACTAACCGTGAAGAACTTCGTAACAACCCTAATTACTTAGGAAATCGTCACGAACGGGTTCGCGGTGATCGTTACTACGACTTCATTGACCAATTTGTTCAAACAGCAGAACGTCTCTTTCCTAAACTCTACCTTCACTGGGAAGACTTCGGCCGCTCGAATGCTGCCAATATTCTTGAGAAATACCGGAAACAAATTCCAACTTTTAATGATGACATTCAAGGTACAGGAATCGTTACCTTAGGTGGTATCTTTGGTTCACTGGATATTAGTGGTGAAAAATTAACAGATCAAGTTTATCTCTGCTATGGTGGTGGTACTGCGGGCGCAGGAATTGCCTCTCGTGTTCTTCGTGAAATGGTGAGTGAAGGTCTTTCTGAAGAAGAAGCCTATAAACGTTTCTTTATGGTTGATAAACAAGGTCTTCTCTTTGATGACATGGATGACCTAACTCCTGAACAAAAACCGTTTGCTAAGAAACGTGCTGACTTTAGTAACGCAGACAAGTTGACTGACCTGCTTGAAGTAGTGAAGACTGTGAAGCCAACCATTCTTGTAGGAACTTCAACACAACCTAATACCTTCACTAAAGAAATAGTAGAAGCTATGTGTGAAAATACAGATCGTCCGATGATTTTCCCTTTGTCAAATCCAACCAAACTAGCAGAAGCTAGTGCCAAAGATTTGATTGAATGGTCAGATGGCAAAGCTTTTGTCGCAACAGGAATTCCTGCTGATACAGTTTCTTATAAAGGTGTCGACTATGTGATTGGTCAAGCCAATAATGCCTTGATTTACCCAGGTCTTGGTCTAGGTATGCTGGCTTCTGAAGCAAGTCTTTTGACTGATGAAATGATTGGAGCAGCGGCTCATTCATTGAGTGGTATTGTCAATCCAGGCCAACCAGGAGCTCCTGTCTTGCCACCATTCAAGTATGTAGCGGATGTTTCTATTAAAGTAGCAGAAGCAGTCGCTAAAAAAGCACAAGAGCAAGGTCTTGCGCATGCTAAGGAAACAGATATGGCCAAAGCAGTTCGTGATTTGAAGTGGTATCCAGAGTATAAATAATTCACTGCTGCTGCCTATCCTTCGCTAGCGACAGATTTGTATGGGCTGTGGACTTAAGTAATTTAGAAAGGATACCTATGTCACTCTTTTTAACCTCGATTACGAGTATCATTCCGATTATCGCTATCATTGTTTTGGGGTATATTCTTCAGGTGAAGGGATGGTTTGGAGATGACTTTGGACCTAACCTGTCTCGTTTGATCATGAATGTAGCCTTGCCAGCGTCAATCTTTGTGTCGGTGATGAAATACCTGACACTAGATAAACTAATTAGTCTTTCTGGAGGTCTCCTTTATACATTTGTGGCCTTTATCTTGGGCTATATCGTAGCTTATATTGCAGTTGTGCTTTTCAAGGTTCGTCCAGGACGGCGAGGAACCATGATTAATACCTTTGTGAATGCCAATACTATTTTTATTGGTTTACCTTTAAACGTTGCTCTTTTTGGGGATCAGGCTCTTCCTTATTTCTTAATTTACTATATTACCAACACGATTTCCACCTGGACATTGGGCGTGTATTTGATGACGAGTGATAGTAAATCGGGCCAAAGCAAGAAGACAAGTAAATTTGACTGGAAGAAATTGCTACCAGCTCCGCTTGTAGGTTTTCTTGTGGCTCTACTATTTTTGATTCTTCGAATCTCTATTCCAGATTTCGCAACGAATACCTTAACCTATGTTGGAAATATCGTCACTCCCCTATCTCTGATTTATATTGGTATCGTTCTTGCAAAGGCAGGCTTGAATACTATTACTTTTGATAAAGATACAATTGTCACTTTAGTTGGACGCTTTATTCTAGCTCCTCTAATCATGCTTCTTGTATTGAAGTTCTTTGCACCAAATATGGCGACAGTAGAATTTAAGACCTTTATGATTCAGTCCGCTACACCAGCTTTAGCTGTTCTTCCAATCCTTGCTAATCAGGGAAAAGGAGATGTGGAATTCTCTACGAATGTGGTGACTCTAAGTACGGTTCTATTTATCGTTGTTATTCCAATATTACAAACTTTGTTAGGATAAGAAGGAAGAGGATAGGATTGGAAGTTTTGCGTTAAGAAATTTCACTATTTTAAATACATAAATTTTTATTTATTGAAATCGAAATCAGAAGAAACTCTTCTGATGGCTGCTATTGAGCGCTTTTGATATGTCCTAAAAGCCAGACTGTTCAAACTAGTCTTGAAAAAAGCTCGTAAAGCATCACAATTTAGTAAACGTTCTTCGAAAGAACTACAATATTTACAAAAAGCACCTTTTTGGGTGTTCTTTTTGTATACCGGAACTGAATTAGAAATAAACAAAAAACCACCCTATCTTCCACAGTCAAACGTGACGGTAGAAAATAGAGCGATTCCAGAATGTTAAAAATTAGTTATCGTCTTTGTGAAGGATATTCTTCACGCCCTTGATAGCTCCTTCAACAGCTTCTTTTGCATCTTCAGCAACTTCTTTAGCTTTTGATGCAACTTTTTCAGCAACGCCTTCAGCTTCTGTTTTTGTGTCGCCGGTTACTTTACCGAGACCTTCTTTAACAGAACCTTTAACTTGGTTTAATTTATCTTCTAATGACATAGCGCCACCTCCGTTAAGTAAATAATTTTTTAATCTGAATTCAAGACAGTTCATTTTAAAAATTAAAACTATTTAGTTCAGATTAATATAAGTATATACCCTCTGAAATGGAAAGTCAAATATTCGCTACGGTATTCTGAAAGTTGGAGTGAGTCCTTACGATATCGTGAAAAAGAGGGATGAATAAGTTACTGCCTTGTTTTCTAATTGAAAAAACTTCAGTTTTCAGCTACTTCAAAGCAAAATCGTCCAGATGATTAAGGGATAATATATTGTAGAATCGTCAGGCTAGAAAATCTAAACGGTTGTTTTCTCCTATCAAAGCGGAGTAAATAACAAAAGAAGATGCCACTTTCTGTTCAAAAAGGTACAATTTAGGAGTTTGTTGATTTAAAGATTTTTTCGTGTGCTATACTAAAATTGTCAAAGTTGCAACTAGACAGTATTTTTTAATCTAATAAATATAAGGAGGTATTCATAATGAATACAAAGATATTGGAACAATTTGATGGTTTAGATAGCGAATTTCTTTCAACAGTAGCAGGTGGTGCGATTTTTAATACTATATATATGGGGCCACCCCCAGTTTCAGGTGGTCCGAATGGCTGGGAATATTTCCGTAAGTTGATTGGGCCACTTGAAATGCGAAGTTTCTTCGCAATTTAATGAGTATCGGCTAAAAATTTTTTGTTGGTGGAGGATGATATGAAATATGCCAAACATGGAGTCGCTTTACTGTTCCTGTTATATTTATTTGTTTTTGGGATCGAAGGCCTTGGTATCTACCTAACTGGAGTTTTCAATGGTGATGTAAGTTTTCTTTATTTCATCTATTTGATTTTCTACTCTTTGCTTCTCATTGGCATTTTATTGTGGTTCAAAAGACAGAAGATAGTCGTCCGTTCCAATATACAGAAATGGAAGTGGTCCTATCTGGGGTATTTTGCTCTGGTGCTCTTGTGGTTCTTTTTTGAAAGATGGGTGCTGCAAACGTTTCAAGATTTACTGGTTCCTGTCGTTCGTCAAACCAAATTGCCATCTTCTATCTATCTAAATGGCCCTGGTATTTCGGGTACTTTGTTTTTTGTTCTGGCAACCATTATATCTCCTATGATAGAAGAATTTATTTTTAGAGGATATCTGATGAATGTCTTCTTTAAAGAGAGTAAATTTCATTTAGACGTTTTGCTTTCGGGCTTTCTCTTTGCGGCCTTTCATCTGATCCATCAATATCGGGACCCAGTCACCTTTATTCTTTATTTCTGTTCAGGGCTCTTCTTGGCAGCTGTCTACAAGAAGCATAAAGATATCCGTTTACCGATTTTCTTACATGCCTTTAGCAACTTTCTGACTTTTTGGAAACCAATCTGGATTTTCATCTACAACTATATCTACTGGCATTTTCTTGTTTAATATCTATTGTCTTTGAAGTGGGCATAAAATGGGAAATTAGAAATCGGAGTGTAGTATAATAGACATAGATGATGAACTGCAAAAATTAGAAGTATAATAGAAGAGAATTATCAACATGAAAAACATCCTCAAAACCTACCCAGTTGTCAGTACTTTAACTTTCATTTGTTTATTGTTAGGAATTCTCACTTCTATTTATGGGAATGCTATGTACGACCTATTGGCCTTTCATTCAAAACCGGTTTATTATTGGCAGTATATGAGTGGAACCTTGATGCATGGAAGTAAAGGAGCCCCCCTCTGGTTTTTATGGGTCCACCTATTTTTAAATGGGCTCATGATTCTACCTTTTGGCGGACTACTGGAAAGGAAAAGAGGGTCCAAACATGTCTTACTTGTTTTTGTTACCGCGACAGTCATCTCTTCCATCGCCTTTCACTCCTTAACACAGGGGCAAAAAATTCAGGCGACGGGGATTTCTGCGGTTGGCTATGCTTTTATAACTGGAGGAGTCATACTTTTACCGAATATTTGGAAAGAATTTTCATGCACCGTAAAACTGTATTATCTTTTCTTAATCCTTCTAGCTAGCTTGATGCTTTTACCAATGATCACCGGATGGATCTCGACTTGGCTGCATCTGTCGGGGATTGCTAGTTACCTTTTGGTTTTATCTTCAGCCACTATCTTAAGAAAAAATGCTTTAGTGATCCGTTGATTGATCATGATATTGAGATTTACAGGCATTCAAGAGATTCTCTTGGATGTCTTCTTTTTGTTTGTAAAACTGAACCTTTTCTAAAACATTTAAGCGATTTTAAGGGGAATGTGCTACAATGGAAGCAATAGATAGAATGGAGCAGTGAAATGAAAGCAATTATTACAGTCGTCGGAAAAGACCAAAAAGGAATCGTAGCAGGTGTTGCGACTAAGGTGGCAGAGTTGGGACTCAATATCGATGATATCTCTCAAACGGTATTGGATGAGTACTTCACCATGATGGCAGTCGTATCATCGGATGAGAAAAAAGATTTTACCCAGCTTCGTTCAGAATTAGAAGAATTCGGTCAGTCTCTTCATGTCAAAATCAATATCCAGAGCGCAGCCATTTTTGATGCCATGCACAATTTGTAAGATAGGGGTTGAGAATTTATGGACATTAGACAGGTAACAGAAACCATTGCTATGATTGAGGAGCAGAACTTTGACGTTCGGACTATCACTATGGGCATCTCCCTTCTAGATTGTATTGATCCAGATATTGATAAGGCGGCAGAAAAAATCTACCAGAAGATTGTGACAAAGGCCAAGGACTTAGTAGCTGTTGGGGATGAGATTGCAGCAGAACTCGGCATCCCGATTGTGAACAAGCGGGTTTCGGTCACTCCGATTTCTATTATCGGGGCAGCAACCAATGCGACAGATTATGTGCCCTTTGCCAAGGCGTTGGATCGTGCGGCTAAAGAGATCGGAATTAACTTTATCGGTGGCTTCTCAGCCCTGGTTCAAAAAGGCTACCAAAAGGGGGATGAAATCCTCATCAATTCTATTCCTCGTGCCCTAGCAGAGACGGATTTTGTCTGCTCTTCAGTCAATATCGGATCGACCAAGACGGGGATCAATATGACCGCTGTCCGAGACATGGGCCGTATCATTAAAGAAGCTTCCCAAGCAGATCCAATGGGACCAGGGAAACTCGTTGTCTTTGCCAATGCAGTAGAGGACAATCCTTTTATGGCGGGTGCCTTCCACGGTGTTGGTGAAGCGGATGTTGTCATCAACGTTGGGGTTTCCGGACCTGGTGTCGTCCAACGGGCGATTGAAAAAGTTTCTGGCGCAAGCTTTGATGTCTTGGCTGAAACCGTTAAAAAGACAGCTTTCAAGATTACTCGTGTCGGGCAACTGGTTGGTCAAATGGCTAGTGAACGTCTCGGTGTTGAGTTTGGTATTGTCGACTTGTCTCTCGCGCCAACACCAGCTGT
The DNA here is from genome assembly GCF_019930045.1 of Streptococcus australis. Taxonomy (GTDB): domain Bacteria; phylum Bacillota; class Bacilli; order Lactobacillales; family Streptococcaceae; genus Streptococcus; species Streptococcus australis_D. The sequence continues at coordinate 8,899 of NZ_JAHZQQ010000039.1, read as the reverse complement.
TGGGGATTCGGTTGCCCGTGTCCTTGAGGCTATGGGGCTTGAAGTAGTAGGAACCCATGGAACTACTGCAGCGCTCGCTCTGCTCAATGACCAAGTGAAAAAAGGCGGCATCATGGCTTGTAACCAAGTCGGTGGTTTGTCAGGTGCCTTCATTCCGGTCTCAGAAGATGAGGGGATGATTGCGGCAGTCCAGTCAGGTCATATCAACCTGGAAAAATTGGAAGCCATGACAGCCATTTGTTCAGTCGGTCTGGATATGATTGCCATTCCAGCTGATACTCCAGCTACGACGATTGCGGCTATGATTGCCGATGAAGCAGCTATCGGAGTGATCAACCAAAAGACAACAGCGGTTCGGATTATTCCTTATGGAGAAGAAGGCGATATGTTAGAGCTTGGAGGACTTCTTGGGTCTGCTCCAGTGATGAAGGTCAACAAGGCTTCGTCAGCTGACTTTATTGCCCGTGGTGGTCAAATTCCGGCCCCAGTTCATAGTTTTAAAAATTAAAAAATGGCCCTGGCGCATGATGTTTGCTCAGGGCTTTTAATGTTGACCAAGGTAGTGAAAGTGAATCTAGTGGTCATCGTTGCCAGTTTCCTTATAAAAAATGATATAATAGAAGAACGTAAAAGGAGATTACATGGCGAAAACAAGATTATTTATTATTCGGCATGGAAAAACCATGTTTAATACGATAGGTCGTGCCCAAGGTTGGTCGGATACGCCTTTAACTGCTCAAGGAGAAGAAGGTATCCGTGAATTGGGGGTTGGTTTGAGAGAATCTGGTTTGGACTTTGTCCGTGCTGTTTCCAGCGATTCAGGTCGCGCCATTCAAACCATGGGAATTGTTTTAGACGAGCTTGGGCTCAAAGATCAGATTCCTTATACTTTCAACAAAAAGATCCGGGAATGGTGTTTTGGAAGTTTTGATGGCGCCTATGGAGGAGAGCTTTTTCGTGGAGTCGTTCCCCGTGTTCTGGATATAGAAGACTACAAGAAACTCACCCTGGAAGAGCTGGCGAATGGGATTTACCAAGTGGATACAGCAGGCTGGGCTGAACCGTGGGATGTGTTGAAAAAACGCATTGTAGATGGTTTTGAAGAGATTGCTAAAGAAGTCGAAGCCAAGGGTGGTGGAAATGCCCTAATTGTCAGTCATAGCATGACCATCGGTTCCTTTGTGTGCATTTTAAATCCAGAGATAGAGTTGGATCCAAGGGTTGAAAATGGCAGTGTTACCCTGGTAGAATACGAAAATGGACGTTTCTCGATCCAAACCATCGGAGATGAGTCTTATCGCAAGCTGGGTGCTAACTGGTTAGCAACCCACTCAGAAGAACTTGATGTAAAAAAATAAAATACCTTATATAAAAAGATAACAATTGCAGGAGGATAAAAATGGCAAAGACAAAATTGTATATTGCCCGTCATGGAAAAACCATGTTTAATACCATTGGTCGTGCCCAAGGTTGGTCTGATAGCCCTTTGACGGAAGCTGGTGAACGAGGGATTCATGAATTAGGAATTGGTCTACGCCAAGCAGGGATTCAGTTCCAACAAGCCGTGTCCAGTGACTCGGGTCGAACCATTCAAACCATGGGGATTGTGCTAGAAGAATTAGGGTTAACGGGTAAAATTCCTTATCGCTATGATAAGCGTATTCGCGAATGGTGTTTTGGAAGCTTTGATGGAGCCTACGACGGGGAACTCTTTATGGGGGTTCTGCCACGTGTCTTTCGAGTCGATGATTTCCATCATTTAAGCTTAATGGAGTTAGCTGAAGGAATTGTCGAAGTGGATACAGCAGGCTGGGCGGAGTCCTGGGAAACTCTTCGAGATCGAATTTTGGATGGCTTTACGGCGATTGCCAAGGATGTCGAGTCTCAAGGTGGTGGCAATGCCATCGTGGTCAGTCATGGGATGACCATCAGTACCTTGATTTACTTGATTGATCCAAAAGCCTTCAAAGAATTGGTCTTGGACAATGGTAGTGTGACAGTTATTGAGTATGAGGATGGCCAATTTAAATTGGAAGCAGTTGGAGATCTGTCATATCGACAAGTTGGAGCGCAATTGTTAGAGGGAAATCATGACTAAATACAAACTTGCTAAGAAAAGAGAGAGGAAAGTTAGCTGGTTCGTGCTCTGTTGTTTAGGCCTCTGCCTGATCGGAGCAGGAGTGGGTATTTTCTATTTGAAACCTCAATGGCTTCCTATGAACTTTGCTGAAGACAAAAAAGTTGAAACGACTACTCCAAAAAAAGTTGAGAAAAAGGAAGAAAAACCGAAGACTGACCTTCCCCAAGTTTCCACTAAGGATTGGAATTTGGTCTTGATCAATCGGGACAACAAGTTAGCCGAGCTGAACCCTCAGTTAGTCGATGTTGAAGAAATCAAAGTGGATAGTCGGATTGCAGAACAAACCAAACAGTTTCTAGCAGCCGCAAGAGCCATTGCTCCAGAAGAATCCTTGATTTCCGGTTATCGAAGTGTAGAGGAGCAAACAGAGCTTTACAATGAGCGGGTAGCACAATTGGAAGCTACTGGGCTTTCTCATGAAGAAGCAGAGCGTCAGGCACAAGCTCAGGTACAGGTTCCGGGAGCTAGTGAGCACCAGACAGGTCTTGCGATTGATATGAGTGCTCCAAATGGACTGTCCGAAGAGGTGGTGCAACAAATTATTGCCTTGGCGCCACAATATGGGTTTGTTCTCCGTTATCCAGAAGGGAAAAACGCGATCACGGGTGTGGACTATGAAAACTGGCATTTCCGCTACGTCGGTGTAGAAAATGCCCAGTATATGGTCAAGCACCAGCTGGTCTTAGAAGAATATATTCAAAAGCTGAAAGAAGCAGGTTTATAGTTTTTTTTCAGCCTAGTATCGGTCTTAAGAATGATTTTTAGCACTCTTTAAAAAAGAGTGCTAATTTTTTGGATTTTTTTCTTGACTTTCTTTTGAGAGGGTGTATAATAGAATCATGGTTTAGCACTTGAGTGTTTAGAGTGCTAAAAATGAAAGAGAGGTGAGGTCATGGTTACAGAACGTCAAAATGAGATTTTAAATCTTGTCGTCGATATCTTTACCAAGACCCACGAACCGGTCGGTTCAAAAGCACTACAAGATGTCATTCAATCCAGTAGTGCAACCATCCGAAACGACATGGCTGCTCTCGAAAAGCAAGGCTTATTAGAAAAGGCCCATACTTCGAGTGGTCGAATGCCTAGCCGAGCTGGTTTCCAATATTTTGTTCAGAACTCGCTCGATCTAGAGTTGATTGATGAGCAAGATGTCTACCAGGTAGTGAAGGCCTTTGATTTCGAAGCCTTTAAGTTAGACGATATCTTGGATGCTACGGCCAAGTTACTAGCCCAGATGACAGGCTACACTGCAGTGATTCAGGATGTGGAGCCGACACGGCAGCGTTTGACGGGGTTTGAGATTGTTCCATTATCCAACCATGATGCCTTAGCAGTTCTGACCTTGGATGAATCAAAGCCTGTCACCGTACAGTTTGCTATTCCAAAGAATTTCTTAACCAGTGACTTGGAAATCTTCCATCAGCTAGTTCAAGAACGTTTCATTGGAAATACGGTCTTGGATATCCACTACCGCTTGCGGACGGAGATTCCACAGATTGTACAGCGCTATTTCAAAACGACAGACAATGTCTTGGATCTATTCGATTACGTCTTCTCGCAACTGTTTCAAGAACTGGTCTTTGTAGAAGGAAAGGTTTCATCTTTGAGTTATGCCGATCTTCAGACCTATCAGTTCTTAGATAATCCCCAACACGTAGCCTTGGAGTTACGAGGAGGAATGCCGGAAGACCAAATGACCCAGATCCTGGTTGCAGAATCTCAAGAGAAGGCCTTGAAAAATGTGACGGTCATTAGTCACAAGTTCCTGGTTCCTTATCGTGGGATGGCCCTCATGCATGTGATCGGTCCCGTAGAGATGGATTACAGGCGTGTGATTAGCCTGGTCAATGTCATCGGACGGGTATTGGTCATGAAGTTGACGGATTACTACCGTTACCTCAACAGCAACCATTATGAAGTAAATTAAGACCAAATGAAAGGGGTGTATGCCTTGACAGAAGATATCAAAAAAGAAGACGTGAAAGAAGAAGTTGACCAAACAACTGAAGAAGTTGTAGAGGAAAGCAACCAACCTTCTGAGTTAGAAGAAGCACAAGCGCGTGCCGAGGAATTTGAAAACAAATACCTTCGTGCTCATGCAGAGATGCAAAACATTCAGCGCCGTGCTAACGAAGAACGTCAACAATTACAAAAATACCGTAGCCAAGATTTGGCGAAAGCGATCTTACCATCACTGGACAACCTCGAACGTGCCCTTGCCGTCGAAGGATTGACAGATGATGTGAAGAAGGGCTTGGAAATGGTCCAAGAAAGTTTGGTACATGCTCTGAAAGAAGAAGGAATCGAAGAAATTCCAGCGGACGGAGCTTTTGACCATAACTACCACATGGCCATCCAAACCTTACCTGCAGATGACGAACATCCAGCAGACACCATCGCACAAGTCTTCCAAAAAGGCTACAAACTCCATGACCGCATCCTAAGACCGGCTATGGTCGTTGTCTACAACTAGGCTACCTTGTCCGAAACGACACTAAACTATGAAAGAAAGATAAGAAGCAAGCCGGAGGCTTGCAAGGAAGATATTTCCCGCAGTGGTGAAAGTTTCAGTAGCATGTGCTACTGAAACAGGGGATTTTTGAGACAGTAGGCTCAAAAATAAGTGATGAAATCCCAAAGGGAGTTGCTCACGTCCCCACCACTTAAGGGAAGTATCAAAAAGAATAAATAAGATAAACTTAAGGAGAAAAACACATGTCTAAAATTATCGGTATTGACTTAGGTACAACAAACTCAGCAGTTGCAGTTCTTGAAGGAACTGAATCAAAAATCATCGCAAACCCAGAAGGAAACCGTACAACTCCATCTGTAGTTTCTTTCAAAAACGGTGAAATCATCGTTGGTGACGCTGCAAAACGTCAAGCAGTAACAAACCCAGATACAGTGATCTCTATCAAATCTAAAATGGGTACTTCTGAAAAAGTTTCTGCTAACGGTAAAGAATACACTCCACAAGAAATCTCAGCTATGATTCTTCAATACTTGAAAGGTTACGCTGAAGACTACCTTGGTGAAAAAGTAACCAAGGCTGTTATCACAGTTCCAGCTTACTTTAACGATGCTCAACGTCAAGCAACTAAAGACGCTGGTAAAATTGCTGGTCTTGAAGTAGAACGTATCGTCAACGAACCAACTGCAGCAGCCCTTGCATACGGTTTGGACAAGACTGACAAAGAAGAAAAAATCTTGGTATTCGACCTTGGTGGTGGTACATTTGACGTATCTATCCTTGAACTCGGTGACGGTGTCTTTGACGTATTGGCAACTGCAGGGGATAACAAACTCGGTGGTGACGACTTTGACCAAAAAATCATCGACTACTTAGTAGCAGAATTTAAGAAAGAAAATGGTATCGACTTGTCAACAGACAAGATGGCGCTTCAACGTTTGAAAGACGCAGCTGAAAAAGCGAAGAAAGACCTTTCTGGTGTGACTTCAACTCAAATCAGCTTGCCATTCATCACTGCTGGTGAGGCTGGACCTCTTCACTTGGAAATGAACTTGACTCGTGCTAAATTTGACGACTTGACTCGTGACCTTGTAGAACGTACTAAAACTCCAGTTCGTCAAGCCCTTTCAGATGCAGGTTTGAGCTTGTCAGAAATCGACGAAGTCATCCTTGTTGGTGGTTCAACTCGTATCCCTGCCGTTGTTGAAGCTGTTAAGGCTGAAACAGGTAAAGAACCAAACAAATCAGTAAACCCTGACGAAGTAGTTGCGATGGGTGCCGCTATCCAAGGTGGTGTGATCACTGGTGATGTCAAAGACGTTGTCCTTCTTGACGTAACACCATTGTCACTTGGTATCGAAACAATGGGTGGAGTCTTCACAAAACTCATCGACCGCAACACAACTATTCCAACATCTAAATCACAAGTCTTCTCAACTGCAGCGGACAACCAACCAGCCGTTGATATCCACGTTCTTCAAGGTGAACGCCCAATGGCAGCAGATAACAAGACTCTTGGACGCTTCCAATTGACTGATATCCCAGCTGCACCTCGTGGTATCCCACAAATCGAAGTTACATTTGACATCGATAAGAACGGTATCGTATCTGTTAAGGCCAAAGATCTTGGAACTCAAAAAGAACAAACAATCGTTATCCAATCTAACTCAGGTTTGACAGACGAAGAAATCGACCGCATGATGAAAGATGCAGAAGCTAACGCTGAAGCAGATAAGAAACGTAAAGAAGAAGTTGACCTTCGTAACGAAGTAGACCAAGCCATCTTTGCGACTGAAAAGACAATCAAAGAAACTGAAGGTAAAGGCTTCGATGTAGAACGTGATGCTGCACAAGCTGCCCTTGATGAGCTTAAGAAAGCCCAAGAAGACAACAACTTGGACGAAATGAAAGCAAAACTTGAAGCATTGAACGAAAAAGCTCAAGGACTTGCCGTTAAACTCTACGAACAAGCCGCAGCAGCGCAACAAGCCCAAGCAGGAGCAGAAGGCGCACAAGCAACAGGAAACGCAGGCGATGACGTCGTAGACGGAGAGTTTACTGAAAAGTAAAACAATCCAGTGGATTGTTTTAGCGGAACCTCTTGAAATAAAGAAAGGTTCCGAGATTTTAGGATTCCTTTAATCCGAAACTCAATTCAGCCTTACTAGTTCTAAAACAAAGTATAATCGACTTTGTCTTAGAATGTCGTAATGATAGGAAGAAATCCAGAGGTTGCAACCCAGCCTCTGTTTTTCGGTAAAATAGAGGATGTTGCGTATGAAAAAAGTACTTTGCTTGATTTATCCTAATTTTTCTCTTTATGAGATAACTGCTTTAACGAGTACTTTAGCTCTGTCTTTTGACATCACGATTGATTATGTATCTTCGGATGATTCGATAGTGATATCTGAAGATGGCCTGCCTTGTCAACCAACGAAAACACTAGATCAAATCTGTATAGAAGAGTATTCTTGTGTGATTTTGCCAGGAATGGTCAATATAGGGCCTGCCCTACAGGATGAGAAATTGATTTCGTTTTTGAGGGACCTTGGTGAGCAAGATATCCTAATTGCAGCCATTTCTTCAGCGCCTCTTTTATTAGCGAAGGCAGGTCTGTTGAAGGACACGAAATTTACAGGTGGAATTTGGCAAAACTTCTTTGACTATTTTGAATTTCTGCCACGCCAAAATTTCCAACCCAAACTGGTTGTGCAAGATAAACAAATCATTACGGCTATCGGTTTTGCACATCAAGAGTTTGCAAGAAAAGTGATTCTAAGGTTAGGGTTGGCAGAGAATACGGACAACTATTTTAAAGAAAAGAACGAGTATGCAGCAGAGGATTTGATATTTACTCTATCAGACCAAGAGTTTGATCAAGTGAAGCAAAGTATAGAAAATACCCTCTAAAGTTTTACATAAAAATTATAGAAAGGAACAAAGAGTGTTCTCAACTGAACACGGGCTACGGACGGTGCCAAAAAGATAGTTTTTTCTAGGACGCAAGCGTCCGTCGTCAAAAATCCTATTTTGGCTGTGTCCGTTTGACGCCCTTTGTATCTTGAATTATGAACAATACTGAATTTTATGACCGTTTGGGCGTTTCAAAGAATGCATCTCAAGACGAGATCAAGAAAGCCTATCGGAAATTATCTAAAAAATATCACCCAGATATCAACAAGGAGCCTGGTGCTGAGGACAAGTACAAGGAAGTTCAAGAGGCCTATGAGACTTTAAGTGACGAACAAAAGCGGGCGGCTTATGACCAATACGGTGCTGCAGGAGCCAACGGTGGTTTTGGTGGCTTCGGTGGCGGAGCTGGTGGTTTCGGTGGTTTTGATGGCACTGGTTTTGGTGGCTTTGAGGATATTTTCTCAAGCTTCTTTGGAGGTGGCGGTGCAAGTCGCAATCCCAATGCTCCACGTCAGGGAGATGATCTTCAGTACCGCGTAAACCTCAAGTTTGAAGAAGCCATCTTTGGAACTGAAAAGGAAGTGAAGTACCATCGGGAAGCCAGCTGTCGGACATGTGATGGAAGTGGTGCTAAGCCAGGAACAAGTCCCGTAACTTGTGGACGCTGTCATGGTTCGGGGGTGATCAATGTGGATACGCAAACCCCTCTAGGAATGATGCGCCGTCAGGTAACCTGTGATGTCTGTCATGGTCGAGGAAAAGAAATCAAAGATCCTTGTACAACCTGTCATGGGACTGGTCACGAGAAGCAAGCCCACAGTGTCAATGTGAAAATCCCAGCTGGGGTCGAAACAGGGCAACAAATTCGCCTCTCTGGTCAAGGAGAAGCTGGCTTTAATGGAGGGCCATACGGAGATCTCTATGTGGTGGTCAACGTTGAGCCGAGCGACAAATTTGAGCGTGATGGATCAACCATTTACTATAAATTGAACTTGAACGTTGTTCAGGCTGCTCTTGGAGATACGGTTCATGTACCAACGGTTCATGGGGATGTTGACTTGGTCATCCCAGAAGGAACCCAGACTGGTAAGAAATTCCGCCTCCGTGGCAAGGGAGCACCAAGCTTGCGTGGTGGCTCTGTAGGAGATCAATATGTATCTGTTAATGTGGTGACACCTACAGGTCTAAATGACAAGCAAAAAGAAGCCCTTCGTGCATTTGCGGAAGCAAGTGATTTGAAGGTCAACCCAAAGAAAAAAGGTTTCTTTGATAAGGTCAAAGATGCCTTGGATGATTTATAAAGATAAATTGTAAAATATAGTGCAACAAAAAAACTCATAGCGTTTCATTGGGGTAAACTGTAAGTATTCACACAA
>NZ_JAHZQQ010000038.1 GCF_019930045.1 Streptococcus australis | reverse complement strand
CTAGCTCAAACAGCTGGAAGAACACTCGCTTAATCAGAGGAATGACTTTGTTGCACTTGACTTGACAATTGGGGAATTTGTCAATTTAAATATATTGACAAACTTTTCCATCCCGATAAGCATTGTCAATCAAGCCACCACCGAGACACTCTTCACCATCGTAAAAGACAACAGCCTGACCTGGCGTAATAGCCCGTTGAGGTTCTGCAAAAATCACCTCAACCTTGTCACCCTTGACATGAACCGTCACCTTGGAATCTGGCTGGCGATAGCGGAACTTAGCTGTACACTCTAGTGTAAACTCTTCCGGCATATCCCGTGTAAAGTGAACTTGACTAGCTTGTAAACTTGTTGACATCAGTGCTTCATGATAGAAGCCTTGACCGACATACAGAATATTTTGACTCAGATCTTTACCAACGACAAACCATGGGGCATTGTCTCCACCTTGTTGGCCACCAATTCCAAGACCACCCCGCTGACCGATTGTGTAATACATCAAACCGGCATGTTCGCCCATATCCCGTCCATCTACGGTCATCATTCGGCCTGGTTGGGCAGGGAGGTAGTTCCCTAGAAACTCTTTGAAATTCTTTTCTCCAATAAAGCAGATCCCAGTGGAATCTTTCTTTTTAGCTGTTGCCAATCCAGCCTCTTCAGCCAACCGGCGAACCTCAGGCTTTTCTAAATGGCCTAACGGGAACATGGTTTTCTGAAGTTGTTCTTGTGACAACTGGCTTAGGAAATAAGTTTGATCCTTCCCATTGTCAACACCGCGTAACATATGGACAATACCATCTTCATCACGCGCCACGCGCGCATAGTGCCCTGTCGCTACATAATCTGCTCCGAGTGTCATGGCATAATCTAAGAAGGCCTTAAATTTGATTTCCTTATTACACATGACATCCGGATTTGGTGTACGGCCTGCACGGTATTCTGCAAGGAAGTATTCAAAGACACGATCCCAGTATTCTTTCTCAAAGTTGACAGAATAGTAAGGAATGCCAATTTGATCTGCAACTGCTGCTACATCCTTGTAATCTTCCGTAGCTGTACAGACGCCATTTTCGTCTGTGTCGTCCCAGTTTTTCATGAAGATGCCAATGACATCGTAACCCTGTTGTTTTAACAACAAAGCTGTTACAGATGAATCGACACCGCCACTCATACCAACAACAATACGTGTTTTCGAGTTATCACTCATAGGTTTCTCCCATCTTTTCGTTTCTCACGATTGAAGGTCGTGGTTTGCTTTAACGATTGAAGGTCGTTTTGAGCATTATCAATTGTAACACGCTTTATAGTAGAAAACAAGCATCTTGCCATCCTTCTTATTGGCTATTGTATCTATATGTTTACAAGTCTGTAAATCAAAAAAGAGTCCAATTGCTGAACTCTTTCATCTACTTTAATACCAGCCATTGGCCAGCCAGTAGTTTTTAGCCGCCGACCATGATCCATATCGGTTTACAACATATTGATTGGCTACTTTTTCCTGATTTTCTGGTGACAAGTCACCGTTTAAATAAGAAAGGGACAACTGGTAACGACCATAATATTGGCCATTTTGTGCCGTGTAACTGCCACTTGATTCTTTCTGGGCAATCCATTCTTTAGCCGCTGCATCTTCGGCACTCAAGCCATCTGAAGTAGATACCGTAGTTGTTGCTTGTGTAGTGGTAGGTTTACTAGTGCTAGCTTTCTCTGTAGAATTAGTTGTTGCCTTCTCATCTTCAATCTCTAGAACTTGACCAACTGTAATGAGGTTAACATTGCTAATCTTATTTTTCTGAGCAATCGCATCAACCGTTGTATTCTTCTCTTTAGCAATAGCTGATAAGGTATCACCTGACTTTACAGTGTAAGATTCTGCACTGGCAAGGACGGGAATAAACATTCCTGATAATAAGCTCAATCCGATTACACGTTTTACAAAGATTTTTTTATTCATGGTTTTACACTCCTTTTCTGTATGTTCTTTATCTTACAGAAGAAATGTTTCAGAAACTTTATGAAATCACGTCAAATGTTTCAATAATATGTTAGCAAGAATAAAAAACACCTCAAATAAACTAGTTTTAAGTATCTTTTAAGTTTAAAACAAAATTTCCCTCTCAAATAGAAGAAAACATGCCCCAGATTTGTTATAATGAAAGAAAAGAAACCCTAAGGAGCTGACTGATGAATTCGCTTAAATTCCAATCCGTATTTGATATTATTGGACCGGTTATGATTGGACCTTCTAGTAGCCACACAGCAGGAGCTGTTCGTATTGGAAAAATTGTCTCTTCTATTTTTGGAGAGGATCCGACAGAAGTTGAATTTCAGTTGTTTAATTCCTTTGCCAAAACCTATCGCGGTCACGGGACAGACTTGGCCCTTGTAGCTGGTATTTTGGGTATGGACACAGATGATCCAAGAATCCCCAATAGTCTTGAAATTGCCCATGAAAGAGGAATTCGAATCGTCTGGTCTATTCAAAAGGAGAGCAATGCTCCTCATCCAAATACGACGACCATCACGGTGAAAAATGATCACAAAACCATCTCCGTCACAGGAATTTCCATTGGTGGGGGAAACATACAAGTTACCGAGTTAAATGGCTTTGCAATTTCTCTAAACATGAACACCCCAACTATTATTATTGTTCACCAAGACGTTCCTGGGATGATTGCCCATGTGACAGAAGCCCTTTCCCGCTATGATATCAATATCGCCCAAATGAACGTAACCCGTGAAAAAGCCGGTGAAAAGGCTATTATGATTATTGAAGTGGATTCTCGTAATTGTGACGAAGCTATTGAGTTAATCCGTCAAATTCCCCATTTACACAATGTGAATTTCTTTCAATAAGGAGACCCCATGTTTTATTCCATTACCGAACTAGTTGAGCAAGCGACCCTCCACTATGAAGGAAATGTCGCAGAATTAATGATTGCAACTGAGTTTGAACTAACTGGTCGCGAGCGCGAAGAAGTTCTGACTCTTATGACACGAAACCTTGAGGTCATGAAAGAATCCGTTCATCTTGGACTCAATGACCAACTTTCTAGAAGTGGCTTGACCGGAGGAGATGCTGCAAAATTGGATCGCTATATTCGATCTGGAAAAGCCCTCTCCGACTATACTGTCCTAACCGCAGCCAAAAATGCTATCGCTGTCAACGAACACAATGCAAAAATGGGCTTAGTCTGTGCTACTCCCACTGCTGGATCAGCCGGTTGCTTACCTGCTGTTCTTACTTCAGCCATCGAGAAACTCCATTTAGATGAGCACCAACAATTGGAGTTCTTATTAGCAGCAGGAGCCTTTGGCCTGGTTATTGCCAACAATGCATCGATTTCAGGAGCCGAGGGAGGCTGTCAAGCCGAAGTGGGTTCCGCGGCAGCCATGAGTGCAGCTGCCTTGACGTTGGCTGCTGGGGGAAGTCCTTACCAAGCTAGCCAAGCCATTTGTTTCGTCATCAAAAATATGCTAGGCTTAATTTGTGATCCCGTTGCAGGACTGGTAGAGGTTCCTTGTGTCAAACGAAATGCTATGGGTGCAAGCTATGCCTATATTGCAGCGGATATGGCTCTAGCAGGAATTGAATCCAAAATCCCTGTCGATGAGGTCATTGACGCTATGTATCAAGTTGGATCTAGCCTACCAACTGCCTTTAGAGAAACGGCTGAAGGAGGTCTAGCAGCAACTCCAACTGGGAAACGCCTACAGCAAGGAATATTTGGAGACTAACCTATGAAGTACATATTTTTCGACTTGGATGGGACTTTAGTCGATAGTTCCGAAGGAATTGAAACCACCTTTCTACACACTTTCAAACTGCTAGGAGTTCCTGCTCCTGATAAAGAGACTATTCGAACCTTTATGGGACCTCCACTCGAAGTTACATTTACAAACCATCTTCCAAAAGAACTGGTCACAAAAGCTGTAGAAATCTATCGCACCTATTACAAAGAAACTGGCCAACAACAAACCTATCTCTACCCAGGTATCAAAGAACTCCTTCAACAATTGAAGGAATTGGGTTATCACTTATTCATCACCACCTCTAAGAATCAGGAAGTGAGTCTCGAAATAGCCCATTCACTAGGAATTAGTGATTGCTTTGAAGGGATTTATGGTTCTACCCCAGGATCTATGCACAAATCTGATATCATTCAGCGTGTACTAGTGGATCATCAAATTCCAAAAGAGGAAGCTTGCATCGTTGGGGATACTAAATTTGATATCATTGGAGGAAAAACCATTGGTATTCACACAATTGCAGTCAGTTGGGGGTTTGCACCTCTAGAGCAATTAAAAGAGGAAACTCCCGATACCATCGTAGATTCCCCCCTAGCTTTACTGACTCATTTAAGTTAATAAAAGAGGTTTACAAATTTGTAAACCTCTTTTATGTACGAAATAACGCTTGTGTAAGAGTATCCATGGTTCAGCAAGGTTGACTGACACAGTCATTTTTCTTTACATCACTTTCCAATCCTTGTCAAGGTAAGAAACAAAATAAAAAGAGCGTTTCCCCTCTTTTTTAGTATCCCCAAGCTGAAAGTCCTTGGTATGAATAGGCATTATAAGCCGCTTGGATTTGATCATCAACTGTAGCAGTTGAACCCCAACCTGGCATTGTTTGGAAAAGACCACTAGCTCCAGATGGATTTGCTGCGTTCACTTGACCATTTGATTCGCGGGCAATAATGGCTTCCCAAGTTGATGCAGGAACACCTGTCATTTCAGCCATTCGAGCTGCTGCATAGGATCCAGTTTCTCCAGCAGTATTCCCATTAGCAAGTACAATCCCATTTCCAGAATTCGTAACAACAGGTGCTGCATTATAAGTAGCATTAGCAGTAGTTGTTGTCGAAGCCGCTACTTGATTTGTCGAAGCCTCGACTCCAGGTTCCTGACTTACTGTGGCAGTATTCACTTTGTTGATCAATGAGTTTGAACGTTCACCCAACTCAATAATTTGACCAGCGTGGATCAAATCTTGATTGCTGATTTGATTCAATTCAACAAGCTTTTCGATAGTAGTGTTATTCTTAATCGCAATTTCTGATAAAGTATCACCATTTTTCACTTCGTATGTTTCAGCATTCACTACCACACCAGAAACAAAAAGTGAAAGAGCTGAGATAATAGAAGTTAATGTCCATTGGACTTTTTTTGTGTTCATCAATACATTCTCCTTTCGAACATAATACTATCTTACACATTAAATGTTACAGTTAGTTATAATTTATGTTACAAAGGTTACAAAATCATGTATTTTTCATGCAAAAAACGCTATAAATAGCGTTTTTCTTCATTTTTTTAGAAAAATTCCCCTATATGTAGTGGTGGTATTCTAATATTTCAACCAAAAAATGATAGCACCAACTGCTACTACAGACAGAATAGCTACACTATCTAAGACTTGCCATTTTAACTGCCTATATCGGCTTCTTCCCTCTCCACTTTTATAACCTCTTGCCTCCATGGCAATTGCAAGAGCATCTGCACGTTTAAAACTTGATGCAAACAAGGGAATTAAAATTGGTATAAAAGAGCGGATCTTCTGAAGGAGATTCCCTTCTCCAAAATCAACCCCTCTAGCTCTCTGTGCATTCATAATGCGAATCGTATCATCCATTAGAGTGGGGACGAAACGAAGGCTCATAGACAACATGAGTCCAATTTCATGAGCAGGAACTTTGATGATTTTAAATGGAGTTAACAACTTTTCTACGGCATCTGCTAAGCTTAAGGGCGTTGTTGTCAGTGTTAAAATCGTTGAAAATACAACAATGAGAATAAAACGACAAAAGATCACACCCGCTTGAGCAAGTCCTTTATCCGTTACAGTCAAAAAATAAAATTGAAATAAGGTCTTACCGCCAGTCGTCGCAAACAACTGAAAGAGTGTGGTGAAAGCAATGATAAAGACCATCGATTTCAGGCCATTAATAAAAAAACGGAAGGGGATCTTGGCACTCAAAATCAACGCAAAGGCCAATAAAAACAACAGGGCATTCGTCAACACATTATTGGCCCAAAACAAAATAATAATTAACAAGAAAAGTCCTAGTAACTTTGCCCTTGGATCCATACGATGGAGAATGGAATTACCTGGTACATATCGTCCTAAAATCATACTATTCATGTCCAATTAACTCCTTAAACTCCTGTAAAGTGATTGGTAAAGTTGGCAAAGATAGTCCTTTTTGACGTAAGCGCCAAGCAAATTTCGTCACTTTCGGTACACCTAATTGTATGTTTTCTAATCCTTCTACATCCTGAAATACATCCCTTGGATGCCCAGACCTCACCATTCGTCCTTTTTCCAAAACATAAACAAGATTTGCGTATTCTGCCACATCTTCCATAGAATGACTCACAAGAACGATGGTCATCCCAGCTTGATGAAGTGACGCAAATAGCTTCATTAATTCCCGTCTACCTGACGGATCCAAACCAGCTGTCGGCTCGTCCAAGACCAAAATTTCAGGTTCCATCGCTAAAATGCCTGCAATAGCGACCCGTCTCATTTGCCCTCCAGACAATTCAAAGGGACTCCGTTCAAACAACTCTTCAGAAAGACCGACTAAGCGTAATTTTTCCTTAGCAATGCTCTCAGCTGATTCTTGGTCTACTCCAAAATTTTGAGGCCCAAATGCGACATCTTTTACAACAGTCTCAGCAAAGAGTTGACTTTCTGGAAATTGAAAGACGAGACCCACTTTTTTCCGAAGATCCTTTAGCTCTTTTTGAGAAGACTCAGAACTAATGCGCATATCATTCATTTGCACTTCCCCTCGACTGGGCAAAAGCAAACCATTTAATAATTGAAGGATGGTTGATTTTCCACTTCCAGTATGCCCAATTAGAGCTGTATAAGAACCGCTTGGGATTTCTATATTTACATCAAAAAGAGCCGCTCCTTCAAAAGGAGTACCTTCTTGATAGGTGTAACTAAGCTGTTTTAAAGCAATTCCCATAATAGTTTCTCTAGCTCTCCTTCAGTCTGATAGGTTTCTCCAACTGGAAAACCTTTTTGATGTAACATGCTCCGCAATCGATTGGCGAAAGGTTCTTCTAGTCCTATTTCATCCAGATCATCTCGAGAAAAGAGTTCTCTTGGAGTCAGATCCAAGGTCGCTTTTCCTTTTTCAAAAAGAATAACCCGATCACTTAGGGAAACTTCCTCTAAATCATGGGTAATAGAAATAACGGTTAACCCATATCGTTCTTTGACTTCTCGAACTGTCCGAATTAGTTCTAGACGCCCTTCAGGATCCAACATACTGGTTGCTTCATCTAAAATGATGATTTTAGGTCGTAAAGCGATAATCCCGGCAATGGCCACTCGTTGCTTTTGTCCACCGGATAACCTAGCGGGTTCTCGATCTTTGAACTCATCCATGCGGACCATCTTCAAAGCTTCGTCTACTCGTTGCACCATTTCATCTCTTGGAATTCCTTGGTTCTCCAACCCAAACGCCACATCATCTTCAACTGTAGCCCCAACAAACTGGTTATCTGGATTCTGGAAAACCATGCCAATCTCACTACGTTTATCCCAAACATTTTCAGGAGTTAACAAATCTCCGGAAATATAGATTTGACCAGATTCCGGTTCCAACAAGCCATCAATCAAGCGGACCACTGTTGATTTACCACTTCCGTTATGTCCAATAATGGATAACCATTCACCATGTTTCACGTGAAACGAAATATCATTTAACTGATGGTTCTCATCTGTTTTTTGGTATTTAAATGTAAGATTTCGAACTTCTATAATATTATTCATTTATCTAAAGGTATCTTTAAAGAGGTAGGCACTGCCTTTAAAGTATTCGTATCCAGAGTAGACTGTAAAGATTAGCGCAACATAAAGCGTAATTTGACCCAATAAGTCCCAATGGAAGAGAAGGAAAATAATGGCAAACATTTGTGAGAAGGTTTTAATTTTTCCAGGCATAGCTGCTGGCAAAACAACTCCTCCTGTTTCAACCAATAACAGACGGAGGCCAGTTACGGCTAATTCACGACAAATTATAACTGCAGTAATCCAAGCCGGAACCATCTTTAATTCAATCATCATGATAAAGGCAGACATGACAAGAAGCTTGTCAGCCATAGGATCAGCAAATTTTCCAAAGTTACTAACAACTTTCCATTTACGAGCTAAATAACCGTCCAAATAATCGGTGATACTAGCAACAGCAAAGACAATAGCTGCTGCTACATGCCAACCATAACCTTTACCAAATATTAGCATCAAAATAAAAATAGGAATAAACACAATTCGAATCAGTGTTAAGGCATTTGGGATATTTTCTTTTTTCATTCTAGTCTCCTTACTAGTTTACATGATCATTTACATCTAATTGACAAAATAAACGTCGATTTAATTCGACAAAAACATCATTCCACTATTATCCCGCTATTTAGGGAAAATGATAAAGTCCGTCATATCACAAGCGTTGACAAAATCTCGCCCAACCTTTACAACATCTTGTAAAGAAATACTCTGTAAAATTTTTGGAAGATCAAATAGATTTTCACCTGTCTCAATTGGATTAAATTGAGTCGCTATATAATCCAAGGAATTCAAACCGTGTAGAAAATCTCCAAACATTTCACTTTTAATCGTATCCAAATGCTCTTGAGTCACATCAGGATCTTTCTCAAAATTCTTAATGGCCGTTCTGAACTGATGGGATATACTAACAGGTTCCGAGGTGTCCATCGTTAACATCACAAAGTGAAACGAAGACTCTACTTCAATTTCTAGTGTCAAGGAGTTGTCAAGTTTACCAACTTCATAAAGTGACTGAAATCGTTTAGATGTCCACCCAAACATCATAGCAAACAATAATTTGAGGATAATCTTATAGCGATACTGGTAAAGAGGAGGAATCTGATTTCTTCCACGAATTCCAATTGCTAATTTCGGTGAAGCAACTTCCATCCGACTTGTCTCATTTTGAACAACTGGATTTAAGTCCACGGGTGAGATATGAGGAAGAGGATTTGAAGAGGTCTTCATCTCAAATTCAGAAACAAGGTTAACAAGACTGTCAAGGTCAAAATTTCCGACAACCACTAGCTGCATATTGGATGGTTGGTAGAAATAATCGAAATTATCCTGTAAACTTTTTTCATCAATTTGGGAGAGAGAAGATACAGTACCTGCAATATCTTGGGCTAAAGGTGTTTCTGGATAGAGATTTGCCAACGCCCTAAAGAATAATTGGTAGTCAGGACTATCTTGGTACATTTCGATCTCTTGTTGAATAATCAATTGTTCCTTCTTTAGAGAATCCTTTGAGAGATGAAGAGATTGTGTCATCTCCAGTAACAATCTCAGATTTTCATTGACATTCGAGGTGGTCGAAAAGAGATAGCTAGTTTGTGTAAAGCTAGTAAAGGCATTACTTTCAGCTCCCAGCTTTACAAAATGCTGTAAATAATCTTGACCGTCTTGATCTTCAAATAATTTATGTTCAAGAAAATGTGCAATCCCTGCTGGAAATTCTTTTATTCCCTCCACTCCATCTACTGTAAATCTTGTGTCAATAGAACCGAATTTAGTAGAAATGATTGCATAGCTTTCATTAAAATCCGCTTTTGGAATTAAATATAACTTCAATCCATTTTGGAGACTTGTCTGATAAACACATTCTCCAACAGCTGGATAATCTATTTTCTCCAAATCTTTCTTTATCATTCTCTTCCTTCCATAAAATAGACCGCTTGCAATTTGAGTGATTTGGCAACAGCCATAATTTCTTCTTTCGTCACCAGTTGAATAGCTTGGATCCAATCATCAATTGACAAGAACTGTTTTCCTAAAATAGAGTGTAAATAAGCTCTTTCAATCAAGGTGCCAGGTCGATCCTGAGACAATTTTGCAGCATTTATAATCATTGCTTTTGTCAAGCGCAGCTCTTCACTTGTAAACTTCCCTCTCTTCAAGTCACTCACTTGACGGCTCATCAGAGTCATTGTTCGGGTTCGATTTTTTCGATCAATCCCCGCATAGATCCGCATAAAATGAGAAAAAATATCAAAATGGCTAGAGATGGTATAAGCCAACCCTTCTTTTTCTCGAATGACTGTAAACAATTTAGAATGAGAGAAAGCCCCCAGTAAACCATTTAAAACAATCAAAGCAAAATGCTCTTTCTCTCCATACTGAACAGGAAAATGATAACCTAACTCTAAAATAGATTGATGAGTATCTCTTTGCTCGAGTCCTTCTCTGACAACATTTGAAAAAGATTGGGCATAAAAAAGATTGACATAAGATTTACGAGGTTGTAAACCAAATTCACTAATCTTTTCAATGACCGCTAGTTCATTGAAATCACCCATAAAGAAAAAGTCAATCAGATTTGTTTGAAGCATTTCTTGAAATGCTTGATAAGCTGACCCTTCATCCTCATTCTGAATCTGCTGGACACTTCCATACTTACTTAGTTTCATATCAGCTTGATCATAAAACAACCGATTCAATTGTTGGTGGGCATAATAATAATGATTTTCAATTTCTGCTTCTAGCTCTGTAATGAGATTTTTTTTCTCTACTGAAAAAGTTTCTGAATGAAAAGAGCCATCTTCTGCAAGAGGAGCATTCAGAGATACCTTTAATAAATCCAACATCTGATCTGTCAAGACATTTTTCTTGCTCAAAAAAGCATCACGGACATAAGATAAATTAATATCAATGTAGTGCATTTGACCGCGTTTTGAAACAGAAGTAGAAAAATTTGCTCCATACAAGTTCGCCAACTGCTCTCTAAATTGCTGTGAAGTTGGGTAAAGTTGATTGGCTGTTTCGATCATGCGTGAGGCTAGAACTCGTCCTGCTATTGTTTCTTCAGAAAGAGGGGCCGAGAACCGCACTTTTATCTCATTGGTCTTAAATTTTTCTGATTTCATAAAATGGATTCGAACACCAGTAACTAATTCCATCGTCATCCTCGTTCTAACAAATATTACTCTTCATTATATCATGAAATCCCAGTAAAATCTTTCCCAGACAGATTAAAAAACGTTTACACTGACTCGCCCTATTTTAGGTTTTTCATCCTTTTGTGGTATAATAACTATCATTGAGGTGAACTATGAACTATAAACTTTTTGATGAATTTATTACACTACAAGCCCTATTTAAAGAACTGGGAATCATTCAAAGCGGTGGAGCTATCAAAGCCTTTTTACACGAGAATCAAGTAGAGGTCAATGGAGAAGTGGAAACCAGAAGAGGACGTAAGTTACGAGTCGGAGATACAATCGAAGTAATTGGTGAGAAGGAAGTTATAACACTGACACAACCTAGTCCAGAAGAGATTGAAGACTATCAAGCGGACAAGCTGGAAAAAGAACGCGTTGCTCAATTAGTGAAGAAATTAAACAAAGAACAAAAACAAAAAAAAGATTCTAAACCTAAAAAAGAAGAGAATAAGCGGAAGCCTGTTCGTTTCCCAGGAACATAATATGTGGCTTAAATCCATACACATTCAGAAATTTCGAAATTATAAAGAAGTAGATCTTCAATTCCACTCTGGTTTGAATATTTTCTTAGGCCAAAATGCTCAAGGAAAAACCAATCTCCTCGAATCCATCTACTTTTTAGCCTTGACCCGCAGCCATCGGACCCGTTCCGATAAAGATCTAATTCATTTTCAAGAGGAACAATTTACTGTTTCAGGGGTCCTAGAAAAAAAGACCGGCTCAATCCCTTTAGAAATTTCTTTATCCTCAAAAGGACGAGTCACTAAAGTAAACCACTTAAAACAAAGCAAGTTATCAACCTATATCGGTAACATGAATGTGGTTCTCTTTGCTCCAGAGGATTTACAACTTGTTAAAGGCTCACCCGCTCTTCGCCGCAAGTTTATTGATATTGATTTAGGCCAGATGAAACCTGTCTATCTATCGGATTTAACAGCTTATCATCATGTTTTAAAGCAGCGAAACAGTTACTTAAAAACGGCAACTACCGTAGACCCAACCTTTTTAGATGTTTTGGATGAGCAATTAGCAGATTATGGTAGCCGGGTCTGCATCCATCGGAAAGATTTTCTTAAAAAATTAGAAGACTTTGGGCAAGAGAAACATTTTGAAATTTCCAATCAAACTGAAAAACTATCTATTCGGTATGATTCCTCCATTCCTTTTCAAGATGAGGAGACACTTCGCCAAACCTTTATCACCTTGCTTCGAGAAAATCGGACAAAAGATCTCATCAAAAAAACAACCAGTGTTGGTCCTCACCGAGATGACATTAGCTTTTACATCAATGATATGAATGCGACTTTTGGTAGCCAAGGGCAGCACCGCAGTGTTGTTCTTTCCTTAAAATTGGCAGAGATTTCATTAATTGAATCCTTGACAAATGAAAAGCCGATTTTACTCTTAGACGATGTCATGAGTGAACTTGACAATAATCGTCAACTACATTTACTAGAAGTTATCTCTCGTGACATCCAAACGTTTATTACAACTACTACTTTAGATCACCTAAAAGACTTGCCTGAAGACTTAAAAATCTTCAATATCCAATCAGGTCAAGTTGACGAATAATTAACAAGGTTGTCAATTTTGATTGACAACCTTTTGACACAATAAAAGTGTGAAATCATAAGATTTCACACTTTTATTTTTTTATTGAACAGAGTAGTTTGGTGCTTCATTGGTAATTTGGACATCGTGTGGGTGGCTTTCTTTCAAACCTGCCCCAGACATTTCAACAAATTGTGCATTTTCGTGCAATTCTTGAAGGTTGGCAGCTCCAACATAGCCCATACCAGAACGGATACCACCAATCATTTGGAAGACGATATCGGCTGCTGAACCCTTATAAGCAACCCGACCTTCGATTCCTTCCGGAACCAATTTGTTGGCTTCATTAACAGAACCTTGGAAGTAGCGGTCACTTGAACCTTTCTTCATTGCTGCAATAGATCCCATACCACGATAAGTCTTGAACTTACGTCCTTGGAAGATTTCAGTTTCACCTGGTGCTTCATCTGTTCCTGCAAACATAGATCCAAGCATGACTGCATGACCACCAGCTGCAAGGGCTTTTACAATATCTCCAGAATACTTGATCCCACCGTCAGCAATGATTGTTTTTCCATATTCACGCGCAACAGCAGCTGCGTCATAGATCGCTGTAACTTGAGGAACTCCGACACCAGCAATCACACGAGTTGTACAGATTGAACCAGGTCCAATCCCTACCTTAACCACGTCAACACCTGCATCATAGAGAGCACGCGCTCCCTCAGCTGTAGCAATATTACCTGCAATCAAGGTGCGATCTGGGAAATGAGCGCGAATTTCAGCGATTTTACGAAGAACACCTGCAGAATGACCATGGGCTGTATCGATGACAATAGCATCCGCACCAGCTTCAAACAATGCTTCCGCACGCTCAAAAGTGTCAGATGTAACTCCGACAGCACCTGCTACTAAAAGACGACCAAATTCATCTTTCGCTGCATTTGGAAACTCAATAACTTTTTCGATATCTTTAATGGTAATCAAACCTGACAAACGACCATTCTCATCTACCAACGGCAATTTTTCAATGCGGTGTTCTTGGAGAATCCGTTCAGCGGTCTCTAAATCAGTACCGACTGGTGCAGTTACTAGATTTTCACTAGTCATATGATTTGAAATTGGTTGATCATAATCAGAAATAAAACGTAAGTCACGGTTGGTCAAAATCCCAACTAGTTTACGATTTTCCAAGGTTTCAACCACAGGTACACCACTGATCCGGTAACGTCCCATAAGTTCGTCTGCCTCAGCAATGGTATGTTCAGGTGTTAAGAAAAATGGGTCAATGATAACGCCGTTTTCAGAGCGTTTTACTTTACGAACTTCATCTGCTTGTTGGGCAATGGACATATTTTTATGAATAACCCCAAGTCCTCCAGCACGGGCAATGGCAATAGCCATTTGGCTTTCAGTAACTGTATCCATCGCAGCTGTGATGATTGGGATATTCAACACAAGGTTATCCGCCAATTTTGTACGAAGATCTGCATCGTTTGGTAATACATGACTTTCAGCTGGAATGAGCAATACATCATCGAAGGTATAACCTTTTTTCAAAAATTTAGTGTCCCAATTTGACATTCCCATTTTCCTCTTTTCTTTCTTTTTGAGCCAAGCTCGTCTTTTTTGATTGATAATATCATACCATTCTACGATAATTTGTCAATCATTTGTACAATATTTCAAAAAGAGGTATTAAAACCTCTTTTGAATCATTTTTTTATTGAATCATCTCAATATCAAGAGCTTACTTGAAATAGTTTAATCCCATAGCAGATTTGACTTGATCAAGCGTTTCTGCTGCAACCGAACGGGCTACTTCACTACCTTTTTGAAGCATATCATAAACTTGACCCATATCTTTAGCAAATTCAATCCGACGTTCGCGAATAGGTCCCAACTCTCTTTCAAGAATCTCTAACAAATAGCGTTTGGTTTTAACATCTCCTAAACCACCCCGTTGGTAATGGTCTTTCATTTCTTGAATGGTCGCTTGATCTTCTTCTTTTCCAAACACATCTAAATAATGGAAAACCATATTTCCTTCAATTTTTCCTGGATCTTCGACACGAATATGCTCAGGATCTGTATACATACTCATGACCTTTTTCTTCAAGGTGTCCATATCATCGGCTAAATAAATACCATTTCCAAGAGATTTAGACATCTTAGCATTCCCATCCAAGCCAGGCAAACGACCCGCGGCCTCATTTTCTGGGAAAATTCCTTCCGGTTCAACCAAGACATCACAATGATAAGCATGGTTAAAAGAACGGACGATTTCACGTGTTTGCTCAATCATGGGCTTTTGGTCTGTCCCAACAGGTACCAGATTGGCTTTAAAGGCGGTAATATCTGCAGCTTGAGAAACAGGATACACCAAGAAACCAGATGGAATAGACTCACCGAACCCTTTTTGGGCAATTTCTGTCTTAACAGTTGGGTTGCGTTCCAAACGTGAAACAGAGACCAAATTCATGTAATACATGGTCAATTCCGCTAGCTCAGGGATTTGACTCTGAATAAAAATGGTTGATTTATTTGGATCTAATCCAGCTGCTAAATAGTCTAGAGCAACGTTTCCGATGGATTCCACAATAGTTTGTGGGTCTTTAGCATGATCCGTTAGGGCTTGCTGATCGGCTAAAAAGACAAACATCTGGTACTTGTCTTCATTTTGCATAAGAACTCGATTCTTTAACGAACCGACATAGTGTCCAATATGAAGCTTCCCAGTCGGGCGATCTCCAGTTAAAATAATAGGCTTGGTCATTTTTCTTCCTCCCTGAAGTACAAAATAAAAGCCCACGCATAGCAAAAACTATGCGAGGGCGTCTGAGACACGGTGCCACCTCACTTAGAACAGCATATGCTGTTCTCTCTGACTCATCACAAATGAGTTGCACATAAGGCCTGCTAGCCGAATCTCTATTGGTTAAGATTCTATTTGAACATCAGTCCATTTCATTCTGTTTCGTTGCTTATTTTCAGCAACCATAAGCTCTCTAAAAAACGAATACAGATTACTCTTCTGATTGCTTTTCATTATATAATGACATCAAAGGAAAGTCAAGTTCTTCACCCTTTTCTACAGACTAAATGACTTCCTCCAACGCATAAGGGTATTCATTGAAAAATCAAGCGTTTTCTAGTAAAATAGGCTTATATAGACAGAAAAAGAGGAGAACTATACGTGCTAACAGTTACAGACGTCTCACTACGTTTTAGTGATCGTAAACTTTTTGATGATGTCAACATCAAATTTACAGAAGGAAATACCTATGGTTTGATTGGGGCCAATGGTGCTGGAAAATCAACCTTTTTAAAAATCTTAGCTGGGGATATTGAACCGACAACTGGTCATATTTCTCTTGGACCAGACGAACGTCTTTCTGTTCTTCGTCAAAATCACTTTGACTACGAAGATGAGCGTGCCATTGATGTCGTTATCATGGGAAATGAAAAACT
Organism: Streptococcus australis; assembly: GCF_019930045.1. Classification (GTDB taxonomy): domain Bacteria; phylum Bacillota; class Bacilli; order Lactobacillales; family Streptococcaceae; genus Streptococcus; species Streptococcus australis_D. The sequence continues at coordinate 4,125 of NZ_JAHZQQ010000038.1, read as the reverse complement.
TTATAGCATCATGAAGGAAAAAGATGCTATCTATATGAAGGAAGATTTTTCAGATGAAGACGGTGTCCGTGCAGCAGAACTCGAAGGAGAATTCGCTGAACTAGGTGGTTGGGAAGCAGAAAGTGAAGCTTCACAACTCCTCCAAAATCTGAATATTCCAGAAGAGCTCCACTACCAAAATATGAGTGAACTAGCAAATGGAGATAAAGTGAAAGTCCTCCTAGCCAAAGCTCTCTTTGGTATACCAGACGTCCTTCTTTTGGACGAGCCGACCAACGGTCTTGATATTCAATCTATTACCTGGTTAGAAGATTTCTTGATTGATTTCGAGAATACCGTTATCGTTGTATCCCACGACCGTCACTTCTTGAATAAAGTATGTACCCACATGGCCGACCTAGACTTTGGAAAAATCAAACTCTATGTTGGTAACTATGATTTCTGGAAAGAATCATCTGAGCTAGCTGCCAAGTTGTTAGCAGACCGGAATGCCAAAGCAGAAGAAAAAATCAAACAATTACAAGAATTTGTGGCTCGTTTCTCTGCCAATGCGTCAAAATCAAAACAGGCAACTTCGCGTAAAAAGATGCTTGACAAGATTCAGTTAGAAGAAATTGTCCCATCTAGCCGAAAATACCCATTTATCAGCTTTAAAGCGGAGCGAGAAATTGGGAATGATCTGTTGACAGTAGAGAACTTATCTGTAAAGATTGACGGTGAAACTATTCTTGACAACATCAGCTTCATCTTACGTCCAGGTGACAAGACAGCTCTTATCGGACAAAACGACATCCAAACAACTGCCTTAATCCGCGCTATTATGGGTGAAATCGAATATGAAGGAACTGTCAAGTGGGGAGTTACAACGAGTCGCTCTTACTTACCAAAAGACAATTCAGCTGACTTTGCAGGTGGCGAGTCAATTCTTGACTGGCTCCGTCAATTCGCAAGTAAAGAAGAAGATGATAATACCTTCCTTCGTGGTTTCCTCGGACGCATGCTCTTTTCTGGAGACGAGGTTAACAAGCCTGTCAACGTCTTGTCAGGGGGAGAAAAAGTGCGCGTGATGCTTTCAAAACTCATGCTTTTGAAGTCAAACGTTCTTGTACTTGACGATCCTACAAATCACTTGGATTTGGAATCTATTTCAAGCTTGAACGATGGATTGAAAAACTTCAAAGAATCAATCATCTTTGCCAGTCACGACCATGAGTTCATTCAAACTCTTGCCAACCATATCATTGTTCTTTCAAAAAATGGTGTCATTGACCGAATTGATGAAACCTATGATGAATTCTTAGAAAACCAAGAAGTTCAGGAAAAAGTTAAAGAACTTTGGAAAGACTAAGAAATCACTCCAAAGAATCAAAAACCCTGAAACCTTTGTTTCAGGGTCTTTCAATAGACTATATGAAATTTAAAAAATATCTATCACACCCCATCATTGTTTACTTTACAGCTTTTTTACTTCCCTTTACAATCTTATTTTTCGTCTACCTCAGTCAAGGTATTTATTGGGGGAGTGAAACTTCTCCTTTATTAGGAGATGGCTTTCATCAATACGTTATTTTCGACGTTACCTTACGAAATATTTTACACGGGACCGACAGCCTCCTATACAGCTTTACAAGTGGGCTCGGCTTAAATTTCTACGCTCTTTCCAGCTATTACTTAGGAAGTTTTCTATCTCCCTTTGTCTTCTTCTTTGACAGTTTATCCATGGTTGATTCTGTCTATCTCTTTACACTAATAAAAATAGGGTTGATTGGGTTGTCAACTTATTATTCCATTAAGGAAATCTATCCTAAACTGCAACAATTGTTGATTCTTTCACTGTCAACTTTGTTTGCGTTAATGAGCTTCTCCATCAGTCAGATTGAAATCAAAACCTGGCTCGATGTCTTCATTTTGGCTCCGCTCATTCTCTTAGGTTTACACCGTTTAATGACTCAAAAGAAGCGCGTTCTCTACTTTACAAGTCTGACCATCCTTTTCATCCAGAATTATTATTTTGGATTTATGATGGCTCTCTTCTTGACATTATGGTATTGTACTCAGCTTTCCTGGGACTTTAAAAAAAGAATATCTTCTTTCTTTGACTTTACAATTGTGTCAATTTTAGCAGGGGTCACTAGCTTGATCATGATTTACCCCACCATATTGGATTTACGAACTCATGGGGAAAACTTTACAAAGATTACAAGAACCTTGACAGAAAATAGTTGGTACTTAGACGTTTTTGCAAAGAATTTAATTGGTAGTTTTGATACAACAAAATATGGGGCTATCCCTATGATCTATGTTGGTCTATTTCCATTCTTACTTGCCTTTCTATTTTTCTTTGTCAAATCGATTCGGTTTCACGTGAAACTAGCATATTTAACCTTATTAGTTATTCTTATTGCAAGTTTCTATTTACAAGCTCTAGATTTATTCTGGCAAGGGATGCATGCTCCTAATATGTTTCTTCACCGTTATGCCTGGCTTTTTTCATTGACTATTTTGTTCATGGCGGCAGAAGCACTAAATCGGTTAAAAGAAATCAATTGGCAACGACTCTGCCTAACTTTCAGTTTAGTTAGCATTGGATTTATCCTCACCTTTCTCTATCGCAAGCATTATCCTTTCTTGACAAGCAGTCATTTTGTCTTGACAATAGAATTCCTTCTTGTATTCTTTACTGTGACACTTGCCTTTACAGTTCGTAAACTTTCTTATCCAATTTTTTCTGCTGTTATTCTCTTCTTCTGTTTGTTTGAAATTAGTGTAAACAGCTATTATCAGATCGATGGGATTGCAAACGAATGGGTATTTGCAGCTCGTTCTTCTTACCAAGGAAAGATTCCAGCAATTGATAAATTGACATCAAGTTTACAGGATGATCAAGAATTTTACCGAACAGAGATTCTCCAACCTCAAACAGGTAATGACAGCATGAAATACAATTTTAGAGGGATCTCCCAGTTTTCATCTGTCAGAAATACAGATACCAGTTCGACCCTGGATAAGCTCGGTTTTAAATCAGATGGAACCAACTTGAACTTGCGCTATCAAAACAATACATTACTAATGGATAGTCTGTTCGGGATCAAATACAATATTTCAGATAGGAATCCCCAAAAGTTTGCTTTTCATAAATTGGAAACGCAAGGAAATCAGACCTTGTATCAAAATGAAAAAGCTCTTTCACTAGCATTTTTAACCGCAAATCCCTACAAGGATATCCCATTTTCTAATCTAACCTTGGATAACCAAAAGAACTTTCTCAATCATCTAACCGGTCAATCGTTGAGTTACTATCAGCGATTACATCCACTGAAAACTGGTGCAGATGATCCTTCTCAAGGGCCTCAGAAAGCTAAAGTTGAAGCAGATAGTTTTCTGACTTATGCCAGTATCGAATATGAGCTCTACGTTCAAAACGATAGTCAACTTTATGTGAACCTTCCTTCTTTAGAATTTGAGAATGAAGATTATACCGATGTGGAGATCATTACGAATGGCCAAGTCAACCGCTATACAACAAACAATGTATTTCCATTCTTTACCATTGGTCACTTTACAGCAGGAGAAACTGTTAAGGTTCGAATTGCCTTCCCTGAAAATTCTACAGTAACCTTCCAAAATCCAGAATTTTTTGCTTTGAACCTTCAAGCCTACCAGGAAGCCTTTGAAAGGTTGCACCGACAAGAAGTTCATGTGCAAACCAAAGGAAATACCGTTACTGCAGATTTTACAGCGGACCACCATACAAGTCTCTTTTTCACCCTTCCTTATGATAAAGGGTGGACAGCGACGATTAATGATCAACCTGTCCCTATTCGAAGGGCTCAAAAAGGATTTATGGCTGTTGATGTCCCTAAAGGAAAAGGACAGGTTGTTCTACAGTTCATACCACATGGGTTAAAAGAAGGAACTATTGCTTTCCTACTCGGAATTCTTTCCTTCGTTTGCTACAATGCTATTCGAAATAAATCTCAGTCCTCAAAAAATCAGTAAATTTGCATCATAAAGAGCCCCATCATTTTGAAGGGGCTCTTATTTTAAACGATAAATTGTAAAATATAGTGCAACAAAAAAACTCATAGCGTTTCATTGGGGTAAACTGTAAGTATTCACACAAAC
>NZ_JAHZQQ010000037.1 GCF_019930045.1 Streptococcus australis | reverse complement strand
CTAGCTCAAACAGCTGGAAGAACACTCGCTTAATCAGAGGAATGACTTTGTTGCACTTGACTTGACAATTGGGGATTGATAAAATTTTCACGAAATCTTCGATCTAGCTCTGTTAAGACTAGATTTTTCCCTCAAAATCTAGTAGAATAGAATAGATAAACGAGGGGAACCTCGGAAAATAAAAGGAGATCCATCAAATGGTAAAATTGGTTTTTGCTCGCCACGGTGAGTCTGAATGGAACAAAGCTAACCTTTTCACTGGTTGGGCTGATGTTGATTTGTCTGAAAAAGGTACACAACAAGCGATCGACGCTGGTAAATTGATCAAAGAAGCTGGTATCGAATTTGACCAAGCTTACACTTCAGTATTGAAACGTGCGATCAAAACTACTAACTTGGCTCTTGAAGCTGCTGACCAATTGTGGGTTCCAGTTGAAAAATCATGGCGCTTGAACGAACGTCACTACGGTGGTTTGACTGGTAAAAACAAAGCTGAAGCTGCTGAACAATTTGGTGATGAGCAAGTTCACATCTGGCGTCGTTCATACGATGTATTGCCTCCTGCAATGGACCGTGATGATGAACACTCAGCACACACTGACCGTCGTTACGCTTCACTTGATGATTCAGTGATTCCAGATGCTGAAAACTTGAAAGTGACTTTGGAACGTGCCCTTCCATTCTGGGAAGATAAAATCGCTCCAGCTCTTAAAGATGGTAAAAACGTATTCGTAGGAGCACACGGTAACTCAATCCGTGCCCTTGTAAAACACATCAAACAATTGTCAGACGACGAAATCATGGATGTGGAAATCCCTAACTTCCCACCATTGGTATTTGAATTTGACGAAAAATTGAACGTTGTAAAAGAATACTATCTTGGGAAATAATTATAAAAGATAAAAGGCGGGATTTATTCCGCCTTTTTTTGAGAAGTGACTCTCGGTTCGTCTCACTTTGTAAGGTGAGATGAACCGAGGAGATAATTAGTTTAGAATTTCGATATACTCCAGTCCCCAACTTTCTATGGCATCTAGGACACCTTGAAATTTTCTACCCATTTCAGTTAGACTGTATTCGACCCGTGGGGGAACTTCAGCATAGACTTTACGCTCCACGATTTTATCCTTCTCGAGCTGTCTGAGGTGTCGTGTTAGAATGGTTTGGGTAATGCCAGGAATTAGACGTTGTAGTTCATTAAAACGCTTAGTCCCTGTACTGAGTTGATAGATGATGACTAGAGCCCATTTGCCTGTTAGTACACGCTGTGTCGTGGCAAAAGGACAAATTCCGTATTCACTGACTTTGGTTACCATAATTCCTCCAAATTTTTTAAAATTATTCTCTTATTTGACAATAATAGTATCGTATTTGATACTAGATAACAATAAAGTGCCTACTTGTCTTTTTGTTAGTAAGTGATAAAATTATATCATAAATAAAAGAAACGAGGAGTAACTCATGTCAGTAAATTTAGAAATTTTTAATGCATATAACAATGGTCTTATAACAGGTGATTTTCCAGCTGTTTTTGAGACTATGGCAGATGATATCATCTGGCACCAGCCAGGTCAGCATAGTAATTCCGGTACAGTTGTTGGAAAAGAAGCACTTGGAGCACACTTGGCTCAATTTTCAGAAAAAACAAACGGTACCTTCAAAGTATTGACTAACTGGGTGTCTGAAAATATTGACCTTGTAGCAGCCAATGTGACCTTTATCGGAACTCGCCCAGACGGCGAGGAACTCAACATGAATGGTATTGATCTTTTTCGCATGGATGATGGAAAGATCAAGGAAGTTTGGCTCTTTTCATCAGATCAAGCAGTAGAAGATGCTTTCTGGGGTTAGACAGTAAATTAATCTAGAATCTGAAATGAAATTTGATTTATGGATTGTGATGATGAACACTCAGCACACACTGACCGTCGTTACGCTTCACTTGACGATTCGGTGATTCCAGATGCTGAAAACTTGAAAGTGACGTTGGAACGCGCTCTTCCATTCTGGGAAGATAAAATCGCTCCAGCTCTTAAAGATGGTAAAAACGTATTCGTAGGAGCACACGGTAACTCAATCCGTGCTCTTGTTAAACACATCAAACAATTGTCAGACGACGAAATCATGGATGTGGAAAAATCCCTAACTTCCCACCATTGGTATTCGAATTTGACGAAAAATTGAACGTTGTAAAAGAATACTATTTTGGAAAATAAAAAGGTCCGGGGGACCTTTTTATCCCGAGCCTAAAAATGCCAAAGCGAGGTAGGTCCAGTGGATATTTTTATCCCGAGCCTAGAAATGCAAAAGTGAGGCAATTCTAGCGGGATTCGTTATCAATAATAGAAAGCTGACTTCGGTCAGCTTTTTTGTTTTTGTTCATCGCAGACCTAGCCGGTTTTGGGTTTTCAGGGCCTCCTAAAAATGATATAATGGGGTGTTAGTACATAAGGTTTCATTAGCCTTGAAAGGAAAAGAAAATGACAAAATCATTCTACATCACAACCCCTATCTATTACCCATCTGGTAAATTGCATATTGGTTCAGCTTATACTACGATCGCCTGTGACGTCTTGGCGCGTTACAAACGTATGATGAACTACGATGTTTTCTACCTGACTGGTCTCGATGAGCACGGTCAAAAGATTCAGCAAAAAGCTGAAGAAGCTGGCATTACGCCGCAAGCTTATGTAGATGGGATGGCGGTTGGAGTGAAAGAACTCTGGCAATTACTCGATATCTCATACGATAAATTCATCCGTACGACAGACGATTACCATGAAAAAGTGGTGGCACAAGTCTTCGAACGCTTGCTTGCGCAAGACGACATCTATCTGGGTGAGTACTCTGGCTGGTACTCAGTCTCTGATGAAGAGTTCTTTACAGAAAGCCAATTGGCTGAGGTCTACCGTGATGAGAATGGCAAGGTCATCGGTGGGGTAGCCCCATCAGGCCACGAAGTAGAATGGGTTTCTGAAGAATCTTATTTCCTTCGTCTCAGCAAATACCAAGACCGCTTGGTTGAGTTTTTCAAATCCCAACCAGACTTCATCACTCCAGATGGCCGTCTCAATGAAATGTTGAAAAACTTCATCGAGCCAGGTTTGGAAGACTTGGCAGTATCTCGGACTACCTTTACCTGGGGAGTTCCAGTTCCATCCAATCCTAAACACGTGGTTTATGTATGGATTGACGCCCTTCTCAACTACGTGACAGCTCTTGGTTACGATCAAGATGAGCATGGCAACTTTGACAAGTTCTGGAACGGCACTGTCTTCCACATGGTTGGAAAAGACATCCTCCGTTTCCACTCCATCTACTGGCCAATCCTTCTCATGATGCTCGATATCAAATTGCCAGATCGCTTGATTGCCCATGGTTGGTTTGTCATGAAAGACGGCAAGATGTCTAAGTCTAAAGGAAATGTCATCTACCCAGAAATGTTGGTGGAACGCTTTGGCTTGGATCCGCTTCGCTACTACCTCATGCGCAGTCTTCCTGTTGGTTCAGATGGTACCTTCACACCAGAAGACTACGTAGCCCGCATCAACTATGAATTGGCTAATGACCTTGGAAACCTCCTCAACCGGACGGTAGCCATGATCAACAAATACTTTGGTGGTCAAGTCCCTGCTTATGTCGAAAATGTCACTGCATTTGATGCAGATTTGGCTAAGGTGGTCGAAGAAAACATCGCTGAGTACCACAAGCAAATGAACGCGGTTGATTACCCACGCGCTTTAGAAGCGGTATGGAATATTATCTCTCGGACTAACAAATACATCGATGAGACTGCTCCATGGGTCCTCGCTAAAGAAGATGGTGACAAGGAAGAATTGGCAGCAGTGATGGCTCACTTAGCAGCTAGCCTTCGTGTTGTGGCTCACTTGATCCAACCATTCATGATGAATACCTCAAATGCCATCATGGACCAACTTGGCTTGGACTTGGACTTCGATCTTGAAAACTTGACCTTAGCAGGATTCCCTGAAAATGTCACAGTAGTTGGCAAAGGAACTCCAATCTTCCCACGTCTGGACATGGATGAAGAAATTGCCTACATCCAATCTCAAATGACTGCTGGTAAACCACAAGAAAAAGAATGGATTCCAGAAGAAGTGGAACTCAAGTCTGAAAAAGATGAGATTAAATTTGAAGACTTTGACAAGGTTGAAATCCGTGTAGCAGAAGTCAAAGAAGTGGAACGCGTCGAAGGCTCAGACAAGTTGCTTCGCTTCCGCCTAGATGCAGGAGATGGCGAAGACCGTCAAATCCTTTCTGGTATCGCGAAATTCTATCCAAATGAACAAGAATTGGTCGGCAAGAAACTTCAAATCGTGGCTAACCTCAAACCACGTAAGATGATGAAGAAATATGTCAGCCAAGGTATGATTCTTTCCGCAGAACACGGGGATCAATTAACAGTCTTAACGGTTGATCCATCTGTTCCAAATGGAAGCATCATTGGTTAAACGATAGGTAAAGAATAAGCTCTCCTGAATGGGAGAGCTTTTGTTGTATCGATAGACTTCTCATCATTGAGTTTTACTAGGATGTTAGATGAGTCTAATTAGTCATGAATGTTAATGGAGACTTCCGCAGTGAGAAAAGAGTCTGAAACATTTTCGTTTCAGACTCTCGGAAGATTTGAGACAGTAGGCTCAAATCTTAGGTATGGAATCCCAGAAGGATTCGCTACCGTCCGTCCTCACCTAAGGAAAGTCTCCAATTACATTTCTTAATACATTTCCTATTCATCTGGCCGGTATTCCAGAATATCTCCTGGTTGGCAGTCAAGTTCTTTGCAGATGGCTTCAAGGGTGGTGAAGCGGATGGCTTTGGCCTTGCCTGTCTTGAGGATAGAGAGGTTGGCTGTCGTAATGCCGATTTTGTCAGCTAGCTCATTGGATTTCATTTTTCGCTTGGCCAGCATGACATCTAGATTAACGATAATCATGGTCCCCTCCTTAAATGGTCAGCTCATTTTCTTCGGCAATCTCAATCCCTCTTTCCAAAATCTTGCCAAGGATCCAGACAATTGGGACAGCAAGGAGAAGTCCTGTGTTAAAGGTCAATTGGAAGGTGAAGGGAAGGAGATAAGCATCGCCATTGGTCTCAAGTGTACCAGACATAAAGGACAAGACCAAGAGGATCTTCCAAGCTCGGTTGCAAAGATCAATGTTGGAGTGAGAAAAGATCTTTTCTTGATAGAGATTTTGGAGGAAGCTGCGAATAGTGAGGAGAAGAAAAATATAAATAGCGCTTGAGGCTAGTGGGAAGAGCAACTGCCAGAGGGGTTGCAGATGTTTGGGGAAGAGCTGGATGCCATTTACCTCAAAGGACAAGCGTCCAGATTGAATGAGATCCTTAAACACTCCCATCCGGGAAAGCAAGTGGATGACCAGTGCTGCCAAGGTCATAAAGCCACAGAAGTAAATGAAAGCCGTTAAGACTTCAATGACATTTTTTAAGGTTTTTGAGTTTTTCATCGCAAGCCTCCTTAAAGTTTTTTATTTTTCACTTATAGTATACTCCTTATAAAAAATAAGTCAATAAAAAAGTATCGAAAAACAATAAAAAGTTTATGAAATTCAGTCAAAATTTGCTTTAAAGAGAATTTAAGGTATACTATTAGGTAACTACCATTTCAAGGAGGTATTGAAATGATCAAAAAATTAGATAAGAAATATCTTTGGATGATCATCGCTTTTGTGAGTGCAGTGGTTCTAATCGGAGGAGTCTATCTCTACTCTAGCTCCAATATCCAACCGGATCATCAAAAAGAGTTCAATCAGACCTCGAAGACCTCGTCTTCTTCTAAGGAAAAAGCCATCGATCTATCTGGTGAATATGTCTCAAGTGCGCGTGATAAGGCCAAGATTCAAAAAGATGGGAAATCTTGGAAGATTGATTACGAGACAGAAGATGGTCCTGTATCAGCAACGTTCTCAACGGATTTTAAAGTAGAAGGTGCCAATAAAGTTTCTACTAGCCAGATGAAAAAGTCTGATGGGAATACTGATTTTACCGTCACTGTGCGTATCTTTAAATACAAATCAGATAAAGATCCCCTTATTACGGTAACCATGTCAGATAAAGATCCCGATCATGAGATGGTCTTTGCCAATCGGAAGGATTTCTTTAAATCAACAGATCCTGACGACGACGTTTTGGATGGGGATTTAACGACCTTTGAAGGGACATATACCAATAATTATATTGAAAAGATGATTGCGGATTCGGGCTTCAAGTTGTACGGCTATAGTCCAGAAGACTTTTATAATCATCGAACGACGGTCTTTCCTTACATTAGTTCAGATAAAGAAAAAGGATGGATCTTTTGGAGTGGAGCAACGAATGTCCAATTTGTTCTCAATAAAGATAAGAAACCTCGGAAAGCAGGCTCTACCTATCAGGTTTATTTTGTGCAAGAAGGTACGAAAGGAACTAGTCCTGGACAAGAGCTGATCATGACCTTGATTCCTGAAAATGTTCAAGGACCTGATGGCGTCGTTTCTCCTTTGAGACGCATCTTTTATCATCAAGCTTCTTTCCAAACCTACCAAGACAAGTGGTGGGAAGCTTATCCTGCTCCAAAGAAAGAAGTGGATCTGGATATTTCTGCGATTAATAGTGGAGACTTTTCAAGTCTAGTGGGTACCTGGCGCAATGCGAAGGGGCAGGAAATGGTCATTCAGGCGGATGGTACAGTCAAAGGACAAGGAAGGATTAAAGCAGTAGCAAACTCAGATAAGACTAGCAAAATCCCTTATGTCGAGTTGAGAGTGGGAGAAACTGGTGCAGCTGTTGGTCTCTTTAAGATTGGGTTTGAAAACCCTGATGGAGACCAGTCAGACACGAGCAAGCCTCGCTTGGTCGTTACCCAATCAGCTGGGAACTATTCAGCGGATCAATACTTCTATCGTCAATAAAGAAAAATAAGGATAGGATTTCAGTTGGTTTCTGATGCTAGAATGGGATCTATTCATTCTCTAGTGATTATGATTGATTGGTGACTTCATGGTTCATGCATATAGTGTAGCGGATGATGGGACAAATCATGAAATAGGTCGTCACTAAGAATAAGGTGACAATTACCTGATAGGAATCGACCTCATTTTGGAGTATGATGGAAACGAAGTTCATAGGTCCTATCGTATGTAAAGGAGAAAGAAATATGATAATGTTTTATATGGTGCCTAGACGCATGGTATTGAAAAAACATGAAATCCAAGAGTTTCGTGGTATCGCAGAAGGTTTAGTAGGGGAGAGTGGGATTGATGTAGACTTCCCATCAGAGACCCCACCCGCAAGAGGAATGAAAGTTGTGGGCTGGATTCTTGCCCTGTCTATGCTAGGCTTGCTTGGAATAGCAGTGCATGTCATCTGTTTACTTGGATTTAAAGCAGAAGAATCGCTTGTAGTGATTGGAGGTTGGATGTTATTGTTCTTGCCAGTCCTTCTTTTATGGACAGTTGGAGTCGGAGTGTGGAGCTATTTGTTCCGTCGTTACCAAGATAAATTATGGCTTGAATTAGGTGATTTATTAGATATTGCTGATGAAGCAACCATTGCTTTACATGAGCAAAACCGTTCAGACATCGCTGCAGAGATCAAACGGGTAGAAAGACTTGTTAAAAAATACAGAAGATACGGAGTATAGAACCTAGAAAAACTATCTTGGTGGTCTGAAAAGAGAACAGTTAAAGTCCTAGAATGGATGGAAAATGGACTTCTAGCTGTAAGGGAAATCGGGAAAAATACTTTGACTTCAAAGGAAAACCAGGAAAATTAATTTTCCTGGTTTTCTTATTTTAATTTCAAGCCACATCCTTCATAGAGGAGTTCCGCGTTTGGCTTGGAGTTATAATCTGTTCCTTTTGTCCTACTCTTTGTGCTCAAGGAGAAGTGGTGAGGTGGTCTCGACTGCTTGTTTTCGCTTGAAAAATGCAGCCATTTGAAGCAGGATCCGGGGAACTGTTTGCCATTTTTTCCAAGCTTGGACACGGGTGTCGATGAGTTGCTTGGCTAGACGTTCCAGCATTTCTCTTTCTGTTGGATCTAGGTCCTGAGCATTTTGAAAGATTTCTTTGATCTTGGAGAAATTTTTCAAGTTCATCAAATCATTAATCGAAGTGATGCCGGCGTCCAGAAACATGCCAAAAAAAGTATCAAAGAACTTCTTGCGCTCATCCGCCGATGTTTCGCGAACCCACTGCTTCAGGGTCTCGTCGGTCTGCTGGCTATCGGGACTGGTTTGATCCAGTGTCACAAATCCATCCTTTTCAACCATCCAAGTAAAGGCGTCATGCTGGGCAAAGCCACCAAAGGCACGGCTTTTGACAATCGTAGCAGGCTCAGGAACTTCCAGCATCATCCCAACGATGGAGTCTTGCGGGACAAAGCGGTGAACGAGGTGCGCGATTCGTTGATAGCCCTCCGTTTCGATAATGGCCTTGTTGAGGCCAGGAGCGTCGTAACAGTAGATGGCGTCGACCCGTTCAATCAGATGATCTGGAAGGTAAGAGCAGGCGTAGGCTGCGAGATTGCCCCCTTTGGAGTGACCGGCTACCATAAAGCGTCCTTTAGGAAATTCCTTCATGACATGTTGTAGGTAGCTGGCTGCACGCCTCTGAGATGGGACATGGTCCATATAGGTCATGTGGAAGTCTTCCTTCCAGCCGATCAAGGTATCATCCGTCCCTCTGAAGACAACTAAATAAACATCCATGGTAAGACGATAGGTCATAGCCGCAAACTGCTTCTGAACATCGGGGTCATATTCGTCGACATAGTTAAGAAGTTTGACATTCTTAAAGCGTTTGGATGTAGCTAGGACATCGACTAATTGCAGGTGTTGGTCTGTCACGATGAAATCTGTGGTTCGATCGACTAGCTCTACTGCATCAGATAAGCGGACTTCAATATTGGTCGTATCCCCTTGGGGCACGATCCGATCAAAAGGAAGATAGGTCAGCTCTGTCAGTGCCAGGACATCCAGTTCCTTAAAAGGGCGATCGTAGATGGAATCATAGGCGGCATAGTCTAGATAATCAAAAATCGTGGACATGAGATTCTCCTTTGTATCTGTATGTTCAGTATAGCATAAAATATCTGAAAAGCCCCTCAGTAAAAATAGGAAATTGACGAAAGGAGTTACCTTTAAGTTGAGATGGCGAAAAATATGTATGCTCCTTGGATAATTTGATATAATGAAAGGGTAATACTCTAGTAAGAAAGAGAAGGAAAGAGCATGCACAAAATTCTTCTTGTCGAAGATGATGAAACCATTCGCCAACAAGTGAAGAAAATCATGGAGCAGTGGGGCTTTGAAGTTATTGCAGTTGATGACTTTATGGATGTATTGGGGAGCTTCGTCCAGACCAATCCTCATCTGATTCTGATGGATATTGGCCTTCCTCTTTATAATGGCTACCATTGGTGCCAGGAGATTCGTAAGGTGTCTAAGGTCCCTATCATGTTTTTATCCTCACGAGATCAAGCTATGGACATCGTCATGGCTATCAATATGGGGGGAGATGACTATGTGACCAAGCCATTTGATCCCAATGTCCTTCTGGCAAAAATTCAGGGTCTCCTTCGCCGCTCTTATGAGTTTGGAACTGATCAAGATTTGTTAGAACACCGGGGCGCCATCCTCAATCTCAAATCCATGGATCTGGTCTACGAGGGAGAGGTGGTTAATTTGACCAAAAATGAATTTCAAATTCTTCGCATCCTTTTTGAAAAAGCTGGAAGTGTAGTGGCTCGGGATGATCTAATGAAGGAATTGTGGAACAGTGATTTCTTTATTGATGATAACACCCTCTCGGTCAATGTAGCTAGACTTCGGAAGAAACTCGAAGAAGCAGGACTGGATCATTTTATCGAAACGAAAAAAGGGATAGGATACGGGTTGAGCAATGGATAATCAATTCTTATTTGTCAAACACTATCTGATTTCTCATCGCCGCTATCTCTATTTGATTGGTTTACTCCTTTCATCCCTGGTCTTGTTTGCCTATATATTCGAAGGCTACCGCAATTTTCTCCTTTACCTGACAGGAATTTTGGCTTTTTTGAGTCTTCTTCTGGTCATTTGGGATGCTGTAGCTGGGTATCAGGCCTGTCGGAAGGAAGTGCTCTATGGGGAGGGACTACCTGAGACCCCTCTAGAACTGGTCTTGAGTCAGAAACTAGCAACCAGTCAGCAAGCCCAACGTGAGCAGACAACGGTGAGTCTAGAGACCTACAATGACCTGATGGATTACTATACCCTCTGGGTCCACCAGATTAAGACGCCCATTGCGGCCAGTCAACTCTTGGTTAAAAATATAGAAGACAGCGACCTGAGACAACAAATGGAGCAGGAGCTCTTTAAGATTGATTCCTATGCCAATGTGGTCCTCCAGTATCTGAGACTCGAAAGCTTTCACGATGATTTGGTTCTTAAGCGTGTTCCACTCGAAGAGCTGGTCAAAGAAGTCGTGCGAAAGTATGCCATCTTCTTTATTCAAAAGGGCTTGACGGTGGATCTGCATGACTTAGATGTCGCCGTCATTACCGATCGCAAGTGGCTCTTGGTCATCATCGAGCAACTCTTGTCCAATAGCCTTAAGTATACCAGCACTGGCGGGATTGAGATCTATTTCAAAGATCAGACGCTTTATATGAAAGATAGTGGGATTGGAATTAAGGATAGCGATATACTCCGTGTCTTTGAGCGGGGATTCTCCGGCTACAATGGGCATTTGACCCAGCAATCTTCGGGACTAGGCCTCTATCTGTCTAAAAAGATTGCCGATCAGCTAGGGCACCAACTCCAGATGACGTCTCAAGTCGGCCAAGGGACGACTGTTGCCATTCGCTTTGAAGAGAAGAAGTTGGTCATGGATTAGGGGAATTCGTCGGTACTAATGATTCTCTCCCTAAGCTTCTCTTTTTTTTGAAAATGACAAAAATGTAAGATTTAATTTTAAAAATGAAAGGTTAGGTTATGGTGACCACCTTTTATTTTTTATACAATAGTCTCATCAAATGAAGGAGGTCAAGAAAATGAAACTCTTGAAATGGATGAAAGAACCCAAAAAGATTAAGAAATCAAATAAGAAAACCGATTTGGAAAAGGCGGAATTTGGTCGCCAAGTCCTACAACAAACCCAAGAATTTTTCTTGATCTACTAGTATAAGGAGAAAAGTATGTCATTGTTAGACGTTCAACATATCAAAAAAATCTACAAAACTCGTTTTCAAGGAACGCAGGTCGAAGCCCTAAAGGATATTCACTTCACTGTGGAAAAGGGTGAATACGTCGCTATCATGGGGGAATCAGGATCCGGGAAATCGACCCTCCTCAATATCCTAGCCATGCTGGATCAGCCGACGGAAGGACGAGTCTACCTCAATGGCACCGATACTTCAACCATCAAGAACAAGGATGCGTCGAGCTTTCGTCGGGAAAAACTAGGCTTTGTCTTTCAAGACTTCAACCTGCTGGATACCTTGTCCATCAAGGACAATATCCTCTTGCCTCTCGTCCTCTCACGCAGACCGGTCAAGGAAATGATGAGCAAGGTGGATAGCGTGAGTCGGGAGTTAGGCATTCACCAGCTTCTTGAGAAATATCCCTACGAAATCTCTGGTGGGCAAAAACAACGGGTGGCTGTAGCACGGGCCATCATCACTTCACCTGAAATTCTCCTTGCTGATGAGCCAACAGGGGCGCTGGATTCCAAGTCTTCGGCTGCTTTGCTAGATGTCTTTGAAGATATCAATAGCATGGGACAAACCATCCTCATGGTGACCCACTCAACCGCAGCGGCAGCTCGGGCCAAGCGCGTGCTCTTTATCAAGGATGGGATTCTCTACAACCAGATCTTTCGAGGGGAAAAAACAGAACGTCAGATGTTCCAAGAAATCTCGGATACCTTGACGGTCATGGCAAGTGAGGTGGAGTAGATGTTTCGATTAACCACTAAATTAGCTTGCTCCAATCTCATCAAGAACCGCAAGCTCTATTATCCCTTTGCGATTGCAGTCATTCTCGCAGTGACCATCGCCTACCTCTTTGACTCCCTGACCTTTAATCCCCATATTCACGAGCTTCGTGGGGGCTCTTCTATGCTCTTCACCCTAGGCTTGGGACTGTTTGTGGTCAACGCTGCGGGGGCCATCATTGTGCTCTATGCCAATAGCTTCGTCATGAAAAACCGCTCCAAGGAGCTGGGGATTTACAGCATGCTGGGCCTTGAAAAACGCCATCTCATCAGTATGATCTTTAAGGAACTCTTGATTTTTGGATTTGTGACTGTCTCAGCCGGAGTGTTGATCGGGGCTCTCTTTGACAAGCTGATCTTTGCCTTTCTCTTGAAACTCATGAAGATGAAGGTCCAGCTGGTATCCACCTTCCAACCTGGGATTGTAATTTTGGTCTTTGTCACCTTTGGTCTCATCTTTGGCCTCCTAGTTTTTCTCAATGCTTGGCGAATTCTCCGTTTGAATGCCCTACAATTGACGCGTGAGAAGGCTAGTGGTGAAAAGAAATCCCGTTTCTTGTGGCCCCAAACCATCCTTGGCTTAGCCTCTCTCGGTTTTGGCTACTACCTGGCTTTGTCAGTCAAAGACCCATTGTCTGCGATTGTGATTTTCTTTCTAGCGGTTGTCTTGGTCATGATTGGGACCTACCTGCTCTTTAATGCTGGAATCACCGTCTTCTTGCACCTGCTTAAGAAAAAGAAGGGCTATTATTACCAACCCAACAATATGATTTCGGTCTCTAACCTCATCTATCGCATGAAGAAAAATGCAGTGGGGCTTGCGACTATTGCCATCCTCTCGACCATGGTGCTAGTGACCATCTCTGCTGCAACCAATATCTATATTGGTGGCGAAATGGTCAAGAAAATTATGGCTCCTCATGATTTCTCTGTCCAAGGAAAAGGGGTAGACCTGGAGCAAATCAATCAGAAATTTGATGAATTTGCTTCTGAGCACCAGCTTGAGATCAAGAATAGTGACCTGATGACCTATGCCAACTTTGGAATCAAATCCCAAAAGGGCACAGACTTTACGGTCTATCCAGCTGACGAACGCAGCGTCACTCCCAAAACCGTCTTTATGGTCTTTGACGTAGCTAGCTATGAGCAGATGACAGGAGAAGAGGCCGATCTGACTGGCAACCAAGTTATCCTCTTTGCTCATAACGAGGCTCTCAAAGGCCAAAAGCAGTTTACTATCAATGGCCAAGACTTCCAAGTAAAGGAAGAAGTGACCAAGGATTTTATCACGGATCACTTGCCCAACATGTATAACATGCTGACGGAGGATTTCAATTACCTAATCGTGCCAGATCTCTCAGCCTTTATCGCCCAATTTCCAAATCTTGCCATCTATACCAATATCTATGGTGGATTCAATGTCAATGTCGGTGAAGACCAGCAACTCAAGCTGGCACCTAGCTATGATAAGATGATCGATGAATTGAGCAGTCAACAGGGTCAAGGAAAATTTGTCTATGGAGGTAACCGAGTCAATGATGTGGCAGAGTTGAATAGCCTCTTTGGTGGCATCTTCTTTATCGGTATTTTCTTGTCATTGATCTTTATGGTCGGAACAGTCATCGTTATCTACTACAAGCAAATTTCAGAAGGCTATGAAGACCGTGACCGCTTTGTCATCCTCCAACAGGTGGGACTTGATGAAGATGAGGTCAAACGGACCATCAACCGTCAAGTGCGGACTGTCTTCTTCCTTCCCCTCATCTTTGCCTTTGTCCACCTGGCCTTTGCCTACCATATGATTCGTCTCATTCTCAAAGTGCTCGGTGTCATCAATAGTGTCCAAGTCCTCGTCGTCACCCTCAGCGTCTGTGCCGTCTTTCTCGTCACCTACCTGGTTGTCTTTTGGATCACTTCTCGGAGTTATCGCAAGATTGTGCAGATTTAGGAAAAGAGAAGCTCAAATTAAATTAGAAACTTTCCTTAGGTGAGTACGGACGTCAGCGAACTTCGAAGAAGTTCCATGACTAATTATTGAGCCTAAGGTCTCAATAATTCCGAGTGCCTGAAACATGATTATTTCAGGCACTTTTCTCACAGCGGAAAGTTTCAATATACTCTAATAATAATCAGATATTATTTGGATATTTTTGCACAATAATCCAGCATAGGTTATTCAAAGAAAAGAATTGTCAATTTTTTTAGCTTGCTCATAGCGGGCTTTTTTGTACGAAAACCGACTGCGATTGTTTTTGTTTTTCAAAGGGATACACAAAAAAGACTGAACCCGTAGAGTTCAGTCTTTGTTCGCTTTCTATTAAAGTGATGTAAGGAAAGTCAATCCCCCTAGGATGACACCTGCCGAATTGGGAATGATCAAAATCCAGTCTTTTTTAGGTTCCTTTGTCCAACCATAAATGACCCAGATCAAGCAAGAAATAGCAGCTGACAAGGGTTGGAAAGGTTGGGCCTTATTTCCCTGTAAATTAGCAATAATTTGTGGGATGTAGGCAATGAAAACGATAATCCCAATAAAGGCACCGATCGAGCCAACGATTTGGTTGATTTTTTGTTTATTCATAAAATTTTACCTCTGTGTATCAAAATAGCATAAGTAGGAAGATAATGCAACTAATTTGCATGCTACGCAAAATGAAAACGATCACATTTGCAAAAGAATTAGACAAAGTGTCAAAAAATGGCAACTAGAGAGAAAATCCACTCGAAAAGAAATCCATCTTCCTGCAAAATCACAAGATTGTGACACTTTACAGTTCGGTAACAGTTGAAAAAAGTACTTGAATTTTAAGAGAGCAAGCGTTAGAATAGTGCATACTTAAAAAATGAAAGGTGTCATAAAAATGAATGAAAAACAAATGAAAATCCTTGGTTGGGTTGCGACCTTTATGTCTGTGATGATGTATGTGTCTTACTTCCCACAAATCATGGATAACCTCGCTGGTCACAAAGGAAACTTTATTCAACCTCTTGTCGCAGCTATCAACTGTAGTCTTTGGGTCTATTATGGACTCTTCAAAAAAGAACGCGATATCCCACTTGCTGCAGCCAATGCTCCAGGGATCATCTTTGGTTTGATCACAGCCATCACAGCCTTATAAGAAGGAACTAGCTCCGGCAAGGATGCTAGTTTTTTATTACCTTACAGAAATGTAAGAAATCAGGGTAAAAATGAAAGGTTAGCTTATTGTAGATCTCTCTCTAAATCGTTACAATAGAGGTGTAAAAAGTTTTATGGATGTCAATCGTACGATCGGATGGAAATGGAGAATGAAAATGGCCTTATTAGATGTACAACATGTGAAAAAAATTTACAAAACCCGCTTTCAAGGAACGCAGGTTGAAGCCCTAAAAGATATCCACTTCACGGTTGAAAAAGGGGAATACGTCGCCATCATGGGGGAATCAGGGTCCGGGAAATCGACCCTCCTTAACATCCTAGCCATGCTGGATCAGCCGACGGAAGGGCGGGTCTACCTCAACGGTACCGATACTTCAACTATCAAGAACAAGGATGCGTCCAGTTTCCGTCGGGAAAAACTTGGCTTTGTCTTTCAAGATTTTAACCTACTCGATACCTTGTCTGTCAAGGACAATATCCTTCTCCCTTTAGTCCTCTCACGCAGACCGGTCAAGGAAATGATGAGTAAGGTCGATAGCGTCAGTCGGGAATTGGGCATTCACCAGCTCCTAGAAAAATATCCTTACGAAATCTCTGGTGGGCAAAAACAACGGGTGGCTGTAGCACGGGCCATTATCACCTCACCAGAAATCCTCCTTGCTGATGAGCCAACAGGGGCGCTGGATTCCAAATCTTCGGCTGCTTTACTAGATGTCTTTGAAGATATCAATAGCATGGGGCAAACCATCCTCATGGTGACCCACTCAACCGCAGCGGCAGCTCGGGCCAAGCGCGTGCTCTTTATCAAGGACGGAATTCTCTACAACCAGATCTTCCGCGGGGAAAAAACAGAACGTCAGATGTTCCAAGAAATCTCGGATACCTTGACGGTCATGGCGGGTAAGGAGGATCATGATGTTTAAATTAACAAGTAAATTAGCTTTTTCTAACCTCAAACAAAATCGCAAGCTCTATTATCCCTTTGCCTTGGCTGTCATGTTAACGACCATGATCCTCTATAGCTTTATCGCCTTGTCATCAACCCCTCATTTAGAGGATTCTTACGGAGGGGGAGCGGCGAGAACTGTTCTTGGTTTTGGTAGTTTCGTCGTCCAGTTGGTCGTCATCATTTTAGTGGCTTATGCCAATGGCTATGTCATGAAAAATCGTTCCAAAGAACTGGGCTTATACAGTGTTTTGGGGATGGAGAAGAAGCACCTCCTCGTCATGACCTTATGGGAATTGCTTATCTTCTTTATTCTTACAGTAGGGGCGGGTCTAGGCTTGGGACTCTTGTTTGATCGCCTGATTTTTGCCTTGCTCCTAAAATGTATGGGGCTACCAGTCGTCATTCAATCAACCTTCCAGATAGGGGGTGTTCTTAACACTTTACTTGGGTTAGCCTTAGCTTTTGCCCTCATTCTTTTGCTGAATTCTTTCCGCCTCTTGCGCTACAGTTCCCTAAACCTCATGCAACAGAAAAAGGCAGGAGAGAAGAAGGGACGCTTCTTGCTGGTTCAAACTCTTTTAGGACTAGGGCTCTTAGGAATTGCCTTTTATATAGCGCTAACCGTTGAGCGTCCAGTTGCAGCGGTTCAAGGATTCTTTATTGCTGTCATCTTAGTCATTCTGGCGACTTATCTCTTATTCAACGCAGGCTCCATTACCTTCTTAAGATTTCTCAAAGGTCGGAAATCCTACTATTACAAGCCAGAGAATTTTATATCCGTCTCTAACTTAATAGCTCGGATGCGAAAAAATGCAGCGGGCCTTGCGACCATTAGTATTCTTTCCACCATGGTCTTGGTAACCTTAACCGGGTCGCTCAATATCTTTATTGGAGGGCAGAACTACCTAGATACTGTTTACCCTTCTGATTACATGATAAGTGTGGGGCATATGCCTTCAGATGCTGAGACAGAACCAGTTATCAAGGATGTTCAAGCTCAAATTAAGAAAACAGCCGATGCGACAAATCTATCAGATTATCAGGTGGCACAGACAACATACTGGTCGGCTGAAATTCGAAAGATTGATGGAAGGAGCTTAGAGGTTTATGAACAAGCTGGTCAGGAGATGAAGACAGAGGGAACAGTCTACTTTTTTGATCAGGCGACCTACGAGCAACTGACGGGTCAAAAAGTTGAGCTTGGAGAAAATGAAATCTTAGCTTATGGGTATCAGTATCCAGGAAGATTAGACTCGCAGTTAGAAATCAATGGGAAGACCTTCACGATTAAACAAAAACTAGATTCCAATTTTATCCAAGGAAAACTCCCTCAGGGCGATTTGTTTCAACACCAAATGGGCTTGTACCTTGTTCTTTCAGACTTGAACCAACTGGGACTAAAAGTCGATAAAAATTTGGAATTCGCTATTAATGCCAAAAATAAAGACAACAAAGATTTTACTGGTGACGTGACCAAAGAGCTGTATTCGACAGACAAAATGAGTCAATATGGTGCGACTTATTTTGGTGGATATGAACGATACAGTATAGAGAAGGAGTGGCGTGAAACAGCAGGGACTCTCCTCTTTATTGGGATTTTCCTATCGGTCATCTTTCTATTAGCTACAGTTCTCGTCATTTACTACAAGCAGATTTCAGAGGGTCATGAGGATCGGGATAATTTTGTGATCTTGCAACAAGTAGGATTGGACCAAAAGCAAACCGGCACCACCATTCGAAAACAAATTCTCACCGTCTTTTTCCTTCCATTATTCTTCTCCTTCCTCTACCTAGGAGTGGCCTACAAGATGATTGCAAAAATCGTTGCCATCCTAGGAGCGACCAATGCGGGCTTGGTCCTTCAAACAACTCTTTCTATCTGCGCTGTCTTTTTCATCTCTTATGTCATCGTCTTTCTGCTAACTTCTAGAAGTTATCGGAAGATTGTCGTGCGATAGCGATGGCTCTATCAAGGATTGAAAAATGACACAAGTTGCTGAACAAAAAACACCGAGGATTTGATCCTCGGTGTTTTGACGTCAACCATTATTTGACGTGTTTTGCAAGTTCTTCTTGCGCTTTTTTATTAGATTCTTCTTTTTCCTTCAACCAATTCTTATAAGCTTTTTCGTAGTCGTCAGTTGTGACTGTCTTGTCTTGAACTTTTTGGTATTTGAAGAAGCTTGTTTCACCTTTAATACCAATTGCAGAATTTGCTGCTGAGAATGGTGTTACCTTGGTGATAGATGGAACTCCACCCTTAGAGTAGATTGGAAGAACCATGGCATTTTCTGTCAACCAAGCTTGGGCAGCAGCGTATTTTTCATAACGTGCATTAGTATCCAATTTTTCATCATTGGCAGCATCGAGCAATGCTTGGTATTCGTTCAAACCAATTTTCTCGATGAGCGCTTGGTCTTTCTTAGGATCAAGTCCCATACCAGTCAAGGCTGAACCATCTGTTGGGTTTAAGATATCCAAGTAAGTAGATGGATCTTGGAAGTCAGGTCCCCAACCAGTGATATCCATATCAAAGTCTTTTTGTTCTGGTGATTGGGCAAAGTAAGTAGCGTTATCTGCATCGTCTGTTGACAATTTTTGTACATCGATCACGACATTGTCTTTACCAAGGGCTGCTTCAATTGAGTTCTTCATAGAGTCTGCTTGTTGGACAAGAGCATTAGAAGATTGGTCTACAACATAGTCGATATGGATTGGGAATTGAACACCTTGTGATTGCAATTCAGCCTTAGCTTTTTCTAGTTTTGCTTTGGCTTTATCCGCATTATGCAAGCTATCTTGAGCATCTGCGAAGCTAACACCGTTCCACTCATCTCCTGTTGCGGCAAGTTTTTCTTCAACGAGAGTACCGAAGTCTTTCCCGTCCGCTTGCACAAATGTCGGTGGAACTAGAAGGGTACGAAGAGTTTTTGATGCTCCGTCTTTCCCGTTAACTTGAGCGCTGTAGGAAGTTCTATCTAAAGCAAAGTTCAAAGCTTGACGGAAGTTTTTGTTTTGAAGAGCTGTCTTGGTGTTGTTCTTTTGCTCATCAGATGTCTTATTGGTATGGCCGTAATTTTGACGGTTGACGTTGAAATAAGCGTAGTAAACAGTAGAATCTTGTGGTGAATAAACGATGTTATCCTTAAATTTCTTCTCAATCGTACTGTAGGTTGAGCTTGTTGGGAAGAGACGAGCAGTAGATAGGTTACCATCTGAGTAGTTACGAGCAAGATAGTCTTGGTCGGATCCATCGAAGTAAGTTAATTTAACGGTATCGATGTGGACGTTTTTCTTATCGTAGTATTCAGGGTTCTTTTCCAACTCGATCTGTGATTTTGAAGTGAAGGACTTCAAAATATAAGCTCCGTTATAGAGGATACCATTTGGTTTCACGATACCGAAATCTTTCCCTGCTGATTCCAAGAATTTCTCGTTGACTGGCATCATGGTCGAAGTGGTCAATTTAGAATTCCAGAAAGATTCTGGTTGGTTCAAAGTATATTGAAGAGTATGATCATCAACAGCTTTGACCCCAACAGTTGAGAAGTCTTTGGTTTTTCCGTTCACATAATCATCCAAGCCTTTGACTGAGTTTTGAACCAAGTAAAGGGCATCGGATTTTTTATCGGCTACATATTTCAGAGATGTCACGAAATCATTTGCAGTGACATCTGCATATTCGTTCCCTTCTGAGTCATACCATTTTGCATCTTTACGAAGTTTGTAAGTATAAGTCAATCCATCCTTAGAAACAGACCAATCTTCTGCTAGAGCAGGGACCAAGTTACCGTATTGGTCGTTTTCGAACAAACCGTCGACCAAGTTGGTTGTAATGTCGCTTGTAGTTGAACGATTTGAAGTCAAATAGTTCAAGGAATCAGGATCTGTACCATACACGTAGTTGTAGGTTGTTCCCTTTGATGAGTTAGTAGATGATCCACAAGAAGCAAGGAACAGGGCTGAGGCAGCCGTGATACCTGCAAGGAAAGCTAGTTTAGATTTTTTCATCACTTATCTCCTTTAATAAAGATTTTGTATTATTATACACCTTTTTTTATAAAAAGCAAATTTTATGATAAATTGTAAAATATAGTGCAACAAAAAAACTCATAGCGTTTCATTGGGGTAAACTGTAAGTATTCACAC
>NZ_JAHZQQ010000036.1 GCF_019930045.1 Streptococcus australis | reverse complement strand
GACACACTTGAAAGCTTATTTGATTAACACTCCGCAACTTTACTTGAGTGTTTACACAAAATTATTGACAGAATCATCATTACTTTTATCAGTATTAAGTTTATATCCTTTCCCTAAGGAAGGTAATAGAAAAATATCATCATCTTTTTTTAGAAAGGATAATCCAGATTTTAATATCTTTTTCATTTTTACACTCCATTAAATACTGTTTTGATAGTAAAAATAAGTCATATAAACACAAATAGTACTCCTACCAAGTACTATTTGTATTATATTATTAATACCAAATTACAAACTTAACAATTCCAAAGACAGCCACAAACAGTAGTAACAACTGATTCAACTTCAATTTCTTCTAAAAACATGACATTCACCTCCATATGATTTTAATTAGATATTATATTGCAACAATTAAAGCGGTAGGCTTCTTTAATTATTGACAACCTTAGTTTACTACAATATTTTTAAATTCAAATAAAATTTCATATATGAAATTTTTTAAAAATCCCCCAATTTTTATTTACAATAATCTTGCAAATAAAAATTAGGGGAAAGAAAAATGAAGAAAAAATACATGATTCTATTTCTAATATTGGATATTATTATTTACTTACCAAATGCGCCAAAATAATTGCTTAGATATAATGAAATATCAGAAACAATAAAAATATTTCAAATATATCTTCAAATAGATTTTTAAGTACTTAGCTAATAAATCACTCTCCATTCAATTGAATCCCAAACTGATCCAATTTCATTTCTAAAATATCAGTTAGCTCACTATTACCAATAACACGAAGAGACTCTATAAAATGTTTGATTTCTTTTTTAGAGTTTTTTGACTTTGAATAACCATCTATTAATTTTAAAAATTTCAACAACATAATTTCTAACAGGTCATACGGAAAAAGAAGGTTTTCTAGTTCGTTTATTAATAATGGAACTTGTTCATAAATTTTTCTTAAAATCAATTCGCCAATTAAATTTACGTAGGCTAATTTTAATGAATTTAAATTATGTGTAAGAAAACTATATTCTTTTGTTCGTTCTGAAAGGTTACGACCAAAAAATAATAGATCTTCATCTGAAATTAAAGTCATTGTATTTCCAAATATATATAATTCAAACCATGTCCAAGATTCAATTGAAAATAGATAATCTACCAATACTTTTCTATCTTCTATATTTATTTCATAGTTTTGATCTAATGAATGAATCGCATTTTCAATAATAAATGACTGAATCCTTTGATATTGATCCGTCTCTTCACTCTGTAATACTTCAGTTAATAGATACTCTAATCCTTTAATATCTTGTTTCAAAAATAAACTGGATATCTTCTTACCTAAAATAATATCTTTAGGTAATTCATAATTATTTAATTTATGGCCAAACTCTTCAAAAGTCATGTGGATTGATTCTATCGCTATTAATAATTTATCAGCACTTAACATCGTTTGCCCATTTTCAAATTTAGACAATTGTGCTATGCTTAATCCTTTTCTAGCAACATCCTTTTGTTTTAAGCCTCTAGCAACTCTTAGCTCCTTATATAATTCACCCAATTGAACTTTACGATCTATACGCATATCTTATAATCCATTTCAGTCATTAGTAATTACGTTTATTTTACCAAATTAATAAAGGAAATTAAATATTTTAAATTGTTTTACTAAAAAAAATCTCAGTTAGTAAAAATTCAAAAAGAAAGGTCTTTCGGGCCTTTCTTTCGAATATTGTAAAACTACCTTTCCTATAATATAAGATTAATAATTCTTCATAATAGAAATTATGCTATTTTTTGAATCATTAGGAGTATATAGAAACTTTCCGCCGTGAGAAAAGTGCTAGAAACATTATTGTTTCTAGCACTCGGGAGTTTTGAGACCTTAGGCTCAAAACTAAGTCATGGAACTTCGTAGAAGTTCGCTGACGTCCGTACTCACCTAAGGAAAGTTTCTAAATTATCTTTGTCATCAATCCGAAGAAAGGTTTCGCTAACTTTTTCTTTCAAACAAACTTTAGAAATCTTATCCACCAAGGTAGGCCTTGCGGACTTCTTCTGAGGCTAAGAGTTCTTTTCCTGTTCCGGTAAGAACGACTTTCCCTGTTTCCAAAACATAACCGCGGTCTGCGATGGCAAGGGCCTTATTGGCATTTTGCTCGATCAAGAGAACCGTTGTTCCTTGTTTTTGGATATCTTGGATGATATCAAAGATTTCTTGGATAAAGATTGGAGCCAATCCCATAGAAGGTTCATCCAGAAGCAAGAGTTTTGGCGTCGACATAAGTGCACGACCCATTGCAAGCATTTGTTGTTCCCCACCAGATAGGGTTGCTGCATCTTGGTTCTTCCGTTCTTCCAAACGTGGGAAACGGGAGAAGACTTTCTTCAAGTTAGCTTGATTTTCTTCTCGATCTTTCTTCAAGAAAGCTCCCATCTCCAAGTTTTCCATAACAGTTAATCCTGGAAAGACATGACGACCTTCTGGAACTTGAGAGAGTCCCGCTGCTACAATCTTTTGAGCCGGAACCTTTTGAATCTCCTGACCCAAAAACTCGATTTTCCCAGCACTTGGACGCACCAAACCGGAAATGGTACGAAGAATAGATGTTTTCCCAGCTCCGTTAGCACCGATAAGAGAAACAACTTCCCCTTCGTTTACCTCGAAACTGACATCACGGACAGCCTGGATCATGCCATAGTGTACAGAAAGATTTTCAACTTTTAACATAGACATTAGGCTTCACCTCCTAGATAGGCTTCGATTACGCGTTTGTTGGTCTTGATTTCATCTGGCGTACCATGGGCAATCAAGCGACCGTATTCCAATACATAAATCCGTTCTGTTACTTCCATAACCAAGCTCATATCGTGCTCGATCAGCATGATCGTAATATTAAATTCTTTTTGAATGCGACGGATCAATTGGGTCAATTCTGCTGTTTCTTGAGGGTTCATCCCTGCAGCAGGTTCATCCAAGAAGAGGATTTTTGGCTCTGTCGCAAGGGCACGAACGATCTCCAAGTGACGTTGTTGTCCGTAAGCCAAGTTTTTAGCCAAAGTATCTGCTTCTTTTTCCAAACCGAAAATGGCTAACAATTCAAGGGCTTTTGCTTTCAAAGCTTCTTCATTCTTGTAATAGCTTGGCAAGCGGAAAAGACTCGCAAAGACATGTGGTTTGTGGTGGTTGGCAAAGGCAATCAAGACATTGTCCAAAACGCTCAAATCTTTAAAGAGACGAATATTTTGGAAAGTCCGTCCCAGACCACCTGCAGCGATTTTATAAGGTGCTTTACCATTTAATAGGTGACCGTCTAAGGTAATGGTCCCTTCACTTGGTTCATACACTCCTGTTAGGAGGTTGAAGAGGGTTGTTTTACCGGCACCGTTGGGCCCGATCAACCCAACCAATTCCCCTTCATTGAGTTCCATGGTCACATCCCCAACGGCTGTCAAACCACCAAAGTTTTTTGTTAAATTTTTTACTTCAAGAAGTGCCATTAGTTAGCCTCCTTTTTTGAGAGTAGTTTTTTCAAGCTGAATTCCCATGTTCCAAGAAGACCACCTGGACGGAAGATCATCACGAGAATCAAAGCCAATGAGTAAATGATCATACGTACACTTGAGAAGTCTTGAAGCACCATGTTCAAGATCCCCAAGACGATAGCTGCCACAACTGTTCCTGACATTGATCCCAAACCACCAAACACGACAATGATCAAGACATTAATAGTATTGGTGAAAGAATAATCTTTCGGAACGACAGATCCAATGAAACCTGCTTGGAGAGATCCTGCAATCGCTGCTGTGATCGCACCGAAAACAAAGGCGATGACTTTAACTTTGGTCGTATTGATCCCAACAGATTCTGCTGCGATTTCATCTTCACGAACAGAGAGGGTAGAACGTCCAATTGGACTGCGTAAGAAGTTGATGGTAAAGATGGTTGTAATCACGACAAAAAGGTAAACCAATTGCCAGGTTGTAAAGGCTGGCAAACCAAGGATCCCAGCGGCACCATTGGTGAGAGTACCACCATTGACGATCAAGATCCGGATGATTTCAGAAACCCCCAGTGTCGCAATCGCGAGGTAGTCCCCTTTCAAACGAAGGGTTGGAACCCCAACGATCAAGGCAACGAGACCTGCGATCAAAGCCCCTAAAACCATCGCACCAAAGAAAGCCCCGTAGGTTGGTGATTTAGAACCGAGAATGGCTGCAGAATAGGCACCAATCGCCATAAATCCGGCATGACCGAGTGAGAATTGACCTGAGAAACCAACAATGAGGTTCAAGCCAACTGCAAGGATAATATTAATTCCGATTTGTTCTAAAATTTGGATATAGAAGAGGTTGAGCACACCCGCTGCAACCAAGACTTGGATCAAGGCAAAACCTGCGACCAAAAGACCAAGCCAGACTAAATTCACTTTTAAATTTTGTTTCATGGCTTACACCTTCTCTTTCACATTTTTACCGAGGATACCTGCTGGACGGATGAGCAAGATCACAATCAAGATGGCATACACAATAGCATCACGGAAGTCTGAAAGACCAATCGCTGTAGCGAAAGTTTCCAATAAACCGATGACAAAGCCACCTAGGGCCGCGCCTGGAATGATTCCGATTCCTCCAAGAACGGCTGCGACAAAGGCTTTGATCCCTGGTGTCATCCCCATCAAAGGTTCGATTGAGTTGTAATACAAACCGATCAAAACCCCACCAGCACCCGCTAAGGCTGATCCCAAAGCAAAGGTAAAGCTGATGGTCCGGTTTACGTTAATCCCCATCAATTGAGCGGCATCGCTATCAACAGAAACGGCACGCATGGCTTTCCCCATCTTTGTCTTTTGGATAATAAATTGAAGAGCGACCATCAAGAAAATAGACACTCCTAAAATCATCAACTGAATGTTAGAGATCGAAATGGGACCAAAATTGTAACGAACAGTTTCAATGACTTGCGGGAAGGAACGGGTATTGGCCCCTACAAAG
Source organism: Streptococcus australis (assembly GCF_019930045.1). Taxonomy (GTDB): domain Bacteria; phylum Bacillota; class Bacilli; order Lactobacillales; family Streptococcaceae; genus Streptococcus; species Streptococcus australis_D. Next base: position 15,602 of record NZ_JAHZQQ010000036.1, on the reverse strand, counting down.
AAGACCATCCCATATTCAAGCAAGAAGGAAACCCCGATGGCTGTGATCAAGGCTGCAATCCGAGTCGAATGACGAAGCGGACGATAAGCCAGATATTCAATCACAACCCCTAAAATAGCTGTCCCGACCATAGCTAGAAGCAAGGCTACAAAGAAGTTAACTTTCAATGAGTTCAATAAGAAATACCCCATAAAGGCACCTACCATGTAGATATCCCCATGGGCAAAGTTGATCAATTTGATAATTCCATACACCATAGTATAACCAAGGGCTAAGAGTGCATAGACACTTCCCAAGATTAGACCGTTCACTAATTGCTGGAGCATTTGAACCATCCTTTCTAATAATAAAGAGCGAGGCCAGGAATTTTCATTCTCCCAGCCTCTTGTACAAACAACAAATGATAATTAAGGTTTAACCGACTCAACTGACTCAACTTTACCATCTTTTAAGCCAATCATAAGTGCAGATTTAACCGGATTATGGTCTTTGTCAATAGACATTGTACCAGTAACACCTTCCAAGTCTTTCAACTTCGCAAGGTTGTCTTTCAATTCGACAGAGTTCTTAGCACCTTTAGATGCTTCTGCAACCATGTAAACTGAATCATACGCCAAAGCTGCAAACATTGAAGGTTCTTCGTTGTATTTTGCTTTATAAGCTTCTACGAATTTTTTGGCTTTATCAGTCATTTCACCTTCAGTAGAGAATCCAGCTACGTAGTAGATGTCTGTAGCTGCAGCAGGTGTTGCTTGTTCAACGAATTTAGCATCGCTAAATCCATCACCACCAATGATTGGTTGTTTGATTCCCATACCACGTGCTTGGTTTACGATTTTACCAGTTTCAGTGTAGTACCCTGGAAGGACAATCGCATCGAAGTCTTTGTCTTTGATTTTTGTAAGAGCAGCTTGGAAGTCTGTATCCTTAGATTGGAAAGTTTCTGTTGCTACGATTTCACCTTTATAAGATTTCTTAAAGGCTTCAGCAATCCCTTTAGCATAGTCAGATGAATTATCGTAGTATAGAACAACTTTCTTCGCTTTCAAGTTATCCGTTGTATATTTAGCAATGATTTGTCCTTGGAAGCTATCGATGAAGGTTGCACGGAAAAGGTAATCTTGACCTTTTGTCAAATTATCTTGTGTTGCAGATGGTGTTACCAATGGAACACCTGCTTTACCAGCATTCGCAACAGCTGCGGCAGTGGCACCTGAAGTAGCAGGCCCTACAAGAGCGTTCACTTTTGATTGAGTGACAAGGTTTGTAGTGATTGTAGCTGCTTCAGCTGTTTCAGATTTGTTATCTTTGTCTGTGACAACAATCTTCTTACCATCAGCTCCACCATTAGCATTGATTTCATCAACGGCTAATTGAGCACCTTTTTGTTCAGCACTACCATATGCTGCTACTTCACCAGTTTTTTCAAAGTTAAAACCGATTTTTAGTTCTTTGCCGATTTCGTTACCAGTTGTGTTTGAACCTGAAGTTGAAACTTCACCACAGGCCGCAAGAAGAGCGACACTTGCAATTGTTAAAAATGAAAGAGCAAATTTTTTCTTCATTTGTAATAATCTCCTTAAATAATCTTAAAATAAATACATATTAAGAATATACCGAATTATCTGACAATTGTCAATATAAAAAACGCAATCCTTTAAATGATTGCGTTTTCTACTTGTGTTTCATCCTGTTGACGATGCAAACTTCCTACAAAATCACGATCCAATTCTTGAATATGGCAAATTTGAACCTTCTTTACAAAGCGTTCTTTTTTTAATTGCTGCATAATTTCAAGAACTTGAGGACTATCGACATAGACCTGGACATAGCGCATTTTTTTGGAATGATAGATCACATCCCCAATTTCCTGTAATTTCTTTGCATCTCGATTATAATACAATTTTACAATTAAGCCTGTTCTAGCTTGCTTCTCAAACATACACAATCCCTTTCTGCTTCTGTTACAAGTATAGCAAATTTCAGGTAAAAATACTATCTTTTTCTAGAAAGTAAAGAATGTCTTAAAAAAACCTCTCCTGTCAAAGGAGAGGGCTGGATGGTTAAGATTTCTTATCCGAGATTGTTGTTAGCCATGATTTCATCGATGAAACCATAAGCTAAGGTTTCTTCTGCAGTCATCCAATTATCCCGTTCTGCATCAGCGTGGATTTTCTTGATGGTTTGACCTGAATTTTCTGCCAAGATTTTTTCCAATCTGTGACGTGTTTTCAAGAGGTGTTCTGCTGCAATGGCCATATCCGTTTGTTGAGTACCGCCACCAGTACCACCCATTGGTTGGTGGATCATGTACTCAGCATTTGGCAACATGAAGCGTTTGCCTTTGGCACCACTTGATGCAATCACAGTCCCCATTGAAGCTGCCATCCCCATGACGATGGTTTGGACGTCTGATTTGATAAAGTTCATGGTATCGACGATTGCCAAACCTGCAGAGACAGAGCCTCCTGGCGTATTGATATACATATAGATATCTTTGGTATTATCTTGGGCATCCAAGAAGAGCAATTGGGCAATAATCGAATTGGCCATTTGGTCTTCTACCGGTCCTGTCACCATGATAATACGGTCTTTTAAGAGGCGTGAGTAAATGTCGTATGAGCGTTCGCCACGACTAGTTTGTTCAATTACTACTGGAATCATTCATTCATCTCCTTTTATCCATTATAACCGGCACCATCTCACGAGTTTCATCCGGTTGATTCGAGAGGCTAGCTCTCCTTCCATTCTTTATAAAAGCTATTATATCCCATTGGTCAACAAAGGTCAAATTTTTACTTTCCCAAAGATGGATTGGAAATGTGCTTATTTGGTACCAAACAAGCGGTCCCCAGCATCACCCAAACCTGGAACGATATAGCCGTTTTCGTTGAGGCGTTCATCCAAGGCTGCAGCAAAGATTTCGACATCCGGATGAGCTGTTTGAAGAGCTTCCACCCCTTCTGGTGCTGCAACCAAGCAGACAAATTTAATATGGCTTGCACCACGTTTCTTTAATGAATCTACCGCTAGGATTGCAGATCCCCCAGTCGCCAACATTGGGTCTACCACAAAGATTTGACGTTGGTCGATATCTTCTGGCAATTTCACCAAGTATTCAACTGGTTTCAAGGTTTCTTCATCGCGGTACATTCCGATGTGACCAACTTTAGCTGCGGGTACCAAACTCAAGAGTCCGTCTACCATCCCGATCCCTGCACGAAGGATTGGAACAATCGCTAGTTTTTTACCAGCAATTTGTTTTTGAACTGTTTTTGTAATTGGTGTTTCGATTTCTACATCTTCAAGAGGAAGTTCGCGCAAAACTTCGTATCCCATCAACATAGCAATTTCATCTACTAATTCACGAAAAGCCTTTGTAGAGGTATCTGTCCGACGCAAAATAGACAATTTATGCTGGATCAGTGGATGTTTAATAACTTCAAGTTTTCCCATTGTGATTCCTTCTTTCTCTATATTCATCTTATTATATCAAAAAGGAAGAAAAAGGCCTACAGATATGCAAACCTTTTCTTTTCTTATTTTAATGACTAGCTTATAGCCACTCCTTGTACTTGCCAATATAATAGTGTTTGACCAGGGTGACACTTGCCATATAAAGGAAAAGGATTCCCGCAAGTAATAGGAAGTAAAGACTATTTAGTGGCGCTACTTTCAACAAGGAAGCCAGTGGGCCATATGGTAGGAAGATCACAAAGAGGGCGCCCAATAAAGTCGTTGCCATAACAGCAAGGGCTGGCCGACTTTGAACAAAGGGCAATTTTGGAGAGCGGAGCATATAGATGACCATAGTTTGGGACCACATGGACTCAATGAACCAGCCGGTTTGAAAGAGCATGATGAAGAGTCCCGCACTGTCTGCTCCATGGACATAGCCATAGCCTGTAATCATGGGTACGATGATAAAGTAGAGAGCGATAAAGGTCAAGATGTCAAATACAGAGGAAATAGGACCAAACCAGGCCATAAAGCGGGTAATGGACTTTGCTTCCCAAATCCGAGGTTTCTTCAAGAAGTCCTTATCCACTCGGTCAAAAGGCAAGGCGATACAGGAAAGGTCATAAACCAAGTTTAAAACGATAAGATGGATAGGGGCCATTGGAAGGAAAGGAAGGAAAATACTGGCAAAGAGAAGAGAGAAGATATTTCCGAAATTAGAAGAAACAGTCATCTTGATGTACTTGGTCATGTTGGCATAAACTTTGCGGCCTTCTACCAAGCCTTTTTCGAGGACCATCAAGTCTTTATCCAGAAGGATAACATCTGCTGTTTCTTTGGCAATATCGACAGCTGTATCAACCGAAATCCCCACATCTGCCACTTTCATAGAAGGAGCATCGTTGATCCCGTCTCCCATATATCCGACCTTGTGGCCATTTGCTTTGAGTTGCAAGATAATGCGTGCTTTTTGATCTGGAGATAATTTTGCAAAAACGGTGGTGGTTTCTACTGCTTGGGCCAAGTCTGAATCAGAGAGACTGTCGATATCGCTACCCAGCAAAATGTGGTCAACATCCAGTCCCACCTTTTCACAAACCGCTTGGGTCACTTTCTCATTATCACCCGTAAGGATTTTAGTAGCAACTCCGTATTCCGCAAGAGTATTGATGGCTGGTGCTGCGGATGGTTTTGGTGGATCCAAGAAGGCTAGATAGCCCGTCAAGATCATGTCTGCTTCATCCGCTACTTCAAAGGCATAGCCTTCCTCAAGATTTGATTTGTAACTAACCCCTAGCACGCGCAAACCTTGTTCATTCAGTTGAGCTACTTCTGCCAAGACTTCTTCCCTCACTTGGTCTGTTAGGGGGATAATCTCATCCTTGTATTCCACATAGTTAGAGACTGCTAGCATTTCTTCCAGGGCTCCCTTGGTGACCATGCTCACGACTCCCTGCTCATCTTTGACAATGACACTCATCCGCCGGCGTTCAAAGTCAAAAGGCAATTCATCAATTTTTTGGAAGCTTTTGTCCAAGCCTCTGACAATCTCATGTTTCTTAGCTTCTCTTTCTGTCCGGCTGATAATAGCGCGATCCATTAAGTTTTTGAGGCCGGTTTGGAAGTAAGAATTGAGATAGGCCCGACGAAGGACAGACAAATCCAAGTCCCCACGAATGTCGAGGGGGTATTCGAGTACAATCTCATCTTGGGTCAAGGTTCCTGTCTTGTCCGTACAGAGGATATCAATAGCGCCTAGATCTTGAATAGCGTTGAGCTTTTTGATGACCACCTTTTCTTTGGCCATGATAATGGAACCCTTGGCCAAGCTAGCTGTGATAATCATTGGGAGCATTTCCGGAGTCAAGCCCACCCCTACACTGAGGGCAAAGACCCCTGCTTCCAGCCAATCCCCATCTGTCAAACCATTGATAAAGAAGACGATGGGTACCATGACCATCATCAGTCGGATCAACAACCAAGAGATGGTGTTCATTTCTCGTTCAAAAGAGGTTGGTTCATCATAAGTATTGATGGTTTGCTCAATCGCTCCCATCATGGTTTCATCCCCAACGACCAAGACCAAGGCTGTTGCTCGACCTGAGATGACGTTGGTCCCCATGAAAGCTAGACTTTCACTCTCCAAAAGACTGTCTAGATTTTGGCCAGTCGCTTTTTTCAAGCAGACTTTTTCGACAGCATCGCTCTCTCCAGTCAAACCAGATTGTTGGACGAAGAAGTCTCGAGAATCCAACAAGACCACATCCGCTGGGATCATGTCGCCTGCACTCAATTTGATCAGGTCTCCCACCACAATCTCATCAATGGGAATTTCTTCTTCTTTGCCATCTCGAATGACCGTTGCTGTATTGACAATCATGCGAGAAAGGTTGCTAGCAGCCTTGTCACTTCGCAATTCTTGGATAAAGCGAATCCCTCCAGAGAGAAGGACGAGAACGACGATGATGAGAGAGGTCGTTGGATCTTCCTCACCTGGTTTGGCTAACCAAACATTGGTCACCAGAGAAACAAGGGCAATGAGCAGTAAGATGATTGTGAAGGGATTGATGATGGATTCAACAATCCGTTTCCATATAGAATCATCTTGCCCCTTTGTGAGGACATTTTCTCCATAGTTATCCCGGTTTTCCTCTACTTGGTCTTCCATCAAGCCAGACCAGCTGGATTGATAGGTTGCTAAGGTTCTTGTTTCTGCATCTTGCAATGCAGCAATGAGTCTTTCTTTTGTTGTTTGCATTGGAATCTCCTTTTAAATCAGGAGCCAAACGCTTATAGAGTCCCGATGACACAAATCAGCGATTGGCTGGCTATGTGCGGTTCGGGATGATCGTCGATTTGTATCATAGTGCTCTCCTTTTTTACTTGATAGGTGAGAGGCTTCTTAAGCATTAGAAAAGAGCCCTCCCCTTTTACAGGTAGGACTCATTAAACTCGTCGTTTATTTTTTAATAAAAATTCTCAAAAAATAGACCGTCCAAGCTTTAGCTCCACAAGGCAATGAAATGAGCTTAGTCTTGACCTTTGCGATCAGGACTGTTGACCAACGAGTAGTGTCTCCACTGCTTTGCGGTAGTCATCCGTATCCTTGTGGTAGCCTCACCTACCGTTATTCCCTTTGAGTATACTCCTCCCCTATAGAAAAGTCAACCCTTAAAATCAACCTTTTTTAGGAAAATTTGTTACGATCCGATCGACAATCTCTTGGACTAGGGTTTTCGGAGCTGCCACATTCAAACGGGCATGTTGCTTCCCTTCTACTCCAAAGTCTGTCCCTTTATTGAGGATGACCTTAGCCTGGTCATGAAGTCGAGCATGGAGTTCTTCTTCTGACAAACCGTAGGCAGAAAAATCAAGCCAGAGTAGATAGGTCCCTTGCGGTTTCATCACACCAATGTCTGTCTGCTCACGCAAAACTTCTACAGTGTAGTTGATATTTTCTTCCAAGACTTCCTTTAAGTCCTCTAACCAGCCTTTTCCATTCTGATAGGCTACTTCGGTGGCGATAAAGCCAAGGGCAGAAATCTCATGTTGATTGTTTCGCAACTGCTGAGCTTGGAAGGATTTTCTTAGTGCATCATTTTCGATGATGGCATAGGAATTTTTTGTCCCTGCGATGTTGAAGGTTTTGGTCGCACTCGATAAGACAAGGGTGAAGTCCTTAAAGCTTGGATCTACCGTATTAAAACATACGTGCCGATTTCCAAATAGCACCAAGTCTTGGTGAATTTCATCTGAAACAAGCAAGACCCCATGTTTTTGACAGAGACGACCAATCTTTTCTAGGACTTCTCGTTCCCAGACGCGACCGCCTGGGTTATGAGGATTGCACAGGATGTAGAGCTTGACTTGGTGCTCTTCAAAGTCTTTCTCCAATTGCTCAAAATCAATTTGGAAGAGTCCATCCACTTCTACTAAGGAATTGGTCACTAATTTGCGTTGATTGAGGCGGACACTACGGGCAAAGGGTGGATAGACTGGCGTATTGATGAGAACAGCCTCGCCTTCCTTAGTGAAAGCCTGAATAGCCGTCGAAATAGACGGAACCACACCCTCCATAAAGACAATGGCTTCCTTCTCAAAAACATATCCATGCTCTGACTTTTCCCAATTCTGAACAGTCTGGTAAAGCTCTTCACTAGGATAGGTGTAGCCGTAGACCAATTGATCCGCGTAATCTCGAATGGCTTGTCGAACCGCAGGCAAGGATTCAAAATCCATATCTGCAATCCAAGCAGGAAGAAGTTCTGGATCCTGCTCTGACTCCTTCCACTTGCTAGTATGATGCCCCAAACGATTAGGGACAGTCAAAAATTGTTCTTTTCCCATGATGGACTCCTATCTAGCCAATGCTTGTTCTAAATCCTCAATCAAATCCCGTGCATCTTCAATTCCGATGGAAAGGCGAAGCAAGTCATCCGTTAACCCATAGGAATGACGAACCTCTGCAGGAATATCTGCGTGGGTCTGTGTAGTTGGGTAGGTAATCAAACTCTCCACTCCACCTAAGCTTTCTGCAAAGGTAAAGACTTGCAAGTGGTTCAAAATGGTTGGAATCTTTTCTTGATGGCTTACTTTAAAGGAAACCATGCCTCCCTTGCCGGTATACAAGACTTCCTTAACAGCTGGATGCCCCTTCAAGAATTCCACTACCTTCTTCGCGTTTTCTGTAGAGCGCTCCATTCGAAGGGCTAAGGTTTTTAACCCACGGATCAATTGGTAGCTGTCAAAAGGAGAGAGAACAGCTCCAGTTGTGTTTAAGTTATAAAAGAGTTGCTCATAGAGACCTTCATCATCAGTCACTACAACACCAGCCAAAACGTCATTATGACCCGCTAGATACTTGGTCGCTGAGTGAAGGACGATATCTGCTCCTTCTTCAATTGGACGTTGGTAGATAGGGCTATAGAAGGTATTGTCTACAATCACTTTTGCCCCTTTTTCATGAGCGAGTTTAGCTAATTTCTGGATGTCAAACTCCAGCATGAGTGGGTTCGTAGGCGTTTCAATATAGAGAATATCCACCTCTCCCTTCAATCCCTCTACCAATTCTTCTTCAGAATTTGCATAGGTAAAGAAAAAGCGTCCTTCTTGTTCCATTTGGTTGAACCAACGGAAAGAGCCTCCATAAAGATCTCTTACTGCCAAAACCTTACTGCCAACAGGAAAAATACTAAAGGCTAAGACAATGGCAGACATACCTGAGCTCGTCACCAAGGCATGCTCTGCACTCTCAATAGCTGCCAAGGTCTTTTCAGCGTTTACCCGCGTCGGATTCTTGGTACGGATATAGTCAAAACCAGTAGATTGACCAAACTCTGGATGCTGGTAAGTGGTTGAAAAATGAAGCGGTGTAATCAAAGCCCCTGTTGCTGGATCCGACTTGATTCCCGCTTGAGCTAGGATGGTGTTAATATTCTTTTTGTGACTCATACAAACCTCCAATGGACCTAAATTCAATTGTCTCTATTGTATCACTTCTTTAGATGATTCGGTTTTTCCTTTTTCAAGAGCTAGATATAGCTTCAAACTATAATGAAAAAAGAGGTGGGATAGCCCCAACCTCTACTGATTATGAAATATGAAATTTATTTCGAAGACTAGCTGCCTTACTACCAATGAAGCGATCTAAGAAACGAAGACGAAGACCGAGGCCACCGTATACCACGATTCCCACACCACCAATCAGAGCTACATAAATCATGCTTGTCACTCGACCATTTGGTTTGATGACCAAGCCAAGGATAAAGCCTGCAATTAGGACCACCAAGAGCATGATCAAGGTGAGAATGGCTGTCAATAAGCTCCGTTTGAAGACTGTCTTGCGATTGAAATGAGTCACCTGATGAATTTCCTTGTACATAAGAACAATCGGAATCATGAGACCAATCGTAGTAGAAAGAAGAGGACCATAGGCTTTAAAGAGATAAATGAACGGTACTTGGAGAATCAGTTTCACCAATACTCCATAACCAAAGTAAAGAATTGCCTTCCGATTTTGGAAAAGAGCCTGGATCATTGGAGAGAGAACCGTATACAAGCCTAGGATGACCGTTTGTAACATGGCTAGGATAAAGAGTCCCAAAGCCAGGGAATCTGGTTTCCCGTAAAAGACCGTATAGAGAGGCTCAGCAATGGCTACTGCTCCAATCGTCGCTGGAAGCAAGAAGGCTACTAGCATGGTCAAATTATCTTGAACCAGCTTACCTGCAGCCCGGAAATCACCCTTGACATAGTTCTCTGTAAGAAGAGGGATTCCCACCCCACCGATCGATGTCGCAACTGCAATTAAAATCATGGTAATCTTGTTCGGATTCGCTGAGAAGTAGCTGAACTGAACCAACAACTCTGAACGAGTGAAGTTGGTGAACCAAGACATGACATTGCTATAGGTCATCTGGTCGATAATTTGAAAGAGTTGAATAGCTGATCCTGTCACAATGAACGGAATCGCTTCACGAATGGTATCCCACAAGAGAGCCTTGGTATCAATCTGGCTATCAGACTCTGGGCGATGGATAATGTGCTGTAGAAGCCCTGTTTTCCAGAGGTAATAGACGAGGACTAGAAGACTCGCTCCCATCCCAATAAAGGCTGCAAAAGTGGACTGGGTTACGGCTTCAACGTAATCACCTGAGCCGACCTTCATAATGAAGTAAGCTGTCAAGAGCATCCAGATAACCCGAATCACTTGCTCAGCAATTTGACTGATGGCGTAAGGCTTCAGATTGTTATGCCCTTGGAAGAAGCCACGAACGACACTCATGGAAGGAAAAATCAAGACTGCCCAAGACAAGCTCTGCATGACAGGGATTAGGTCTTTCCCACCTCCAGACAGATTTGCAAATACTGGAGAAAGCACATACATAATAATGGCAAAAACCAAGCCCAATAAAGACATGAACTTAAGGAAGCCACGAATCATGGCAAAACTGTGTTCTTCTTGCCCCTTGGTATTGTACTTGGCCACTTGCTTAGCAACCGCTACAGGAACTCCTGCAGTTGAAATCAGCAAAAACCAAGCGTAAATATTATAGCCCATAGTAAAGAGACCGTTTGCCTCTGCACCATGTTTGCCCATCCAGATATACCAAGGGATGATATAGGCTGCTCCTAAGAGACGACTAATGAAATTACTGGCTGTTAACCAGACTGTTCCTCGAAGCATCTGGGCCTGTTGATTACTTGTTTCGTTACTCATATCTTTCCTCTACTTTATAGTCTTCTTTCATTATAAACTTTTCCTTTACACTTGTAAAATAAGGTCTTTCAGTTTAAAATAGGATTATGATGAAGATAGAAACTGTACTAAACATTTTAAAAGAGGATCACAACTTTCGTGAGATCCTACAAGACGGAGAATACCACTATTCTACAAGTGGTGTTTCTTTTAATCAAATTAGCTACGATAGTCGAAAGGTCAACGCTGAGACCCTCTTTTTTGTGAAGGGGGCAAATTTCAAGAAGGAATTTTTGGAACAAGCGATCGAACAAGGTCTTCAGTGGTATGTCGCTGAGCAAGATTTTGAAGTCAGCATACCGGCCATTATCGTTACGGATATCAAACAGGCTATGAGCTTGATTGCCATGGAATTCTATGGCCACCCTGAGCGCCAGCTAAAACTCTTAGCTTTTACAGGGACCAAGGGCAAAACGACTTCTGCTTACTATGCCTACAAGATTCTTGAGCAAGGACACCGTCCAGCCATGCTATCCACTATGAATACAACCTTGGATGGCAAGACCTTCTTCAAATCAACCTTGACCACTCCAGAAAGCATTGATCTTTTTGAAATGATGGCCCAGGCAGTTGCCAACGATCGGACCCACCTGATTATGGAAGTTTCTAGCCAAGCTTATTTGGTGAAACGGGTTTACGGTCTGACCTTTGATGTCGGTGTCTTCCTCAACATCAGCCCTGACCATATTGGACCAATTGAGCATCCAACCTTCGAAGACTATTTCTACCACAAACGTCTCTTGATGGAAAATAGCCGTGCTGTTGTCGTCAATAGCGATATGGATCATTTTGAGATTCTTGCGGAACAAGTCGCTGAGCAAGACCACGACTTCTACGGTAGTCAATCAAGCAACCAAGTCCAGAACTCAAAAGCCTTTAGCTTTTCTGTCACTGGCAAGCTGGCGGGAGATTATGATACCCAGCTCATCGGTCACTTCAACCAAGAAAATGCTGTGGCTGCAGGTCTTGCCTGCCTTCGCCTAGGAGCGAGTCTCGAGGATATCCAAAAAGGGATTGCTAAGACGCGCGTTCCTGGCCGAATGGAAGTCTTGACTCAGCAAAATGGAGCCAAGGTCTTCATCGACTATGCCCATAATGGAGATAGCTTGAAAAAACTACTCTCAGTTGTTGAAACCCATCAAACGGGGACGATTTCACTGGTCCTTGGATCAACCGGTAATAAGGGAGAGAGCCGCCGCAAAGACTTTGGCTTACTCTTAGAAGACCATCCTGAGATCCAAGTCTTCCTCACAGCGGATGATCCCAACTATGAAGATCCTTTGGCTATCGCTGAAGAGATTAGCAGCTTCATCACGCGCCCTGTCGAGAAAATCGCAGATCGCGAGCAAGCCATTCAAGTAGCTATGGCAACGACCAGCAAGCCTGAAGATGCCGTCATTATCGCCGGAAAAGGAGCTGACTGCTACCAAATCGTCAATGGCGTAAAAGAAGAGTATCCAGGCGATGCCGCCATTGCTGAACGTTACCTTTAATCAAACGAAAGAAGGCTAGGAAAATTCCTAGCCTTTTTTATTGTTTGATAAACATCAGCCTTTCCTTGTCCAAGTCCACTGCTAATTCATATTTGCCTTCATCATTTTTGCGGATATAGCCTAAGACTTCTAAGCTATCAACAAAGATGTCTCTGCGCTTTTGCTGGACTTCTTCTTTTTTGAGGAACTTGAGCAAAAAGCTGGTCATATACTTAAGAGCATACTCAGGATTGACATCACCCAAAATAGCATAGAGTTTCTCTTGCTCCTCCGTCAAAGGGTATTGGTGTTTCACCTTGTAGAAGTAATTGGAAAGTGTCTGTGCATGTCGTTCGAAGTCAGTCTCCTCTATCAAAATCGCTGCATTGGTAGTATTGCGGAGTTCTGTTTGGAAGACCTTGGCTTTTAATTCTTGATAAACTGCACTGTCCTCTCGAACAAAGACCTCTTGATCCAGTTCAACTCGATCAGCTGACTCTAAGAAAGGCAAATTGAGAGTGTAGCGTTTATTTTCTCGAAGGATGAAGCCCGCTTTGATATACTCCTCCATCAGCTTATCCACTGGTTGATCTGGAAATTGGGCCTTGATTTGTCGCAGGATCACATCATCCTGCTGGTCCAGATAGTTGATCAAGTCCTTGAAAAATAGCTGACGTGTCAAACGTGTGGGATTAATGATCTGAATCATCCAAATACCTTTCTTTAAACTGTAGACGGGAAGACTGGGCTAACTGACTCGGGTTGGTTCCGGGCTGATCTAGGGGAACGGCTAGGCCAAGTTCCTTGTAGTAATCCAGCCAGAACGGACTAATCTCCTCTTCCTCATCTCCAAACTTCATGGGAATGGTCTCAAAAACAGGGAGTAGTTCAGCGATGAACTGGGAACAATAGAAACCTTTTCCATCTGGATAAAAGGACGCATTGTAGGGAGCTCCTAAAAGGCTCTCTGCTCGCTTTTTGACTTCTTCGTGATCAATCGCCGTATAGCGATAAAGGTCATAGACTTTTCCAGCTTCAAAGAAATCTTCGGGTGACTGGGAAAGAACACCACCTTCCACCCTAGCATGATAGATCTGTCCGTTCAAAAAGATAGCCACGTGACTGTAGTTACCTGTCGAGGCCTGGATGGCCTGGCCCATTTCCGTATTTTCTCTCACAAAAATCAAATCGCCAGATTCTAACATGGTCTCCTCCTAGCAAAAAAGGAGTCGAAACTCCTTTTTAACGATGGGTTTCCCCACCTATCATTATGCATTAAAGCTTTCAGTCAATTGAGGAACCACTTGTTTCTTACGTGAAACGGCACCTGGAAGGAAAGCATGATTGTTTTCAAGTTTGAAGTTGAAAGCTGCTTCTACCTTATCCATATTAGCACCAAGAGCCAAAATTTCTGAGTTTGAGTTGACAATATCAGTAATCATCAAAACGAAGTCAGAGTAGCCGTTAGCTGCATTGGCGGCTTGGATGGCTGCTTCGATTTCAGCTTGGCGTTCCAAAACTTCAGCAATATCAACTGTATTGACTTGGGCAACACGGACATTATTTCCGTTGAGTTCAAAAGTCTTAGCATCGATGTCAATCAATTCTTCTGCTGATTTGCTTGCCAAGTTGGTACCAGCCTTGAGCATGGCAAGACCATATTCTTCCAAGTTGACACCAGCCAATTCAGCCAATTCAGGTGCAATCACCTTATCAGATGGGTGAGTTGTTGGAGATTTCAAAAGAAGAGTATCTGAAATCAAACCTGAAAGCATCAAACCTGCGATTTCTTTTGGCACTGCTACACCGTGTTCTTTGAACATGCGGTATACGATAGAAGATGCTGAACCAACTGGTTCTAAACGCATGTAAAGTGGGCTAGCAGTTTCAAAGTTAGCCACACGGTGGTGATCCACTACACCGTATACTTCTACTTCAGCGATATCTGACACAGATTGTTGGAATTCATTGTGGTCCGTCAAGATGACTTGCTCTGCACCTTCTGCTTTAGCTGATGTGATCACGCGCGGTGCTTCCACACCAAAATAGTCCAATACGAAAGCTGTTTCTTCATTTGGAGTTCCTAGAGCCACTGCTTCTGTATCCAAACCGTATGCTTCTTTTGCAAGATAAGCAAAGGCTACAGATGAACCGATGGCATCTGAGTCAGGATTTTGGTGACCAAAAACGAGAATTTTTGACATGTTTCTACCTCTTCATTTTCATTTGTATATTCACTCTATTTTAGCACGTTTTTCCGTTTAAAGAAAGGGATAGTGATGCTTTTCATCAGAAAAAGACAGCTGGAAGGACCAACTGTCTCGATTTATTTTATCCTTTAACCCGTTTCAGGTAATCTTGGTAACTTTCCGTTTCCATCAAATCTTTTGCATTTTGAACCCGTTCTTTTGTCGGTGGTTTCACACCCTCCAACTTGTACGGGATGCCCAATTCCCGCCATTTGAACTCACCCATGGTATGGTAGGGCAGAATTTCAAATTTATCAACATTTTTAAGGGTTTTGACGAATTTCCCAAGTTCGATCAAGTCGTCGTCTCGGTCTGTAAGCCCAGGCACCAAGACGTGGCGAATCCAAACGGGCTTGCCAATATCAGACAAATACTTGGCACAAGCCAAAATATTCTTATTCGTTTGACTAGTTACAAATCTGTGCCGTTCATCGTTAATTTCCTTGATATCAAGAAGCACCAAATCGGTCACTGCCATCAGTTTGTCAAATTTTTCCAGGTAGCGAGGGGTATTGCGGAAAGGTAGAGCACAAGTATCCAGCGTACAGTGAATGCCCAACTCTTGAGCCTTGGTGAAGAGGGCAATCAAGAAATCTATCTGCAAGAGAGCTTCTCCCCCACTGACAGTGATTCCACCTTTTTGACCCCAAAATCCACGATAGCGGAGGGCTTCTTCTAGGACATCTTCCACTGTCCGTTCTCTAGACATGTTGGTTTCCATAGCCCAAGTATCCGGATTATGGCAATACTGACACCGCATTTGACAGCCTTGAAGGAAGACAATAAAACGGATCCCTGGTCCATCCACTGCACCGAAGCTTTCCGTAGAGTGTACCATTCCTGTTACTTTTCCATAGTCAACTGTTTCATTTTCCATGTCTTATCCTTCTCTCTTGAAAACGTTTTATGACTTTATTATAACACGATTCCTTGTGAATAAAAGGATTTTAATGATTTTTTAGAAAATAAACTGTTTTTCAATTTCATTCCATTGTATTAGTACAGGCCATTCCAGTAGCTGTTACTCTTACCTATTCTCTATGGCAAAAAAAAGAAAACGAAGAGCCGTTTTCTTTTTTTTTTTAATAGATAAATTGTAAAATATAGTGCAACAAAAAAACTCATAGCGTTTCATTGGGGTAAACTGTAAGTATTCACACAAAC